>NZ_JACJPP010000013.1:0-300000 GCF_014696135.1 Nodosilinea sp. FACHB-141 | reverse complement strand
GCAGCCCATAGTCGAGATGCCCTGGCCAAAGAGAATGTCAAATTCGCCAATGCGGAAGGGTGGGGCTACCTTGTTTTTGGCGACCTTGACCTTGGCGCGAATGCCGTATTCTTCAGTGCCCTTCTTCAGGGTTTGAATACGACGAATATCGAGGCGCACCGAGGCGTAGAACTTGAGGGCATTGCCCCCGGTGGTGACTTCGGGGTTGCCGTAGGAGATGCCGATCTTCTGCCGCAGCTGGTTCAAGAAGATGACTGTGCATTGCGACTTGCCGATGCTGCCGGTGATCTTCCGCAGAGCCTGGCTCATCAATCGGGCCTGAAGGCCCACGTGGGCATCGCCCATTTCGCCTTCAATCTCAGCTCGGGGTACCAAGGCAGCTACGGAGTCAACCACTACGACGTCAATGGCGGACGATCGCACCAGCTGATCCACTACCTCAAGCCCCATTTCACCCGTATCGGGCTGGGATACCAGCAGTTCTTCGACGTTGACACCCAGAGCAGCGGCATAGATCGGGTCGAGGGCATGCTCAGCGTCGACAAAAGCCGCGACTCCACCCATTTTCTGCACTTCGGCCAGCACATGCAGGGCCACGGTAGTTTTGCCTGAGCTCTCAGGGCCATAAATTTCAATGACGCGTCCCTTGGGCAGGCCGCCGCCTAGGGCTAGGTCGAGGGTTAGTGCGCCAGTGGGAATTGTTTCAACCTTCATGCGGGCAGCATCGCCTAGGCGCATGATGGAGCCTTTGCCAAAGTTGCGCTCAATCTGGCCCAGCACCAGCGTGAGGGCTTTTTCCTTTTCGGTTTGCTCTTTGCTTCCGCCTTTCTTTGCCGCCATAGTCGCCTCAATGCTTTAGGACAAGACGCCTGAACCCCGGAACAGTTGTCTTCAGATAACTAGTATAGTACAATTGACCTAGATCGCAATAGGTAGTTACTTAGTTCGTCCAATAATGCTGAACTCGGTCTTCCTGTAGTTAAGCCTCCCAAACCGATGGAGGAGGTTAGTTATGGCACCTGAACAACTCAACACTCTAATTGCCCTAGCTGACTGGCTTGTGGCTGTGACTTATCAGCATTCGACGGGCTTCTGCTGCTGGGTAATAACGCCTGAGCTATCGAGCCTCACCGATGGCGAAACCTATGCCACCAGCAGTGCGGCTCTGTCTGCTGGGCGAACTCTAGTGCAATATTCCACTGGGCCACAGATCGATTTTAGCCGCTGCCGCCTTTCAGAGTAGCGATCACACACATAGCCTACGTCTAATACAAAATCCGCTTTGAGAAACCCCGATTCCAAACAGGGATCTCATAGGGGCATTGCACTGCAATGCCCCTACAAAATGGCTGTAACCATACAGGATTCGGTTTAAGACCCCATGGCCTGACTCCGGCAGTTGATAGAATTCGCCCAACAGCCCTGTTAAAGCTATCGCTTGGGGCAATGAATAGGCCAAGCTTACTGAGTCTTACCCATGTCCGGAACTCTCATTCGTCAAGCTATTTATGCCGCACTGACCCTGATCGGCTTTATCTGGACGAACTACTACCTGGTCCAGTTCACCATTGCCACTAAGGGTGAGTTTACCGCCACCAACCTGATAAATTTTGACCTGTCTGCCTTTATCGAGCAGGTTTGGGCTAACCCGGCCTCTAGCTTTGTCGCTGTAGATCTCACCATTGCGCTGTTGCTGGTAATCACGTTTATCTGGTCAGAGGGGCGGCGGCTGAAACTCAGGCTCTGGAGCATTTACATTGTCCTGATGTTTGCGATCTCCTTTGCCTTTGGCTTTGCTTTATTTATGTTTGTGCGTGAGCGCAAGCTGGCCGAAACTGCGTCTAACCTCACAGCTTGAGTCTTGCTACAGGCCTGGGGTGGCTTGGGCAAAGAGAGCGTCAAAATCTGTGGTAACTACAGCTCTGGGCGTGCCCTCTGGTTTAGAGATCACGTCAAAGGCTTTATTGCGGGCGGTGGGCGCTAGCAACGCTTGCACCACCACCTCTGCCACATCAGCGCGGGGAATGGAGGTGGAAATGCCGTCAGGAGGATTGGCTAGCAGCTGGTCATCTTTGCCGACAATCAGCTCTCGCTGGCCGCCCGGCTGATCTTGCAGCCCCCCCGCCCGAATGATGGTGTAGTCGAGGCCAGAGTCGATCAAATAGGCTTCTGCCTTGCGCTTCCAGATCAGAATGTTGCCGTTGGCCATGCGGTTGAGGGGGTGTTGCTCATTGGTGCCACCCATGGAACCGACTAGAACGATGTGCTTTACTCCGGCGGCTTTAGCAGCCTCGATCTGGTTTATCTGGCCGTGGTAGTCAACCTGCTCGGGCGTTCCCCCCTCGGGATAGGTAAACTCGGGCCGCTGTCCCGGCTCTGGCGGAGCTTTCATTTGGGGGATAGCGCTGGTGAGAATCACTAGGGCATCGCAATCGGCCAGCGCGGTTCGGAGGCGATCGCGATCGCTCACATCCCCCAGCTCAAACCCCTCCGTTGTGCCAAACAGTTCTTGCACCTTCGCCTCAGAGCGGGCAAACCCTTTGACCACAAACTGCTCTGGCCGCTGCTGAAGTTTTTGAACAGCGATCGCTCCCGTGCGCCCTGTGGCACCAGTCACTAATACGTGGAGGGGATTGGTCATAGAGGTTGCTGGTGGATGATTTCGTAGAAGATTATGCCGTCCGATCGTTACCCTGACGTTTACCTATTGTTTATCAAGGGTTGTCTACCACGGGCTGCCTACCATGGTAAAGGCTGCCCAGTAGAAAGGATGACTCAGGTCTTGTCGGCCGTCTATCACCAGGTCGGGGGGCAGGGCCAAAGACCCACTAGGCCAGATCAGCTGGCCATTTTCGGTATAAACCTGGCCGCGCACCATTGCCAGCTGGGCCTCGCGCAGGGCTTCTGCCTTAATCGCCTCTTGGTCAAGGGATTGATAAAACGTGATCATCAGTCCAGCGGTGGCTTCGTCGTTCACTTTCCACAGACTGGCCAAGGCCGATTTAGCTCCGGCCAGCAGAGCAAACCCGGCAAAGCCCAGTTCGGCATCGGCATTGCCTATGGCGGTTTGGCAGGCGCTGAGAGTAACTAGCTCCACCTGGGGGTCAAACCAGCCCAGCTCGGGCACCTGGTTAAGGCGCAGGCGGCTATCGAAGAACTGTAGGTAAGAATTATTGGGAGCGCCGCGCAGAAACTGAGCATGGGTGGCCATGTGAATAATTTGGGCTTGGCGGCGATCGCGCTGAAGATTGCTCACCGTAAAGCGGGTTTCGGCCACCTTAGTACTAGGCCAGAGAGACTGCAGAGTCTGCATTTCCACCTCGGCGGCCAGCAGCGGCGGCTGGTTGATAAACTGCGACGCCCCCGACACCAGCAGCGTTGAGTTTTGCCGATTGAGGTCAACGTAGGTAGGGTCGATCAGCCCCAGGCTGGGAATCAGGCCCAGGCTGTAGTCTTCAATTAAAAACCGCTCCCCATTGTGGAGGGCCGCCAGAGGCAGGGTGCGCAGACCCGCATCCATGACAAACCCGATATTGGTCACTCCAACCGCTTTCAGCTCCGCTTCGATGGGGGCGATTAGCCAACCGTAGAGCTGCTGGGCCGCCGTTAAGTAAGCGGTGTTGTTGGTCAAGCTGGGGTTGGTCAACTGCCGTCGCAGCTGCTCCTGGGTTTTGAGCACTTCCTCGGCAGTGGTGTTGAGCACCCTGACCTGGCTGGGTTCACCCTCAGCGGTTATCAACAGCAGCTCAACGCCTCCCTCCCCCGGTTTAGCGTCGCGGTTCAGCCGCACGTACATAAACGCAGGCATTTCCCCCGTCTGGGCCGCAATGTCGCGCAGGGTGGCCCTTGCCTGCTGAAGGTTGACCGATCGCGGCGATTTAATCAGATCGCCGAAGTAGCCCGCAAAATCGCCACTGGCCGAGTCTTCGGCCTCGCTGAGCTGCTCTTGTCCCAGTACGTCTCCGGCACTGGTTAAGAATACTGGGGCATTCTCTTCGATAGTCTCCAGGTCGCGCTGGGGATCGGGGACGGGATCAATTTCATCAGGCGGGGGCTCGATCTCAACCGGAATGTCGCCAAAGGAAATGAACTGTATTTGACCGGGCAGACCGCGGCCAAAAATGCGGCTGCCCAGAATGGGGTTAGCCACATCGGGCAGCAGGGTGACATCGCCCGTGGTGATTGCCGCCAGGGTGCCGTTAAAGCTGGGATCGCCCAGGATAAAGGTAGAAGCCCCATAGCCCAGCAGAATTTCACCTCCCTGGCTGCCCCCCACAGTGGAGAGGCTGGCGGTCACCGCGTTTTGGTCGGTAAAACTGCCCACAACCCGGAAAGTACTGGGGGTAAGGGCGGTAATCGTGCCGCCGCTGGTGGTGCCCTGGGCGTTAATGCTATTAACCTGAATGGAATCGCCCGCCTGCAAGCGCACAGCGCCACCATTGCTGCCGCTGCTATCGAGGTTGCCGCTAGTGATCGCTCCGCCAGCTTGGAGAGCGATGGGGCCGCCGAAGGTGACGATATTGGCGGTAGTCAGGCTGCCACCACTGGTTAGGCTAATGCCTGCCAAACTGTCGGTAGCGAGAATACTGCTATCGGCAGCGAACAGGCTACTGTCGGTAGCGAACAGGCCCATGGGCGACGTACTGCTCCCGGGCTGTAGGTTGGTTGTGGCGGCGAGGTTACCGCCCGCCGTTACCTGCAACCCGCCCGAAAACACCAGCTCGTTGAGCTGGAGGCTGTTGCGATCGCGCAGGGTAACATTCTGGCCGCTGGTGACGGTCACAGCATTAAAATCGTTGCTGCCGTCGAGGGTAATATTGCCAGGGGCATCTAGGCTAGTACTGCCCCCCACCGTCACCTGGCCACCGGTTTGAGCAACATCGCCTGCGCTGGCAGATACGATCAAATCGCCGGGAGTGGTCACGTTGGCATTAATCGTTACGCTGCCCTGACTCGTCACGAACAGCGTGTCGCCGCTGACGGCCAGATCTAGGGGTACACTCACCAGTTCAACTACGTCCTGCGCCCCGCCCCCAGCGGCGATCGCTTCAACGTTAGTAAAGTTAATATCCTGAAGAAAACTAGAATTCAGGGTGTAGCCGCCGTTGCTGCTATTCACCACAAAGTAGTCATTGGCACCGGTGCCCGCTAGTGTGTCAGAGCCTGCACCGCCGTCGAAGGCGCTGATGTTCGAGAAGGTAATATTTCCAACCTGGGCGGTGCCATCACCAATGACGGTAAAGGTGTCGTCGCCGTCGCCGCCCAGCACAGTGTTAGCCACACCGCTGCCACCTCTGATCTCGGTGGGGTTGAGCAGGCGCAGAGTTGCCCCAAAGCCCCCAACCTCCAGGCTGCTGTCTGGAGCAGTAGTAAAGGCTGTATCTTGGCCTGGCCCAGTTAGTACACCGCCTACAATGGTGAGGGGGCTGCTGAGGGTAAAGGACTCTAGGGTAATGGGGCCAGTATTGCCCACCTGCCCAATGGTGCGATTGCTAAAGCCGTTGCCTATCTGGTTAATCTCATTCTGGTTCAAGAATGTTGTTCTAATGGGGTCACCTGTGCCGCCCAGAGTAATGGGAAAGGAAGGCGTCAGAAGCTGAATTTGTAGACTGCCGCTGCCGCTAATCAGTCCTTCCAACCAGAGGTCATTAGCGTTTAGAGTAACATTCCCCGTCCCAGCTGCAACCGTAACGCCGCTAGAGATAGTAATGCCAGTATTGAGTCCGGTGCCGGTGATGGTGATATCTCCACCTCCAGAGTCAACGCTATTCGTCAGAAAGCTCAGGTTAACTCCGTCACCGCCACCAAAACTACTACCCGTCAAGACAATATCCCCACCGCCAGAAGTGATGGGCGCAAAGCTGATAATTCCTTCAGCCGCCGTGGTGGTGGTGCCCGTGAGGGAAATGTTTCCTCCCTGGCTATTGATGGCGCCCTGGCTGTCGATAAAAATGGCACGACCAGTGCTAAAAATGGTAAACCCGGTGCTGGCCCCGGTGATGGTGATATCTCCTCCGCCTGTGGTGATGGGTTGACCCACTGTCACACTGCCTTCACTATTGCCAATGCGATCGCCCTCAATGACGATCGACCTGCCCACTGTATTGATCTCGCCAATATCTACCCCTGACCCCGCCAATAGGTTTAGGCTGGCATCATCAACGCCATTGAGCATAGTACCTGTAGTATCAATGCTGCCCAGGGTTTGCAGGGTAGTCGGGTCGCTAAAGGTAACATCGCCAGCGAGGTTGATGTCCCCGGCGTTGTCTGGTCGTCCAATGGTGATGCTGCTAAAGCCGTTGGCGAAGGCAGCCAGGTCTGTAGCTGTAAGATCTAACGTTCCAGCGCCACTATCGGCAGCGCCACCGACTGCAATAGCTTGGCTCAGGTCAGCCGTTTGAATCAGCAATTGGCCTGGGGCTCGTATAGTACCGACTCCACCCAAGAAATCTATTTCATCGGCCTCAAGGTTGATGCTGAGGCCAGACACCCCTGGCCCTGAGGAGATCGCACCGGTAGTCAGGTTACCACCTACCCCAGTAGAGGCATTGACTTGAGTGCCAGCAGAGAGATCGCCGGTGGTAATAGTGCCACCAATCCCAGCGTCTAAGTTGATTGATGTACCAGCGGTGGCATTGCCAATATCGACGTTAATGCCTCCGCCACCAGTAGTTCCCACTCCAATGTTGCCAGTGGTTGCCGATAGATTGCCTATAATTAGGCTGCCGGTCGGTTTGCCTAGAAGAATTGAATTAGTGGCAGATATGTCACCGAAGTTAAAGGGTGTCGCCCCATTGGAGATAGCGAACACTGAGCCCGCAACAATATTGCCCGCCGAGATCCCCCCGCTGTTGGTCGCTGTAAGGTCAACATTCCCTGCCGTGCCCCCCGCCGAAGTGGTATTGACCGCCCCAGTGGTAATGTTCACCGCTGTAATGGTTACATCCCTGCCGTCTGCCCCAGCAGTTCCTTGGGCATTGATAGCTTGGGTCTGATCCATCGTGAAATCGCCTACTCCGTCAATATTGGTATCAGCGGTAAAGGTGATCGAGCCACCGGGCACAAAGTTTAGCGACAGGCCATTGTCGATGGTGATGTTGTCGGTGGCTTCTAAAATGATGTTGCCTGTCTGGTTTTGTAGGAGGGTGGCGTTGATCGTCACGTCCCCGGGTAAATCTGTCGCCAGAATATCGGGCAGACCGCCAGGATCTTCAACTCCAGGGCTGCTGACGGCGGCACTAATGGTGATGTTGGTGGGGTCGAGCAGCAGGGTGCCCCACTCACCCTGGGCGGTGCTGACATCCACCGTGCCTTTAAAGGCCAGAGTGTCGCGCCCAGACACTTCCACAAGGCCGCCATCGCCCGCCGCTGCCCCGCCGTGTGCGGTAATGGTGCCGTCGAACTGGGTGCCCTGGTCGGCCCAAACAATCACCTCGCCGCCGTCGCCGGTTGCTAAGGCATCGGCCGTGAGGGTGGAAGTGGCATCGACGTAGGTGCGATCGCTGGTCGGAGTCGTGCCACTCCCCTGGTAGTCGCCCCCTACCAGCACCGTGCCGCCGCCCTGGGTACCCGAAGCATCGATAGTGGCGGCGGTGACGGCGATGCGATCGCCCAAAACCTGCACTTCACCGCCCGTTTCCCCCGCCACGTCTAATGTTCCCGATACCAGGGCCGTGCCGGGAGACGTGGGCAACGTCGTCGCTGAGCCCGTTAGGCTAACGGTGCCGTCGGGGTTGGTGATAATGCCTGTGGCTACCTCCGGCCCACCCGCCCGCAGCAGCGAGGGAATATCCAGCGGCGAAAAGGGCAGGGGCGCGGTGGGTAGCGCCTCTTCTGGCAGGGTAGCCAGCTCCAGGCTGAGAATAGCCCCTTCCGGGCGAATGCTGACCCGGTTTTCCCCCGGTACGGCCAAAACAATGATTTGCCCACCAGGGGCGGTGAGGGTGCCCAGGTTAATCACAGAGCCGCTGGCTAGGGTGATCACCTCCCCTGGGTTCACCGCCAGGTTGCTCAGGTTAATCAGGGCACCGGGCTCGTTGCCAAAGGCAAAGGCCGTGGGGTTGCCAGTGAGGGCGGCATAGTTGGTGTCGCCCATGGCCTGCAGCCAGTTTTCCTCAAACCCTACGCCGCTGGCGGTAGTGGCGGCAAACGAGCCATCCAGATTCAGCGCTGAATTGGGGCCAAACAAAATACCCGCCGGGTTGAGCAGGTAGAGGTTGGCGCTACTGCCGCTGACCTGTAGCAGGCCATTAATTACCGAGGCATTGCCCCCCACTACTCGGCCCAAAATGTTTTGCACCGTGGGGTCGGCCAAAAAGTTGGCTACCTCGGTGGCGGTGAGGCCAAACTGCTCAAAACTGTGGAACAGGTTAGCTCCATCCCCCGACAGAGTGCCGCCGGTAATTTGGTAGGTGGAGCCGTCGGGCATGACCAGGGTGCCGGTGCCATCGGCGGCAGGGATGATCGACTGGGCCCAGGCGGGGACGGTGAGCGTGGCCCAGAGCAGGGCGGGAAGAAGCAGAGAGCGCATGGGGGCGGTGGTAGATGGGTGGATGAGTGGAGGGGTGGGTAGCCCTATTGGATGGGGGCGGTACAAAGGTCGGGGGTGTCGGTGGGGGCAATATTGAGCTGCTGGGCTTTTTCGAGCAGCTCAATGCGGCGTTTGAGCTGGTTGGCCCTGGTGCTGTTGTTGGCCAGGGCATAGCTCAGCTGGGCCTGCCGCAGCTGGGGCAGTGCAGCAGCCAAATTGTTTTGCACTACCTCCAGTTCCCCCAGCCCCTCCAAGGCGATTGCCTGCCAAAGGTTGTCGTCACCAGCCAGCTCTAGAGCCAGGGTGTATTGCTCGGCGGCCAGGCTGTTGAGCCCGGCAAAGCTGTAGAGGTCGCCCAGGGCTAGTGCCAGGGTGGCAGTCGGGACCAGGGCAGCCTGGGCCGCCAGGCTATCGATGGCGGCATTGAGCATTTGGTAGGCCAGGTAGATCTGGGCAGTGGCCAGGGCCTGCTCTTCGGGAGAGAGAGTCAAGTCGTTAAGGCTGGCCAGATCGGCCTCAAGGCGCGATCGCGTCTCAGGAAACAGCACCGCAAACCCGGCGATTGCGCAGCCCGCGTCTGAATCGGAAGACACTCCCTGGTCGGTAATTACCTCCACGGAGTAGAACAGCTCTGGGGCCAGGGGCGGATCGCCCTCGTAGAGCACGGATGACTCAGGGGTGGTGGTCTCCCACACCACCCGCTCCCGCCCGCCGTTGGCGTCTTGCCACTGCCAGAGCCGTACGGTGTAGCGCTCGGCTCCTGCTACCGGATTCCATCGAATGGTGAACTGATCGCTGGTTTGAAAGGTGTTGCGAGGGGTAATGATGTAGGGCACCGTGGCATCAAACCCACCGACTAGGCGACCCGAACGCACGCCGCCGCCCTGCTGACGGTTAGAGGCCCGCCCCCCTCGGTTTTCTCGCCCGCCCACCAAAAAGTCAAACACCCCGGCTTGGGCAAGCTCTGGGGTCGGCAGCACCAGCAGCGCCATCCCCAGCAGCCCAGCCAGGAGGAGCCGGGGTCTGAGGGCAGATTTAGCAGGATGGTTCAGGAAGAAAGTCATTGCTTTAAATCAGGAGTAACGTTTCAGGAGGAAGGGAAGCTTTGAATGTTGAGTTTCGAGTTGAAGGCCCGAATTCAAAACCCAACATTTTCTCACTACGGATTACGAACTCGACGGCTCAAATATTCCACCAGCCCTGCCGTACCAAACCCCGCCACCAGAGCCGGGATCAGCGGTAGCCAGCCACCGGCTAAGACCAGGACTGCGTAGCTAAGGCTTACCAGCAGCGTCATGGACGCCGCTGCGCCCATGATGAGTACCCAGGGTCGTGCGATCTGACGGGCTACTAGACCTCCGATCAAGGCCCACAAGCCAATCCACGGAGTTTCGGCCCAGACGGGCCACCACCAGATCAGGGCGCGATTCTCCAGAGCCGCATTCACTAGCTGGCTAATCATCTGCCCGTGGACCACTACTCCCGGCAGTTCACCTTGGGGCGTATTGTACGAGTCGGCATTGCGATCGGTGAGGTCTCTATAGCCGATCAGCACAATTCGCCCGGTCACCAGAGCGGGGTCAACTTGCCCCATCATCACCGCTTGGAACGTTACCTGGGGGGCAAACCGGTTGGGGTCGCCAGCGTAGGTGCGATAGTTCACCATCGTCTGGTAGCCGTTGAAGGTGTCGGGCCGAAGGGGAGTATAGCCCCCAGCCTGGCTGGTCAGAATGCCACCGGCCCACAGCTGAGGCACCCGCACTGGGCCCAAGGTCATGTCTTGAATGCCCCCATTGGGCAGGAAGGGATCGGTAAAGGGAACGCCCTGCCCCTCTAGGTACTGGCGAACCAGGCGTAGGCTAAAGGCCTCAGCGGTATCACAGGTGGGGGGGTCGGCCTGATGTTTCAGGTAGTGGCGGCGGACGAAATTGTTTGCATCGATCGCAAAATCGTTGAACCCAACCTGGCGGCTGGGCAGTTCCGGGGGCTGATCCACCCCGGTGTCCTCGTAGGTGGCTTTGCAAATGCCAAAAAGGGTGTCGCTCTGGCGCAGTTGGGCCGCCAGGGCAGGGTCAGCAGCAAAATCGCGGTAGAAATCCAGACCAATCGCCGCTGGGTTGAAGGCCGAGAGGGTGGCCAGCACCTCCGCTAGCGCCCGATCGGGAATGGTGCCCAACCCCGGCGGGTAGCGACCCTGCTTCACCTGCTCGCGCAGCCAGTCGCCGCTGGCTTCGTCCACAGTCACAATCAGCAAGTGCGAATCCTGAGGTTCGCTGGGGCGGCGGCGCATTAGGGCATCGTAGGTGGCGAGTTCCAGCGGCTGTAGGGCTCCGACCAGCCGCAGGGCCGCTACTACCAGAGTGACAGCTAGGCTCACTAGACCCACAGAGCGCAGCTTCACCTTCCGGAACGGGAGCTGGCGGCTGGCAACCAGGTAATCGAGCTGCGCCTGATTTGGTACCGGCACTTTCCCGGCGGCCTGGGCCAGCCAGTCATTGGCCTGGTCAAGGGCTCGCCCCCGCAGCAGCAGGCTGGGTTCGCGCCCAGCATTGTCCCACTCCAGAGCCCGCACCAGCAGTCGAGTGTGCCGATCCACATGGACGGCGTCGCTCTCTAGAATGCGGTACAGCTCGCCAAAATTAGAGGAGTAGTCGCCGTCGTGGGCTTGAAAATTGACCCAAGGGCAATCGACTAGGGTGGGGGGCAAGTTACCCCGAGCCACTGACCCATCCGATACCGCAACGATCCGTTTTTGCAGAGTCTTGGCGTAGCCCAAATCGGCCAGGCAACTCGGATTTTTTAGGCAGTGGGCAGACACGACCACCAGACAGTTCTGGGCATTTTCTAGTGCTTCGTTGACCATAGCCAGCTCATTGCTGGTGTCTACCCGGATGGATTGGTCAAACCAGGTGCTTTTGCTTTGCAGTTGCAGGGTGGCGTTGAGGCGGCGGGCAAAGTCTAAATCGGCGGGGTCGGCAATCAAGAAAACGTCAAGGGTCTGGGTGGCAGGCTGAGTCAGGCTCTCGGAGACAAACTGGGCTTGGATCTCAACCGGGGCGTAGCGGGGTCGGGTTTGGGCCGCTTTGAGCCAGTTTTGGGCTTGGCGCAGTTCTCCGCCCCGCAGCAACACGCTGGGGTTGCGACGCTGCCGCTCCCATTTGAGAGCGGCAACCAGCAGCAGCTTGTGAATGCGCAGGTAGGCGGCATCTTGGCGCAGGGTCGCGATTAGCTGGCGACTGCCGATCTGAGCGCCTAAATACTCCTGGGCGCGGATGTCGAGCAGTTGCACATTCTGTAGCACTGCTGGCAGTACCTCCGACGCCAGGTCTTCGGTTAGCACCGGAATCACTCGCTTGCTGAGGCTGAGGGCGTAGGTGAGTTCGCTTAAACAGCGAGCTGAACTCGCCGAGTAGGCAGAGAGCAAAAACACAAAATTATCGGCCCCTTCTATACCCTGGGCAATGGCGGTTTGAATGCGATCGCCCGTCGCTAAATCCTGCTGCCAATCCCACACGGTAAACCCGGCCCGCATCAGGTAATACCGCAACCGGCTGCTGAGCTGGGTCGAAGGTGCTGGCAAGTCGGGCGTATCCTCGGGACGGGAGGACGGTTTTGCCCCATCAATCTCGGCAATCCCAGCTTCGTCGTAGCAGAGAAAGACCTGCGCCAAACGGCTATCGGCGTACTTGGTGCTGCTGGTAACAAACTCCCCGTGGAGGTTGGTGGGTTGGCAAAAGGGCGGCTCGTCCTCAAAGGCCTGTTTGAGCCAGGCTTCGGCGGCCTCCCGAACTGCTCCAATCAGCAAATAGCGCGACTGCCGCTGGTTTTGCACCCAGGTCAGGGCCGCCATCAGGTACTGGGTATGCTGGTGAACAAGGACCTTGCGGTCTTCCAGGGTTTGCACTAGCTGGGCTAGGTACTGGTTGGGGTCATCTAGGCCGTCGCGGCAGCTGATGCGGTTGAGCTTGGCAATTCCGGGGTGAATGTTGCGGCTGGCAGAATGCAGCCCCTTGGTCTGGTAGTCGATCCAGTCGGCTTCAGTACCCTTTGGGTGACGCCGCTGCCAGGTCTCGCGGGAAATCTGCCCCACATGCATGAGGGGAATAATCCGCTTGTTGTAGCGCAGGGCCTGCTCAATCTCCTCGGTGCAGTAGGGCGAGTTGACCGAGTGAGGGCTGATGATAAAAATTAGGTTGTGGGATTTTTCAATGCTTCTGTCGATGTGGGTCTGGTAGTTGACCGCAAAGGGAATGTCGGTTTGATCCAGCCAAACCCGGTAGCCTAGGTCAATTAGCCGCTGGCATAGCGCCACCGCAAAGTCTTTGCTGTCGGGCCGCCCGTAGGAAATAAACGCATCTTGGAGCTGCATAGTTAAAACCGGTAGCGCACATCGAAGTAGACTCTGAGGCCCGAGGGGCGATCGCTGGCCAGCTCGTCCAGCGCAATTAGGGGAATGCCAAAATCAACTCGGGCATCCACGTTCTCCACGGGCGTCATCATCACCCCTAGCCCCGTGCCCAGCAGAAAGTTTTGGTTAGTAGCCCGAAAGTCTCGGTTATGGGCCCACACGTAGCCCAGGTCCAAAAATGGGCTGAGGCTGAGCAGCGCCGACTGATTCTCGTCGCGCAGCAGCGTGATTTGGTCTTCTACCGCCAGGCGCAGACCGTTGTCGCCAAAGCGCCCATTTTGGTAGTAGCCCCGCACCGACTGGGCCCCACCAATAAAAAACTGCTCTGAGCCCAGCAGGCTGCTGGAGGCAAGCTGCACCGCCCCCCGCACCAGCAGCTGGTGGTTGGGCCCCAGCACTTGCAAGCGCTGGACCTGCCCCTGCCAGCTAAAAAATTCGCCGCTGGGGCTGGGGTCTGGCAACAGGGTGGCCCCAAATAACCCCGTACCTAGGCGAAACTGAGACTGCAATCCCCAGGCGCCGCTAGGGTCGCGCCGCAGGTAGTCTTGGCCAAAGCTAACCACACTGGTTACCGTGGGCGGCGTAATTACGCCGCCCAGCAGAGTAGAGCCGTTGCGATAGCGAAACCCGGCAGACAGCGCCAGTTCTTCCCGG
Organism: Nodosilinea sp. FACHB-141; assembly: GCF_014696135.1. Lineage (NCBI taxonomy): Bacteria > Bacillati > Cyanobacteriota > Cyanophyceae > Nodosilineales > Nodosilineaceae > Nodosilinea > Nodosilinea sp. FACHB-141. The sequence continues at coordinate 286,408 of NZ_JACJPP010000013.1, read as the reverse complement.
AGGGTGCGAATTAGGGGCTGGCGGTACTGGATTTCATAGCTATCGGTAGAGCCGCGGGGCTCCAGCCCAAAGGTGGGGTCGGTGGGGTCGGTGATGCTGTAGCTGCTGGGGGTGGCTCGCAGCAGCAGAGTGCCTTCCTTGGGGTTGAGGGGCACCAGATAAGACAGCTCGTAGGCGTAGGAGCCCCCGGTGGTAGAGCGATAGGCCGAGGCCACCAGGCGATCGCCCCACCCGGCCAAGTTGTTGTACTGCAATGTGCCGCCGGTGCGAAACTCACCGACGCTGCGGGGCGACAGGGTATCGATAGCCAAGCTGCCGCTGACTGGAGGCGCTTCGGTCACCTGCACCGTCAGAATGCTGCCATCGGCCTCCTGGCCCTGACGCAAGCTGGCTTCCACATTGTCAAACAGAGGGTCGCGCTGGAGTAGCTGAAGCTGACCTTCCAGCTGGTTTTGGTTCAGCGGGCGAGTGCCCGCTAGGGCGATGCGCTGCTGCACATAGCTCACCAGGCGATCGGTGCCCACGACGCGAATCTCCTCTAGCCCGCCCTCTACCACCTGAAGCCTGACCACTCCCTCCTGCACCGGCTGGGGCGGCAGCACCGCTTCAGAGGTAATGTAGCCAGCATTTAAATACAGCTGGGTAACGGCATTGGCAGCGGCTTGGAGTTCTTCTAGCGTTAGGGCACGCCCCTCAAAGGGGACCACGGCCTCGGCCAAAACCCTAGGGCTAAAAACTGTGCTGCCCTCTACCAAAATGGTTTTCACTTCAATGGGAGCGGTAGAAGAACCGGCTCCGGGGGCAGGACCGAGGGGGGCTGAATCTAAGCGATCGCCAGCTTCAGCTCGGATGACCGGTGGCCCCAAAGCCGATGGTTCTGGAGCGATCGCCGTCGCCAATCCAGCGCCTAAAATACTCTGAATTAGCCCGGCTACGACAGCAACACCTAAGCCTTGAAACCCCATAGCAGACCTGCAAGTTACTGATAGATGCACTAGCCCCACGCGGTATTAGCGGATTTCCCAGAGCCAGCTTCTCCTCTGGATATAGGCTAGGTTTATTAAACTACCCCGCAGGAGATTTAGGTAATTCTGTTCAGCTAATTCTAAGAATTGGAGCTATGGCTGTAGCCGCATTAGTAAGGAGATTAGGTAGCGCTGAAAATATTCATTTGAAACCTGAGTTCGACAGCTAAAAAGCAGCTGGTGGCAGGGCTGTATGGTTAGGGGGTTGGGGATTAGGCGGCGATCGCAGCCTAAATTACCTCTTTATACAAATCCTTCTAATTACTACCAATCGCGTTTGGCGAGTCTCGCTCACAGAGCCGCTCAAACTCGCGGTAGGAAGTCGTCAACGTTGTAAAAAATTTGGGTTGGGTGGAGGCGTACTAGTCTCAAAGATATGGCTGAGGTGCTTGAAACTCAACATTTTGAGCGTAACCCTCAAGATTGCCTTCAGAGCTTCACTCGTTGTCGAACTCAAATTTCATGTGGAGCATGGCGTTGGTGAGAATTACCAGGGCATCGCAGCCGGCCAGCGCGGCTTGGAGGCGATCGCTCTACATCCCCTAAGTAAAACCCTTCCGTTTTGCCAAACAGATTTTGCACATTTGCCTTGAAACGGGCAAAGCCCTTGGCTACAAACTGCTTGGGCGATCGCCTTTAGTGGCTACTGCTTAGCTTTTTCTAGATAGTCGAGCCGGAGCTGGTGGTCGGGGCTGAGCAGGCGGCGATAGGCCAGCAGCACTACGCCAAAGATCCCCAGGGCGGCTCCGGCGGCGATCATAAATATAATCACGATCTGGTAGCGCACGGCGTCGATGGGGTTGGCTCCAGCCAAAATTTGGCCGGTCATCATGCCCGGCAGGCTGACCAAGCCCATCACCATCATCGAGTTGATGGTGGGTATCATGCCGACGCGAATGGCGTTGCGAACTTGGGGATGGGCGGCTTCCCACCGGGTGGCCCCCAAGGCCAGCAGGGTCTCGACCTGGTCGCGCTGGGTCACCAGCCCTTCCATAAAGCGGTCTAGCCCTAGGGAAATGCCGTTGAGAGTGTTACCCAGCACCATGCCCAGTAACGGGATCAGGTACTGCGGGTCGTACCAGGGCTGTACCCGAATAATGCCGACCATCGCGAAGCCCGTCACCAAGGAGGAGGAGGCCAGCACCGACAGCAGGCTGTGCCAGTAGACGCCCACAAAGCGGCGCTGGGTGCGGTTGACGGCGGCGATACCCGCGATCGCCGTCATCACCAGCGCGATCGCCAAAATGACCAGGGCATTGTCTTGGGTAAACAGCCACTCCAGCACAAAGCCAATCAACAACAGCTGCACCACCATGCGCAGGGCAGCGATCAGCAGCGACTGACCCAGCCCGAGCCGCAACACCGCCGACAGCCCCACATTCACCACAATCAATAGAGCCGCCAGCGCCAGCTGCCCGTAACTAATGGCAATGTAATCGGTTTCCATAGGCCGGGAAGCGGGGTATAGGATTCAGGGCCGCACCTTGCACCTTGCACCTTACACCCTACAGCCGCTTACACAAATTCCCCTAGGTTGAGCTGGCGATCGGTAACTCGACGAATTTGCTCGATGTCGTGGCTGGTGAGTAGGCAGGCGCGGCCGGGATGCTGAAGCCAGTCGCGCAGTAGGGATTCAACCTGGGCTGTGGTCGCGGCATCGAGGGATGCTGTCGGTTCATCCAGCAAGAGCACCCGGGGACTGAGCTGTAAGGCGCGCAACAGGGCCATAATTTGCGCTTCGCCGCCGGAGAGCCGAGCGCCCTGCAAGTTTAGAAAGTCTGGGCCACGTCCAAGCTTTTGCAGCCAGGTCCGAAGGATAGTCGGGTCAAAGCGGCGCTGGCGATAAATGTCGAGGTCAAACACCTGAGTGAGGTTGTCTTGTACGGTGCCGTCGAGGGCGACCGCGCGCTGGGGCACCATCATCACCTGACTACGGTAGGCGGGTAGCCCCCACTCAGACGGAGTTTTGCCCTCAAACCTGACTTCCCCTTGTTGAATTGGGTCGAGCAGCGTCAGGTTGCGCATCAGCAATGTTTTGCCCGCGCCGGAAGGGGCAACCAGACCCACGCAATCGCCAGCTGTCAACTCGAAACTTACTCCGCGCCACAGCCGCCGCTCCAACAGTTGACGACTTAGATTTTTAACCGCCAACAGGGGTTGGTTTGGCTCCATCTTGGGCCTCGTGATCGACAACTTTTGCACTGAGGCTGTTTAGGGCAGCGGCCTCTCTACAATACACAGCTAAGGCTTAGGAAAAGGAGAGCATTGTGGAGCCAGCCCAAAACCAACGACAGCCGACCATCATCGGATTCTCGGCGGTGCTCATGTGGGCTACCCTGGCCCTGCTGACTGACCTGAGCGGCACGGTGCCGCCCTTTCAGCTGACGGCGATGGCGTTTACGATCGCATTCGTCATTGGCCTGGCCGCCTGGGCTCGGTCGGGGGGCAATGTGCTGCGCCACCTGCGGCTACCCTGGCAAGTTTGGGCCTTGGGCATTGGCGGGCTGTTTGGCTACCACTTCTTCTATTTCATGGCGCTGCGCCACGCCCCAGCGGTGGAGGCGAGCCTGATCGCCTACCTGTGGCCGCTGCTGATTGTGTTTTTTTCGGCGTTGCTGCCGGGTGAGCGGCTACGGTGGTTTCACGGGGCGGGGGCGATCGCAGGCTTTCTTGGCGCGGGTTTGCTCGTCACCAAGGGCCAGGGCTTCAGCTTTGATGCCCAATACACCACTGGGTATCTGGCGGCCTTGGTCTGCGCTCTCACCTGGTCGGGCTACTCCATTCTCTCTCGATACTTTGGGGCAATTCCGACCAATGCCGTAGGGGGCTTTTGCGGAGCCACAGCCCTGCTGGCTTGGATCTGCCACGCTCTATTTGAAACAACGGTGGCCCCGGCAGGGTGGGAATGGGTCGCCATCCTTGCCCTGGGGCTAGGGCCGGTGGGGCTGGCCTTCTTCACCTGGGATTATGGCGTGAAGCGCGGCAATATTCACGTGCTGGGGGCACTCTCCTATGCGGCTCCCTTGCTCTCGACACTGCTGCTGATCGCCTTCGGTCGAGCAGAGGCCACAGCGGTGGTGGGATTAGCCTGTGCGCTGATTGTCGGCGGGGCCTTATTAGCGACGCTCGATTTCTTTAGGCCTCAGGCCGGAAAGGTTTGAGTGTTGAATTTTGAGTGCTGAATTTTGAGTTAAGGGGATAATTCAAAACTCAAAATTGATATCAGCGGCGATCGCGCCATCCCAGCACCAGGGTCAAGCCCAACAGCAACGGCGTCAGCCAGTCGCCCCAGCGAATGTAGGGAGTGAGAGTTTGGCGGCGATCGAGGGTAGCGCGGTGAGTGAGATAGATGTGGGGCTCCCCCAGCCAGAGGGTGCGACCGTGGTTGTCGACCAGGCCAGAGAGTCCAGTGTTGGTGACGCGCAGCGCCCAGCGATCGCTCTCCACCGCCCGCAGCGCATCAAATCCGTGGTGCTGCTTCATCATCCACACCGGGTAGGGGTCGTTGTTAGAGGCGGTGACGATGAACTCGCCGCCGTTTCCCACCTGTGGGCGAAACAGACGGCTGTAGGCCGACTCATAACACACACCAACAATGCCCTGGCCAACGCTGGTTTCAAACCGCTGGTCAGATGCCCCTGGCACCAGGTAGCTATCGAGCGGCGACAGGCGACTGATGAGGCGGTCCAGCACCGCCTCAAAGGGCACATATTCTCCTAGGGGCACGAGCTGTACTTTGTTGTAGCGCCCGTAGGTTTGGCCGTCGGGGCGCAGCTCGAGCAGGGTCTGGGTGTACTGCGATCGCCCCTCCACCGGCACCGGCGCAAACGTACCCAACCACAGGGGCACCCCAGCTTGCTCCACCGTGCGAATGATGGCTGCAATTTGGGGCGTATTCGCATTCCACAGCTGCGGCAGCGCCCCTTCTGGTGTCACCACCGCATCTACCCCTTGGGCCACCAGGGAACGGTAGCCGCTGGTGTAGCCCTCTAGCGCCTGACTGACCCCCTGGGGCGTCAGCTTTTCGCGGGTAGGTACATTGCCCTGAATGAGTCCCAATGAGATGGACTGGCTGGTGGGAACGGCCTCTGTGCGGGCATAGAGGATAGCGCCGAGGGTATGACCTAGCAGTACCAGCGCGATTGCGGCGAGGGCAAGGGGGCGTCGGGTAGATGGGTGGATGGGTGGATGGGTGGATGGGGAAGGGCTGCCCAGTAGCTTGGGGACTGGGGAAAAGGCGAGGGCGAGGAGGCCGTTGGTGGCAACCAGAATGGCAGTGATGGCTCCCGGCCCCGACAGACGAGACAGGTGCACAATCCACAGGTTGTTGGGACTTTGGGTGAGGCTGAGGGGCGACCAGTCGAGGGGACTGTGGTTGCGCAGGGCTTCGAGAGCGCACCAGAGTGCAGTCCCAGCAAGCACCAGCCAGAATCGGCGGTGAGGCCAGCGATGGGCCGCCCAGGCAATCGCCCCACCCCAGACAGCAATGCAGACGGAACCCCAGAAGACGATAAAGAGCCAGGAGGAGAGGGCGATCGCCACGCTACTGCCCCAGGGCACCCCCATCCACATCAGCGGGTGCAGGTGGGTAATCCACGCCAGCGAAATGCCGTAGTACACCAACCCCCACAGCAGCCCGTAGGCTGTTGCCAACCCCATCTGCGGCGTTCTCAACACGACCCACCACAGCGGCACCAACCCTACCCAAGCCAGCGGCCAAAGGCTCCACGGCGGCAGCGCCAAAGCCATCAATACCCCGCTGAGAGCAACCAAACCAGCTTGCCCCCAGCTCCAGCCGTAGGCCAAGTTCCGTAAAAACGTTGCTGCCACCTTCATTGCCAACCTCAGCTACCTTCCTCTGCCCAGCTATAGGATTCTCTTAAAAATACCTTTTCAGAAGGTGGGCACTGCCCACCCTACAGTACTGACCAGAGCTGCGAATCAGCTGATTGGCAATACAGAGTTTTAAACCAATGACAAATCGATCCTTTCCGTTGGGTTCAGGGCGGCGGTACGGCCCTGGTCGACGGGGTCTGGGGGCAATCGAAACGCCCCCAGCGGTAGATCTAGCTTTAAGACCAATTGCTCTCCACCAACTTAATGGTGCATTGCTGCGCGTTGGCAAAGCCTCGCCTAGGCGTTATGCACCCTACAGCATATGCCCCAAAAAATTGAGGAAGCGACGGTGAGTCACTTCCTCAATACGGTAGTTGAAAACAGAAACCAACAGTTTGGAATAAACCGGAGATTCTACGATTCTACTCGGCGGTCGCCAGCTCAGTGCTGCCCCGACGACGACGGCTGGTCAGCGTATTAAACAGCATTTGACCGATCGCCTTGATCAAGTTACCTTCCAGCTCCTGGAACATCTGCATGTTGACGCCAAAGGCATCGTTGGCCTCTTCGACAATGCGGGCAACCATGGCATCATCCACCGGGGCCGCATCCATCGACTCACGATACTTGGCCTTAAACGCTTTCTCATCCGAAATTTCGGGGAACTCGTAGAACGCCGTACCCTCGCCCTCAGAGAGGTTCATCGCTCGCTGGGCAATACCCTTGAGAATTTGCCCACCCGACAAATCGCCAATGTAGCGAGTGTAGGAGTGGCTCACTAGCAGCTCAGGCGCGTTGTTGCCCACTTCACGGATGCGATCGACGTAGCGCTGGCCGCCAGGAGTCATCGAAATTTCATTTGCCCAGTTAGGGCCGTAGTAGTAGGCCAGGTCAGACTCTAAAGATGCCTTGCGGTGTAGCTCAGGGAAGTAAATCTTAGAGACAACCGGATGGTCTTTGTGACGCTCTAGCTCTTCTTCCATCGCCGCATAGGCGTAGTAGAAGTTGGCCACCAGCTTGCGGTAAGAGTTCTTCTCAACCACACCCCGCAAAAAGCAGCGCACAAAGCCCATGTTTTCGGCCATGGTGTGGGCTTTCTTGGTGCCTTCGCGCAGCTCGGTGGATAGGTTACTGCTCATGCTGACTGTCTCGCTCTAGGGTGAATTAAAAGGTGAGGTTTAAACGGAGTTTCGGTTAGACAATGCTTGGTCAGACAGATCGGCTTCTCACAATCAGAGCCGTAACATGCCATGACAAAGGGCACATTTGTTTAACTTAGACCCATTTGACAACTGTTTGCATTACGAATTTTTACAGGCAGTTACCCAAAGTTATGCCCTTCTCAGGATCAATCCGGGAATATACCCAAGTACCCCCGCCGCCAGGGCAGAGGCACAACGGTAACCGTTATTTGGCTGCCATCCGAGTTAATAGCACCGGACAAGGAGCGTACACCCGCACGAAGTCGGTCAACGATTCGCCCAGCACTTTGTCTAGGTCGGGCAGGCCCTTAGCAATGGTGGGACGGCGATCGGGAGAACCCAGAACGATCAGATCTACATTGCGCTCTTCGGCCAGCTGACAGATACGGCGACCCGGCTTGCCCTCGGGGGCCGACAGCTTGTAGGCAATACCGTACTTCTTCGCTTCAGCTGCCGCTGCTGTCAAAATGGGGTCTTGGTTGGGGTCGGTGCTGACCACGTCAAAGGGCTTGGTCTTGAGGCTAGACACCGTGTGCACCAGGGTAAGCTCACCGCCCTTAACATCGCGCAACAGGGAAATAGCGATGTTAAGCCCTTCGCGCGCCGAGTCAGATTTATCCATGGCGACCATGACCCGCTTCATGGGGCGAATGCTGTAGAGGTCGTCTTTGACCAGCAGCATGGGCCGCGACGATAGCTGAAACACATACTGGCTGACAGAATTTTCGAGAATCGCCTTGAGCCCTTGCAACCCGCGCGAGCCCATGATGATCAGATCGGCATTGACCTCATCAGCCACCTGGATGACCACGTCTTTGGGGTCGCCCTCCCGCAGCACGGCGTTGACTCGGCTGGGGTCAAGGTTGAGGTTGGTAATGGCGGTGGCCAAGGTGCGACCACCGGCCTCCCACTTCGAGGCCATGGCTTCGGCAGACACCTGCGATGGCACTACGTGGAGCACCGTTACTGAAGCTCGCTGCACTAAAGGAATCTCCATTAGGGCTTTCATCATGGCTTCGGTGTTGCCGGTGCCGGAGTTGGCCAAAAGAATTTTTTCGATCATGGTGTCCTCGTATGGTTGCGCTTAAGGGTTGAGAACGATGGGAACGTCATTCAGAGCCAAAGCCCCTTTAGAAATCTTGAGGTGAGGCCTTCTCCCACCCGTCTCAACCACCGGCTCAACGGGGTATAAAACTGAGCTAAGGTGTTCTCAATCATCATAGGCATCGGGTTTGAGCCTATTTTGGCGCGATTCATAATTTGTAGTAGAGTTTGCTCGCTGCTGGCGGCCCCTAATGGAACAGTCCCACTGGTATGAGCACCGGGTCATGGTGCAGCCCCACCACACCGACTACGCGGGCATTGTCTGGCACGGTACCTACATTGCCTGGATGGAGGAAGCCCGGGTGAACTACCTCAGCGACTGCGGGCTCACCTTTGCCGACTGGGTTAAGGCCGGGGTGGATTTGCCAGTGGTCGATTTGGGGTTAAAGTATCGGCGATCGCTCACCCTAGGCGACACCGCTCTGGTCAAGGCCCGCCTTGAACCTGCCAAGGGCGTCCGCATCCTCTGGCACTACGACATTCAAAACGCCGCCACTCAAGAGACCTGCATCGAGGGCACCGTAACGCTAGTTCCAGTAGACTTCAAAACCCGCCGAATTTTGCGCCGCCTGCCCGATCATCTACAGACGGCTTTGGATTCTATTCTTTGACAGCCTCAACTCCCCTGCGGCACAGCCCCAAAACTTTGCCTCAAAACTTTTGTAGGATGAGCAAAGCGCAGCGTGCCCATTAAGCCCTAGATCGCAGATCCGATGGGTACGATCTAGCGTCCTTTGCCCCCCTACGGTTGCCTCGGATATGTTCCTTCCCCTCCCCCAAGCCTTTGCTGTCGTTTGTGCCCTGCTCGTCATGCTCGCTGGGTGGCTCGGCGTCGTCCCTACTGCCCAGGCCCAAGAGAACACAGTCGATTACACCCTTACCGACCTCAGTTTTCGCGACTTCTCGGGCAAGAGTCTTTCGGGCACCTCCTTTGCGGCGGCAGAGATGCGGGAGGCCAACTTTGAGAAAGCCGACTTGAGTAAAACCATTCTCACTAAGGCGTCATTTTTACGGGCCAACCTGGCCGGAGCCAACCTGACGGGCACCTTTGCCGATCGCGTCATTTTTGACGGCGCTGATCTTTCCAATGCCCTCTTCATCGACGCGCTGCTCACCAGCAGCAGCTTTGGCGATGCCAATATCACCGGGGCCGATTTCTCCGGGGCGATTGTCGATCGCTTTCAGACCGCGCAGATGTGCAAGCACGCCGACGGGGTGAATGAAACCACTGGGGTGGCGACCAGGGATAGTTTGGGCTGCCGGTAGTAGATGAGTGGGCGGGTGGATGGGTGGATGGGTAGAGCGGAGTAGCCACCGTAGGGTGAGCAGTGCTTACCGTTGGGAAACAGTTTTTCAGAAATTGCCTTAGACCGCGATCGCGCCTACCCCGGCCGAGTCAAAGTGCTTTTGTAGAGTGGCCTTGGGCAAAGGTCCCAGCAGGTGATCCCACGGCAGGGGGCGATCGAGATCCCAGTCTTCGTGGACGTAGTATTCCAGCGGCGGAATCTGGCCCCGAAAGTCTTTGAAGGCGCGGCGGTAGCTGCCTAAGCTATCGCCATAGTGGCGCACGCGTTCGAGAATGGGGCCAAGGCGGCGATCGCCCCGCGAAATCAACGCCTGAATTACCGACCAGTTGTAGCTCTCAGGCCGAAATTCGATGCCTTTGGAGCGCAGGTGCTTTTGCAGATACTTGAGCCGCTTTTCGGCTTCGCGGTTGACCCCGCACCACTGAAACGGGGTATGGGCCTTGGGCACAAAGGTGCTGCACCCGAAGGTGAGCCGTAGACCAGGGGCAGCTTTCTTGAGTCGCAGCATCAGGGCAACGGTTTGCTCCAGGTCATCCATGGTCTCGCCGGGTATGCCCGCCATGCCATAGAGCTTCATGGCGCTGAGGCCACCAGCTTTGGCGTTGACGGCAGCGTGCTCGATGTCATCGGTTTCAAGCTTTTTGTTGACGATCTGGCGCACCCGCTCGGACCCACTCTCGATCGCGATGGTGATCGAGCGGCTGTCATGGCGAGTTAGGGTCTCAGCCAGCTTGGGGGTAACGGTGTTGGTGCGCACCGAGGAAAGACTCACCCGCACATCGTCAAACTGTGGTCGATTTAAATAGTCCAGCAGCGTGTCAAATTCTGGATGCTGAGTCACCGAAGCCCCCAGCAATCCCAGCCGGCTAGTGACAGCAAGCCCCCGCTCAATGGCGGGGATTAGGGATGCTTCCAGGCTGGCGGGGCGAAAGGGCAGTGTCAGGTAGCTGGCTAGGCAAAAGCGGCACATCTCCGGGCAGCTGCGCACCACCTCCACCATAAAAATGTTTTCCCAGGCGGCGTGGGGAGTAACCACGGTCGAAGCCGACAGCACATTGCCTCGGTAGGTCTGCTTTTGCACCGCAGCAGGAATATCGACATCGACGGGATGAATAGCCTGCACATCGCCGGTAGGGCCGTCATAGCTGACGGTGTAGAGCGATGGCACGTAGACCCCCGGTACCCTGGCTAAGCGCCGCAGAGTCTCAAAGCGGGAGGCAGATTTTAGCTCCACCAGGGCATCAAAAAAGTCATCTAATAGAGTCTCGCCATCCCCCAGCAAGATCACGTCAAAGAAATCGGCAAAGGGTTCGGGGTTGGCGGTGAGCACCGGGCCGCCGCCAAAGACCAGAGGGTGGTCAGCGGTGCGATCGCCCGCAAACAGCGGAATATCCAGCTGCTCTAGCAGCGTCAGCAGGTTGGCGTAATCCAATTCCCACGACAGTGAAAAACCTAGTACATCCACCACTGCAGGCAGCGGCTCATGACCATCGGTAAACAGCCGACTCACCTGAACATCGCTCCGATGGGCCAGAGTGGCCCACACCACCTGATAACCCAGACTGGTAATGCCCACGCTGTACTCGTTGGGAAAGGCAAACACCACCGCCAGCGCGTTCTCTTGGGGAGTGACGGGCTCAAACAGCAGAGTTTCATCCTGAAGGGGAAGGGAGGGCACGGGCAACGTTACACAAATTAAGGCTTCTCCAGTGTAATCAGTGGCAGACGTCTTCACCCACCTGGGAGGCATCGGCAGCAGTCCGTAGAATCACAGGCCGCACAACAACGCTTTATCAAAGCCTGGAGCCACACAGCCACCTATTGGCTAAGGGAGGTTAGAAAACGATACGTCTGCTCCCACAAACACAGCCTGGATTCAGTTGATTTGCGCAGGCGGTGAGGTTTTCCCTAGGCAAGATGTCGTAAAAGCACGGTGTCAACTCAGGATGTATAAACCTACGATTAAGACAACGCGATCTACCCGACTCTCCCACCGTGAAAACACTTCGTTAAACGCTACCGCAGCACTGCGGCTTCGGCCTATGACTTCCTCTATGCCTCCCATTCGCCCCACCTATATTCTCGTTGACGAGACCACGGTGAGCGTGCCCCGAGATCCATCTTTGCTAGCCCAGGCCGAGCGCATTGCTGAGGGCTACCACAAGTGCCAGGCGGCGGAAGCTTCGCAGTGGCTAAAGCAGGGGCTTGCCCATCTGCGGCAGGGGCAATACACTCCGGCCCTATCGCTGTTGCAGCAGGCGCTTCAGAGCTACCGCAACCTAGGCGACAAAGAGCGCCAGGCCAAGGTGTTGCTGACTCTAGCCAGTTTGTATTACCGAGTGGCCGATTACCTGTGGGCAGCAGACTACGGTCGGCAGTGCCTGCGCATTGCTCGCGATCTGGGCGACGACGCCATCATGCAGCAGACCTTGGGGCATCTGGGCAACTGCTACCGTCACATGGGCAATTTGCAGCGGGCGCTGGAGTATATGGGCCAAAGCCTTACCCTAGCGAAGAAAACTGGCGATCGCCCTGGCGAAATGCGATCGCTCAACAACCTGGCTATGATCTATCGCGCCAAGGGCCTCACCCGCCAGGCTGCGACCCTCTATGAAGCCAGCCTAATGATGGCTACTAGCCTGGGCGATCGCAGCACCAAGCTTCAGATTCTGCAGAACTTGGGCAACACCTATCTCACCCTGCGGGAGCATCCCCAGGCCATCGACTGCTACGAGCGCTTTTTGGCCATCAGCGAAAGCGGCGAGGGATCTACCGACAACCGCACCAACCGCCGCATTCTCACCCAGCTCACCCTGGCCAGCATTGCCATGGGCGACCACAACCGGGCGATCGTGCACCTTCAGCACCACCTGTCGATTGCCTGCTCCCTAGGCGACACCAAGGGAGCCGCTGTTCTACTCGACGACCTCAAGCGCAGCTATGTTGCTCTCAGCGAAGCGCGGGTGGCGGTGCTGCGGCCCGAACTAACCTCGGTGTAGTCCACCACGATTAAAATCTTCTCTCTAAGAAAACAAAAGGGGGACGCAAACCTGCGTCCCCCTTTTACTAACTACTGACTGAAACTATTTGGCGATGGCCTGGAGTAACAGGCCGTGGTTCGCCTATTTCCAGTTGGCAGCCACCATCTCAGCCAAGTCAACGACGCGCTGGCTATAGCCCCACTCGTTGTCGTACCAGGCCACCACTTTCACCATGTCGCCGCCCATCACCATGGTCAGGCTAGAGTCAACGATCGAAGACTCATCGGTCTTGCGATAGTCGATGGAAACTAGAGGCAGGTCGCTGTAGGCCAAAATTCCCTTCATGGGGCCTTCGGCAGCAGACTTCAGCGCCTGGTTGACCTGGTCAGCGATCGCAGGCTTCTCCACCTGAACCACTAGGTCGACCACCGACACGTTGGGGGTGGGCACGCGCAGGGCGATCCCGTTTAGCTTGCCTGCCATTTCAGGAATCACTAGGGCCACAGCCTGAGCTGCCCCGGTGGTGGTGGGCACAATGTTGAGTGCCGCAGCACGGGCCCGCCGCAAGTCACGGTGGCTAGCATCGAGCAGCCGCTGGTCGCCGGTGTAGCTGTGGGTAGTGGTCATGGTGCCTTTGATGATGCCGAAGTTCTCGTGCAGCACCTTGACCACGGGGGCCAGGCAGTTGGTGGTACAGCTAGCGTTGCTGACCACGTTGTGGCGATCGTGGGTGTACTCTTTGTCGTTGACGCCCATGACGTAGGTGCCAATGCCGCCGCCCTTGCCCGGTGCGGTGATCAGTACTTTTTTGGCACCCGCTTCGATGTGGCGAGAGGCACCCTCTTCGCTGACGAAGACCCCAGTGGACTCAATGACTAGATCGATATCCCAAGCGGCCCAGGGCAGGTTGTTGGGGTTGCGATCGGAGTAGCACTTAATAGTCTTGCCGTTGACGATCAAGGTGTCTTCGCCAGCGCTGACATCGGCATCTAGCCGACCCAGCATCGAGTCATACTTCAGCAGGTGGGAGTTAGTCTTAGGATCAGACGTATCGTTAATAGCGACCACCTCAAGCTGGCTGTTCTCGCGCGTCAACCAGCAGCGCAGAAAATTACGGCCAATGCGGCCAAAACCATTAATTGCTACTCTAACCACTGCGTTTAACCCTCTGTTGTAGTCGGACTAGGTATCTATTCTTAGACGACACCATAATATCGCAAAGCATGATCCACTTTATAGGGGTTAGCTATTGAACTGAATCTATTCTAGATTCAATACAGACCCTAATATCTCTATGGAATGGATGGGGCGATCGCCCCATCCATGGCCACCTGTGGGGATCAGTCTAGGCAATAGCATAAGTATTTCTACTTTAACCGCTCATTTCGCATAGAAAATTGATATGCCATCCTGATGAGCTCTTTATTAATAGGAGAAGATTAGTGGGCATTAGCCCGCTTTTGCCCAGCCCGCTCTTTCCCACCGATGGTCAGTAAACCTCTGATCAGGGGCATCCCAGGAGCCAGTCAAAGCATTGTTCGCGGCACATCCCCCTTAGGGATCAGAACTAAAAAAACGCTGGAACTGCCGTCCAGCTAGGCTAATACCGATGTTTAGGCCAATTCGGCAATTCTTGCTATGATTACGCCTGACACTTGGTGTGGTGTGGTGTTGTAAGGAGTGTAACGATGCCGATTTCCGTAGATTTTACCGGCAGACCCTTTCATTTCATTGGGATAGGGGGCATTGGCATGTCGGCACTGGCCTACATTTTGACTAAACGCAACCTGCCTGTATCGGGATCCGACCTGCGCTTAACCCACATTACCCGTCGCCTGCAAGAGGCCGGTGCCCATATTTTTTGGCAACAAGAAGCCGCTAACCTGAGCTACTTTCTCACTACCAACCAGCCAGTCCTCGCCACCGCAGCGAGTCGAACCGGAACTGGCTCAGTGGGGGCTAAGGTAGCTACGCCGGTTATCGCTCCAGACGCTACTCCCCAAGTGGTTTGTTCCACTGCGATCGACACCCGCAACCCTGAATACCAGGCAGCTCTAGAGCTGGGCTGCCCCATTCTGCACCGCTCTGACTTGCTGGCCGCACTGATTCGCGAGTACAGCAGCATTGCCGTTGCTGGCACCCACGGCAAAACCACCACCAGCAGCATGATTGGTCACCTGCTGCTGAATGCCAACCTCGATCCCACCATTGTGGTGGGCGGTGAGGTATCGAGCTGGGGCGGCAATGCCCGCCTCGGCCAAGGTCCCTACCTAGTTGCCGAGGCCGATGAGTCAGATGGCACCCTGTCAAAGCTATCGGCCAGCATTGGCGTAGTTACCAACATTGAGCTAGACCACACCGACCACTACCGCGACCTAGAAGATGTAGTGCAGATCTTTCAAACCTTTCAGCGCCAGTGCGGTCTGTTAGTCGCTAGCGCCGACTGTGAAGTGGTACGCACCAGCCTCAAGCCCGATGTCACCTATAGCCTCAGCCCTGATAACGGCGCGACCTACCACGTCACCGACTTGCAGTTTGGGGCGGAAGGCACCTCAGCTCTGGTTTGGGAACTGGGTCAGCCCATGGGTCGCCTCCGTCTGCGAGTGCTGGGCTGCCATAACCTCAGCAACGCCTTAGCTGCTGTGGCCGTCGGGCGGCACCTGGGCATTGCTTTTGACAAAATTGCCGAGGGGCTAGAGAAGTTTTGCGGCGCTCGCCGCCGATTTGAGCACCGGGGTAGCTACAACGGCATTCAGTTTTTTGACGACTATGCCCACCACCCCAGCGAGATTCGCGCTACCCTGGCGGCGGCTCGCATTAAGGCCGATCAGACTCTGCCAGTCGACAGCCGTCAGGATAACCGCCGCGTGGTGGCGGTGTTTCAGCCCCACCGATTTAGCCGTACGGCAGCGTTGCTGAACGACTTTACCGATGCCTTTGTAGATGCCGACCAGGTAATCATGGCCGACATCTACAGCGCGGGCGAGAAAAATACCTTTGGGGTTTCGGGTCGTCAATTGGCCGATGCTGTAGGCCACGCACATCCAAGGGTTTTGTACGGCCACACCCTAGACGATATTCAGGCGGCCCTGGCTCACAGCTTGCGGCCCGGCGATCTGGTGATGTTTATGGGGGCGGGCAACCTCAACCAGATTATTCCTCAGGTGATGGCTTACTATGCCGAGGCCGAGGTGCCCTCGCTGCAGGAGGCCTGTTAGGCACCGGCGATCGCGACGGAGTTGGCTAGCCTAGGGAACGACTGTTGAGAGCTGGGACCATGAACCAAACCCTTGGAGTCGCTCCTAATTTTGCCTGCTTGAAGCCGCAAGTATCGCTACAATCGTTGACCACCTTTCGAGTGGGTGGCCCAGCGGAGTGGTTGGCACTGCCGCGCAACCAGAGCGAGCTGGAGCAGGTTTTAGACTGGGCGATCGCCGCCAGCCTCAAGATTACCCCCCTGGGGGCAGGCTCAAATTTGCTTATCAGCGATCGCGGCATTCCTGGTCTGGTGGTCTGTACCCGTCGCTGGCGCGGCACTGAATTTGGCACCGCTGGTTGCGTTACCGCGGCTGCGGGTGAGCCATTACCTACGCTGGCCTGGAAGGCTGCCAAGCGCGGCTGCCGCGGCCTCGAATGGGCCGTTGGCATTCCCGGCACCGTAGGCGGCGCGGTAGTGATGAATGCCGGTGCCCACGGTGGCTGCGCGGCAGATGTGCTAACCTCAGCCACCGTGCTCGACCCAGAGACCGGCATTCTGACCATGACGCCCGCTGATTTAGCGTTTCAGTACCGCACCTCGATCCTTCAGGGAGGGCGACGGATGGTGCTGAATGCCACCTTTCAACTGGAGCCAGGGCATGACCCCGCAGTGGTGATGGCCGACACCCTAGCGGGTCTCAACCAGCGGCGGGCCACCCAGCCCTACGACATGCCCAACTGCGGCAGTGTGTTTCGCAACCCCTACCCTCACACAGCGGGGACGCTAATTGAGAAAACCGGATTGAAGGGCTACCGCATCGGCAACGCCCAGGTAGCTGAGCGCCACGCCAACTTTATTCTGAATTTAGGCGGTGCCACCGCCACGGATATTCAGCACTTGATTCACCATGTACAAGATGAGGTAGAAGCCCGCTGGGCCGTTCGTCTGCAAACCGAAGTGAAATTTATGGGCGAGTTTCCGAGTATTTAGACTTCCTGGGAAAAGCGATCGAGGGCTATCGCTGCGATCGCAGGATCCGCCTCCCCCACCACTGCCTGGGCAAAGCGCTGGGCGACCGGCGGCAGATACACAAAGGGAGCACTAAACCCAGCCATCACGTGCAGCCCCGCAACCCCAGGCACGGCTCCAACCAACGGCAACCCATCGCGGCTAAAGCTGACTCGGCAGCGCCGCCAGGTGCCCGGCACATCGGCCAGGGCGGGAATTTGAGCCGCCATAGCGGACCGCATGGTGCGATCGCTCTCCACTTCATCCAAATCTGCTTCCAGATCCGTCAGCGTGCGGCTAATCTGGCCCAGGCAGACATGGCCGTCTAAAAACTGAATCGCCCCGCTGTCGAGAATGGCGGGAGTGACCTCATGACCCGGCTCATCCCATTCTCCGTCGGTGTCCGGCTGACTCGCTTTGGCTTCCAGAGTAAAGCGCTGAGTCTGGGCGGGCATAACCAGCGATCGCAGCTGGAGATCGAGCGGCGGCGTCTCAATCAGCTCAGCGTGGGTGTAGTAGAGCGGAATTTTTACTTGGGCCTGGTGCAGCAGCGCTCGGCTAAAGGCCCCTGCCGCCACCAAAACATTCTTGGCGGGGCAGGCCTGCTCGGCGGTTAAAACGCCCGTGACGCGATCTTTGATCCGCACCACATCTACCACGGCCGCAATCATCCGGGTGCCGCCTAGGCGCTGAAAGGCCTGGTTGTAGGCGTTGACTAAGGCCACTGGAGAAACATGGCCGTGGCGTACGGTAAAGGCTCCAGCGATCGCATCCCGATTTAGCAGCGGCTCCAGCTCCTGGGCCTCGGTGGCCGATACAAACCGAGGCGGCGTCGCGCAGTGGGCATAGGCTGTGGCGGCGGCCTCAGGGTCGCCGTCTGCCGCTAAGGTTAGCACCAGATCCAGCTCGCGGAACTGGGTGTCGGCCTCTAGTTCTTCGCTGAGCTGGCGCTGCTTGGCAATGCCCTCCTGGCAGAGCTGCTGGGTGAGGGTCGTGCTGCCCGACCAGTAGGGAATGCCGCCGTAGCTGTAGCGGGTGGCGTTGCCGGGCTCTAAGGCGCGATCGATGAGTAGCACAGACAGCCCCTGACGAGCCAGTTCGTAGCTGACCGCTGCCCCCACCAGACCGTTGCCGACCACAATCCAGTCAAAGGTTTGCATAGTTAATGATCAAGGTTTAGGGGAGAGGGTTTAGGGTTTAAGGGAAGAGTAGGTGGTTCGCCTGAAACCATAAACCTTATACCTGACCCTAGGCGTAGATCTGACCCAGGATAATGCGCAGGCGATCGTAGTCATCCTTCAAAAAGATGCTGAGGGTGCGGCCAGATTGCACCAACCAGGCGCGATCGAGCTTGCGAAGTTGATAGCCCTGGCGCAATACTGCGGCCACTAGGCTGTCTACCGGGGCGCTACCCATGGCCAGCAGGGTTCTTAAAAAATCGAGCTGCTCGGTGAACTCAATCACTGCTTCAGGAGAGCAGGCATACACCCCCTGGTGCACCTGAGGCGGCCGGGGCGGCAGGTGTTGAAAGATTGGTCCCTGAGGTCGCCCGGCCAGATCAGGGGCGCGAAAGCCTACAATCGCCGCCTTAAACTCGGTCTTGAGCATGGCAAAAATCTGCGGCTGCTGCTGGCGCAGGTCTTCGAGGGACAGCCCCAGAGCTCGCGCCCGGTGTACCGAATCAATCGGGCTGGTGGTGGCGTGATACACCACCCCGTAGACGGTGTTGCCCGATTCCTCATCCAGGGCGGTGACCCAGCTGCCAAAGGGGGGCATGGCCGAAAACGCCAGCGCCTCAGGCTCTAGGCACTGGGCCAAAAATTCGGTGGTGGCGGTTTCAATCACCTCGGCAATGTGATTGGGCTGCCGCGCTGGAGCCGTGGTCTGGGGCAGAGGTAAACGCATGGCAGTACCTAACGCCGCTTGCCAGAGCTCACCGGCTCCAGCTCAGACATTTCAAAGGTGACCAGCTTATCCCAGTTGCCGCCCTCAAACAGCACCGCTACCTTGCCGTCGCTAATGCGCTGCACCAGACCCTGAAAACCGTAGTAGGTATCGTTGACGTTGATCACCGTAACCGGAGCCCCAGGAAAAATCATGATGACTAATGCTTTTGATCTGCCCCTACAGTTTAAGGCAATGTGCTGAACTGGCCCATTACTGTCAACGGATTTCGTGGTTAGAGCCGGCTGATGTCAAGGGATCAGCTCGTGGCCAGGGCAAGATTTTCCCTGAGTTTTAGCTTTGCTCTTCGAGCGATCGCCCTCTACGCTACCCACCCTGCGTCGGGCCGAGCCTTTCTTGGCCAGAGCGTTATGCTAAGGCTCTAGCCCTGTACTGCCCTATGAGCCAAACCTACAAAGCCACTGGCATCAACCTCAAGGCCATGCCCCTAGGGGAAACCGATCGCCTGCTCACCATTCTTACCCCTGAGATTGGGCTGGTGCGGGCGGTGGCACCGGGGTCGCGCAAGCACCAGTCGCGGCTGGGCGGCCGCAGCGATCTATTTGTCATCAACGAATGTCTGGTAGTAAAGGGCAAGCGTCTCGACAAGCTCATTCAGGCCGAAACCGTGCGCACCTTTCCTGGGCTGAGTCGACAATTAGCTCGGCTGACTGCCAGCCAGTATCTGGCGGAGGTCGTGCTGCTGATGGCCCTCAGCGACTCGCCTCAAAGCGATCTATTTCACGTCTTTGTAGAACATCTAGAACGACTTGAGACGGCGTCATCCGGGGCAGTGCTGGCGGCCCTGTGCCACGGGCTATATCACCTGCTGGCCCTGGACGGGGTAGCCCCAGAGGTGCATCGCTGTACCCTCAGCCGAGTCGAGATTGTGCCCAATCTGCTCGACCCTGCCTGGCGAGTAGAATTCAGTTCCGAAGCTGGGGGGCTAGTGCAGGCCGACGGAGCCACTCAGCTCGGTGAAGGGCAAGGCCGCTACGGTCAACCCCCCAAGCGACCCCTGCTGCTTACCGCCACCGATGTGGCTCTGCTCCAGCAGCTTACCAAGCCGGAGATTTTGTCTACCCTACCCATGGGGTTAGAGAGCCAAGATCCTCAACCCGGAAAAACCCAGCAGCTGTGGGCACGAGTCGAGCGGCTTCTGCGAGAATATACTGAGAACTACTTTGAACGTCCCATTCGGTCGGCGGCTTTAGTTGATGTCTGTTTAGCTACCCTTTAAACTGCTGGATATTGCGCCGCCCAGTGCCCAGGTTCGTTGGTTACCCCATGCTCCGTGAGTTTGAAGCTAATACAGAAGCTACCGAGGCAAACCATTTGCCTAAGAGAGAGGACCGAGGGTCTGGCCATGGCACCGACTTGGGCGATGGGGCAGACTCCACAACCCAAACCGCCACTTTGCCCGCTGCTCCTGTATCTGAGACCGCTGAGCCAGAGCGTGAGAATGGGTTTCGGGCCATTTTTCAGAACCGCAATTTTCTAATTTTGTGGACCGGACAGCTCTTTTCTCAGCTGGCCGACAAGGTTTATTTGGTGCTGATGATTGCCATCATCGCCGCCCGATTTGAGTCCCCTGGGCAGACCATCAGCGGCTGGGTATCGGCTGTAATGATTGCTTTTACCATCCCGGCGGTGCTGTTTGGCGCGCTGGCGGGGGTGTTTGTAGACCGTTGGCGCAAGCGCCCAGTGCTGGTGTGGTCTAACCTGCTGCGCGGCGGCCTAGTGATTGCGTTGCCCCTAGGAATTTGGCTGACGGCGAGCTGGGGGCCGGTGCTGGGGCTACCTGTGGCCTTTTTGCTGCTGCTGGTCGTGACCTTTTTGATCTCTACCCTGACCCAGTTTTTTGCGCCGGCAGAGCAGTCGATTATTCCCCTGATTGTGGCCGAGGGAGATTTACTCTCAGCCAACTCGCTTTATACCACCACCATGATGGCCTCCGTGATCGTAGGGTTTGCCGTGGGAGAACCGCTGCTGGCCCTAGCCGATCGCCTGATGCTGGCTTTAGGTGTAGCCAACAACGGCCCAGCTATTTTAGTTGGCTTGAGCTACATGGTGGCCGGGCTATGCCTGATGACTATGGATCCTGGAAAAGAGAATTTATCTGCTGCCCACGAAGATATATCTCAATTTTGGGCTGATATCAAAGACGGCTGGCGCTACCTAGGGGAGCAGGTGCAGGTGCGGGTGGCCATCATTCAGCTGGTGCTGCTGTCGTCAGTGTTCGCTGCCCTGGCGGTGCTGGCGGTGCGGCTGGCGGAGACCATTCCTGCTCTTAAGGCCTCGCAGTTTGGCTTTTTGTTGGCAGCAGGTGGCCTGGGCCTGGGCCTAGGAGCTGTGCTAGTGGGGAATTTTGGGCCGCGGTTTCCGAGGCGCTACCTGAGCTTGTGGGGTGCCCTAGGGATGGGTGTGTGCCTGATTGCCTTGGCCTGGACAACTCAGCAACTGTGGGCCTCTATGGCGATCATTGCCACCTTGGGGCTTTGTGGTGCCTTCGTCGGCATACCGATGCAGACCCTGATTCAAGAAAAAACGCCGGAAGCCATGCGCGGCAAGGTGTTTGGCTTACAGAACAACATGGTCAATATTGCCCTGAGCCTGCCCCTGGCCTTAGCCAGTGTGGTAGAAGCACACCTGGGTTTGGCCAACGTTTTTGTCGGTATGGGAACCCTGGTAGGCTTAGGGGGAGTAGTAACCTGGTATATTGCCGATACGGCAATGAGAAAGACCCAGGCCCCAGGCTAGATTTCATTTTTTTACCAAAGTACAGATCTGTGGGCTGATGCTATGGGCTGGGCGGTTCCGGAACGGATACTCGTTCCGAGTCGGTTCCCAAACGTTGCGCGAATCGCGGCGGCATTCTGCTGCCGCTGGTTTAGGTTGTTAACGGATAACGCTGGACAGCATGCACATCGCGTGGCTTGGCAAGAAATCGCCCTTTTGCGGCAACGTCACCTATGGCCGAGAGGTCACCAACGCGTTGCTTGAACGCGGCCATCGAGTGACTTTTCTCCATTTTGCCCAGTCTCAGGATGGCCATAGCCTGGGCAGTTATGCGGAGCGATCGCAGGAAGTGCCGCTGCCCTTTCTGTTCAAGTCGCAGATTCTCACCATTCCCTCGCTGAAGTCAGGCAAGCTGCTGGCAGAGGCACTAGAGCGAATTCGGCCCGACCTAGTGCATGCCTCGCTCACCCTGTCGCCGCTGGACTTTCGACTGCCCGAGATCTGTGCTGAGCTCAACATTCCCCTGGTGGCCACTTTTCACCCCGCCTTCGATCGCCGGGTGCGCAGCCTGACCTCGGGCACCCAGCACCTCACCTATCAGCTCTACGCCCCCTGTCTGGCCAACTACGATCGCGTCATCGTGTTTTCAGAACTCCAGCGCGATTTATTGACTAAGCTCGGGGTGCCCGACGCTACGCTGGTTGTGATTCCCAATGGGGTCGATACCCGTCGCTACTCGCCGGGGCCGTCGGCCGTCAAGGCTGATCTCTACGCCCGCCAGCTATTTGTTTACCAAGGGCGCATTTCGCTAGAGAAGAATGTGGAGGCCCTGCTGCGGGGCTGGCGGCAGGCCGATATGGGGCCTGACTGCAAGCTGGCGATCGTCGGCAGCGGCCCCCTAGAGGCGTCGCTGAAGCGCTACTACGGCGACGAAGACGACATTATCTGGCTGGGCTACCTGGCCAACGAGCAGCGCCGCATCGACATCCTGCGGGCGGCGGACGGGTTTATTTTGCCGTCTTTGGTAGAGGGGCTGTCGCTGTCGCTGCTAGAGGCGATGGCCTGTGGCGCCGCCTGCATTGCCACCGATGCCGGAGCCGATGGCGAAGTGCTGGCGGAGGGGGCGGGCATTGTGCTCGATACCCAGCGGGTGTCAACTCAGCTGCAAACTATCTTGCCGATTTTGCGTGACCACCCCGAAATTACTCAGCTTTTGGGGCATAAGGCCCGCGAACGGGTGCTCCAGCGCTACACCCTGAAGGACAACATTTCTGCCCTAGAAACTATGTACGGTCAGGTGACGGCGGAACAACGCCTCATGTGTGGACAGCGGGCCTAGGGGGGAGCGAGAAGCAGGTTGCAGAAGGGTGATTGGGCGATCGCCCTTCCACGCCACCTGCTGTCAACCTGTCGCTCCACCGTGCCCCCGCCCACCCACGGCAAGATGCTCTGTTTGGGTAGGTGCATCCATGACCATCCTTGGCTATCCGCACAAAGCTACTGTTCGGATGGTGCAGCATTGGCATGAACGGGGTGCTAAGCGATCGCCTGAACAAACCCATCATTACCGCTGGAACTCTACCTAGAAAGGGATTTCTGGGGTTGAGACAGCAACACCGCCACCGTAGACGTCATAGGTGATATCTGTGGTTTGAGACACTTTGACTTGCATTCTGGCGCGTGCGATCGAGCCAGTCCCAACTGACAATTGTTTATAGCCTAAGCCGTCAAGAGTCTGTTTTTGGCTATCGAATCCTAAAAAACCCACGCCATAACGAACTTTGATTGAAGCACCGACAGGAAGTTTGAAAAAGGCTTTTCCATTGGCATTCCAAAAGTTTTCAACGGTTCTCCAATCTCCTGCTTCAATGCGCTTGGTGCGAATCATAATCTTATTCTCCTTATAGTTGCGATCGGAAACGACAAGTAGTCTAAAACTTAGTAACTAAGACTTTCTGCTCATCTGCTCTATGGCAATGGTTGACCGAGAGCATGCCACTTTGAAAGAGAGTATTTTACTCATAGGCTGAAACGTTTGATATGTAAGCTTTCAGCCATCTCGTTGTACTAATACTCCAGCTATGCACCTTTCAAAGCGACATGCACCCTGGTCAACTGCATCCTGAAACTAGGGTTTCACGTCATAGGTAAGGACGTAGTCGGCACCGTCAAGCGTGAAACTGGCGGTGGAGTTTTGTACTGGAGTATTACGAATTACAACAGTACCGAGATGATCGTTGTAGTCGGGCCAGCGTCCCAAGTCCAAATCCCATAATTTAACCTTAGCTCGGACGGTGAACGGGAGTTCGTCATTAATTTCGAAGACCTCTCCGTTGTTCATAGTCTCTCGGTAAGTTTTGCGCCCGGCGTTGGTAAACACTTCCAAAAGGCACTCATCCGAGCCAAAAGTATCTTCGGTTTCGTTGCAGGTAAGCGATTTTATGAATAGAGATGCCATTGTATTTCTCCTAATTCTGGCAAGGGAGTTGTTGTAATGTTGAGTAGCCTTTGCCAACCCACTCGACATCACAGAAACAACCGAATGCTGTGAGTTCTCAGCAAGTAACTCTCTAGGCATCCAACGAGTTTGAAGCTCTTCGTTGGTTCGTTTCTATATCCAATATGGAACATGCTACTCAGCGGTGGTATTACCCTTGAGGGTACTCTTGGAGGCTTTGTGATTTCACTTCACCAATGACTCAGTAGACTGACTATGTAAGGAGCACAGAACCGATGTTTGAATACCTTCAACCCGACGCTAGCGGTACGTCTAGTTTGCCGCGGTTTCACTCCGCGAAACCTCAGCCCTAACCCCGATCAAGGCGTCACCTGCTCTACGGCAGCTTGGCCGACGTAGATCGCACCACAAAATCCTCCACGCGCTGCGCCGAGCCCAATGACGGTCGCGATCGCCCAGCGAAGATGAGACCGCTCAGCAAATCCCGACCTGGATGGTCATTTTGACCAAAACCCTGTTGATTGAGTAGGCCTATGTAGATCGGGAAGGCTTCTCTCGGCCCTGACTCAGCCCTCACCCCAAACCCCTCTCCCAAGCTTGGGAGAGGGGCTTTGACTTTTCCGCCAGCAACTCTGTTTCTGAGTGCGGGGCATTGAGCGAGGAGATCTTCCGTAGATGATTCTCTAAGCCCGCTTGCCCAAGAGCTGATCGCGTAGGGATTTGATGCGATCGCGAAACTTAGCCGCTTCCTCAAAGTCAAGATTCTTGGCGGCCTCTTTCATCTGCTTTTCAAACTGACCAATCAGTTCGGGAATTTCTTCCAGGGGCAGCTCTTCCTTGTGCTCGTAGACCTCCTCTAGTTCGTGGGCGTTGAGGCGGCGCGACACTTCGAGAAACGACAGAATCGAGTTGCTGTTGCGGCGAATAATCGAGGTGGGCGTGATGCCATTCGCCTCGTTGTAGGCGGTTTGAATAGCGCGGCGACGCTCGGTTTCGCTGATTGCCTTGGCCATGCTGTCGGTGAGGTTATCGGCGTAGAGAATGGCCTGACCACGCACATGGCGGGCGGCGCGACCGATAGTTTGAATCAGCGATCGCTCCGCCCGCAAGAACCCTTCCTTATCGGCGTCCAAAATCGCCACCAGGGAAACTTCGGGTAAATCGAGCCCCTCCCGCAGCAGGTTGACCCCCACCAGCACGTCGTAAAGCCCTTCTCGCAGGTCTTGGATAATTTCAATCCGTTCAATGGAGTGAATCTCGGAGTGCAGGTAGCGCACGCGGATGCCGTGCTCGTCGAAGTAGTCGGTGAGGTCTTCGGCCATGCGCTTGGTCAGGGTGGTGATCAGCACCCGCTCTTGGCGAGCGGCCCGCTCTTTGATTTCGCCCAGCAGGTCATCGACTTGGCCTTCAGTGGGGCGCACAAAAATTTCGGGGTCGAGCACGCCGGTGGGACGAATAATCTGCTCCACCACCTTATTTTGAGAAATCTCCATTTCCCAGTTGCCGGGGGTAGCGGAGACAAAGATGCACTGGTTCACCTTGTCCCAAAATTCTTCAGCTTTGAGGGGGCGGTTGTCGGCGGCGCTGGGCAGGCGGAAGCCGTGGTCGATCAGCACCATTTTGCGGCTACGATCGCCGTTATACATGCCGTGAATCTGAGGAATGGTGACGTGGGATTCGTCAATCACCAGCAGCCAGTCTTTGGGGAAATAGTCGAGCAGACATTCGGGCGGTGATCCGGCTTTGCGACCGGCCAAATGGCGGGCGTAGTTTTCCACGCCGTTGCAGTAGCCCACCTCGCGGATCATCTCCAGATCGTAGCGGGTGCGCTGCTCCAGACGTTGGGCTTCCAGCAGTTTGCCCTCTTTCTCTAGCTCCGCAAGACGCTCTAGCAACTCATCTTTAATCGCCTGGCAGGCTTCTTCGATGCGATCGTCGGGGGTAACAAAGTGCTTGGCTGGGTAGATGCTGAGTCCCTCCATGCTTTGCAGGGTGGCCCCGGTGATCGGGTCCACGTAGCGCACGGCGTCGATCTCGTCGCCAAAGAACTCGATGCGAATGATGCGGTCTTCGTAGGCGGGGCCGATCTCCAGCACGTCGCCCTTGACGCGAAACTTGCCTCGGCCTAGGTCTAAATCGTTGCGCTCGTACTGAATCGAAGCCAGATCGCGCAGCACCTGGCGCTGGTTAACCTCCATGCCCACGTGCAGCGGAATCGAGGCTCTCAGGTATTCCGACGGGATTCCTAGACCGTAGATGCAGCTAATTGAGGCGACCACAATCACGTCTTTGCGCTCAAACAGGGAGCGGGTAGCCGAGTGCCGCAGCATGTCGATCTCGTCGTTGATCGATGCGGTCTTGGCGATGTAGGTGTCGGTGGTGGGAATGTAGGCCTCGGGCTGGTAGTAGTCGTAATAGCTAATGAAATACTCGACGGCGTTGTCGGGGAAAAACTCGCGCAGCTCGTTGCAGAGCTGCGCGGCGAGGGTTTTGTTGTGGGCCAGCACCAGGGCGGGCTTGCCAATGTTGTCGATGACGCGGGCGATGGTGTGGGTTTTGCCCGTGCCCGTGGCCCCTAGCAGAGTTTGATACTTGGTGTTGTCTTGCAGAAACTTGGTTAGTCCCGCGATCGCCTTTGGCTGGTCTCCCGCAGGTTCAAAGGGAGCCTGAATGTTGAAGTCGCCCATGGGTCAACGGTACAAAGACACTACTACGCCTATTTATAATGACTGATTTTTCCCCAGATGGTGGTTACGGCAGTTACCCGACCGGGCGAGCTGGGTTAGGGATTAGAGCCAGCGGGCGATCGCCCTTAGCGCCTGCATTCGTTACCCCTTAAGCCTGAGCAAATCGCTCAATATCTTTTTGCGCCAGCCCTTGCCTCGGGCGATAGCGACCGTCGGTTCCACTAAAATGGGCTGAGGCTCTGTAACCGAGAATCCATTTGCGAACCGTTGTTGCCACCCGATACGTCACTCCCCTGCGGGAGGGAGGCTCTCTCCCCGCCATTGTGGAAGCTGACGATGATGGCATGTATGTGCTGAAGTTTCGGGGTGCCGGTCAGGGGGTCAAATCTCTGATTGCTGAACTCGTGGCTGGAGAAATTGCGCGGGCCGTCGGCTTGCTGGTGCCCGAAATTGTCCTGATCGAAGTCGATGCTGAACTGGCCCGTACCGAGCCCGACCCCGAAATTCAGGATTTGATTCGAGCCAGTGTAGGTCTCAACCTGGCCCTCGACTACCTGCCCAGCTCCATCACCTTTGACCCCGTTGCCCAACAGCCCGATGCCGCCCTGGCCTCGGCCATTGTCTGGCTCGATGCCTACGTCACCAATATCGATCGCACCGCCCGCAATACCAACATGCTGATGTGGCACCGCCGCCTCTGGCTGATTGATCACGGTGTTGCCCTCTATTTTCACCACAGCTGGAACAACTACTTAGAGCGCAGCCGCACCCCCTTCCCCGGCATCAAAGATCACGTTTTGCTGCGGTTTGCTAGTCAGCTAACAGAGGTCGATGCCACCATGACAGCCCAGCTAACGCCGGAGCTCATTACTGGCATCGTCAACCTAATTCCAGAGCCCTGGCTGCTGGAGGGTTCTCCGTTTACCGATAGCCAACACCATCGCGAGGCTTATATTGAGTATCTGCTGAAGCGGCTAGAGCCACCCCACGCTTTCTTAGAGGAGGCCATTCGTGCACGATCAGGTCACCTATGATTACGCCATTATTCGGGTGGTACCTAAGGTTGAGCGAGAAGAGTTTGTCAACGTAGGTGTGATTGTTTCATGCTCGACGCGCAAATTTCTCGAAGCCAAAATTGAACTCATTCCGCAACGGCTGTTGACCCTTGACCCTACCCTAGACTTAGAAACAGTCGAAGGTTATTTAAACACTATCCCGATCATTTGCGCTGGCGAAATCCAGGCGGGCGTCATTGGTCAACTGCCCCAGCGAGAACGGTTTGGCTGGCTGGTTGCCCCCCGCAGCACGATCATTCAAACCTCACGGGTGCATACCGGTCTGTGTAGAGATCTATCGGCTGTAATCGAACACCTTCTGGCCACTATGGTGCGTCCACTCCAGTTTCCCCTAGAGAAAAGCTAAACGGCTGATCTTTTGAATGCTTGGGTTTAGCATCCCCCCGGCTGGGGCTAAAGCAGTTTGGTGATAAGGTGCTGCTGAAAGAATAACAACGTGTAATACCGAATTCTGTTTGGCTAATCCTGTTTGGCTAACCGCTGATTGGTAGGGGCATTGCAGTGCAACGCCCCCACGGGCTACCTGTTTTGAAGCGGGGTTTTTCATGTCGGATGGCGTGCAAGGAGTTGACACCGTGTCTTTTGACAACATCTTTGCGCATCAGGCATGTTAATCGGAGTCTTGACTTTGGGCAAATACCGGCATGAATCCCTCCAACCTGGTTGTAAGGCAATCTCCAGCAGCTCTATCGCCTGGCAATCGGTTTTATCGCACGGTGTGGCGCTGGCACTTCTATGCTGGGTTGTTTGTGATTGCCTTCATGGTGATCCTGGCCGCGACGGGCATTGTTTATCTGTTTAAGCCCCAGCTAGATGCGGCCATGTACAACAACCTCATGTTTGTGCAGCCTGACCTGGTGACCCTGCCCTACGTTGAGCAGGTACAGTCCGTCGAAAGCGCGTATCCTGCAGCTGTAATTAATCAGGTTACGCCTCCTGCTGCCGCAAATCGCAGTACTGAAGTGTTGGTAACAACGGCGAATGAGCGCAATCTGATGGTATTCGTCGACCCTCACAGCGGCGAGATCTTGGGCGATCGCGATGAGGACAACAACCTCCAGGCGATCGCCCGAAAAATCCATGGCGAGTTACTGATTGGCAAGCTAGGCGACTATTTAGTTGAGCTAGCCGCCTGTTGGGGTTTAGTACTGTTAATTACAGGGCTGTATTTGTGGTGGCCGCGCCAAAAGCTTGCTGTTTTGGGCACATTCATCCCGCGCCTCTGGAGCCAGAACAAACGGATATTTTGGCGAGACTTACATGCCGTGCCCGGATTTTATGGCGTTCTCCTAATTGGTTTTCTGATTCTTACCGGCTTACCCTGGACGGGTTTTTGGGGAGACACCTTTGCCCAAGTATCAAGCCAGTTTCCGGTTCAAATGTGGGACGACATTCCCCAATCAGCTGTGTTGACGGGCTCGCTAAACCAGCGAGGTCAGGTGGTGCCCTGGGCCGTAGAACAGTTACCGATACCTCAATCTGCTCCCTTAGGCCAAACCGATCATTCGGGTCACCACGGCGAGTCGACACCGGCTCAGATGGGCCTGGCCTCTGGCACCCCCGTTAGCCTTGACGCTGTGATCGCCCTAGCCCAGGCCAAAGGTGCGCCCCCTGGCTTTAACGTGACGTTGCCGGCAGGAGAGACCGGAGTATTCACGATCTCGGCTTTTCCGCCTGATCCAACCCAAGAAGTGACTCTGCATGTTGATCAGTACAGCGGTGCCGTGCTGGCCGATGTGCGCTGGCAAGATTATGGTCTCGTTCCTAAAGCGGTGGAGATGGGAACGGCCATTCACATGGGGAGATATTTTGGGTTCGCCAATCAGTTGCTTATGCTGGTGGCAGCGTTGATTGTGATGCTGCTGGCCATCACCGGAGTTGTGATGTGGTGGCAGCGTCGGCCCCAGAGTGCTGGGCTAATCGGCGCTCCTGCTATGCCTGCCTATGTACAGAACTGGCGCATTCCATTGGCAATTGTTGCAGTTCTGGGGCTAGTGTTTCCTCTAGTTGGTCTTTCACTTGTCATTGTGCTGCTGCTGGACTACGTTTTGCTGAGCCGTATTCCTGCACTCAGACGCGTCTTCAATTAAGTGTGATCATCGTGTTTAGACAGTTAAACCTAGGCCTGTATAATCGGCGCATCTTTGTCCTCTGCGGATACTTCCTATGACTCAGTTGTTAGGTGCTCCGCTTTATTGGCTGCCACTGGGCTTGGGAGCGATCGCTCTGCTGGGATGGCAACGGTGGGCTAAGCAACAGCGCTTTAAGTCGCTGCGATCGCTCCCCTCTCCGCCCCAGCACTGGCTATTGGGCAACATTCCCCAACTGCTAGGGGCGGTCAAAAATCGGCAGCTCTTTCAGATCTTGTTCGACTGGTCTAAGGAACTTGGCCCCAAGTATGTCTACTGGGTCGGCTATCCGGTGCTGGTGCTCAGCCAGCCCAAGCTGATCGACAGCACCATTGTGCAGGGCACCCGCGACGGCAGCCTGGTGCGCACTGGCCAGTCGCAGCGCGCCTGGAACGATCTGATGGGGCCAATCATGATTGGCCAAGATGGGCCTGAGTGGCAGTGGCGACGCAAGGCCTGGAACCCAGAATTTAGCTCCAGCGGCGTGAGCCACTACATGACCCTAGTCGATCAAGCCTGCCAGCAGACTCTGGCCCAGCTGCAAGCCGCCCCGCCGGGGGAGCCGGTGCCGATGGATCCGCTATTTGTGGAGCTGACCATGCGGGTGATTGCGGCTTTGGTGTTGGGCATTCCCATCGACCCCAGCCAGCCCAGCTCTGAAGGCCCGCCCCTGGAGATTGAGCCGACCTACAACGCCATGGCGGTCTTAACCTACCGGTTCTTGCGGATGGCTGTCGGTGAAAAGGCCTGGAGAAAATATCTGCCCACCCAGGCCAGCAAAGACTACTGGGCTGCCCGCCGTTATCTGGAAAACTGCTTGCGATCGCGCCTCGACCTGGCCCTAGAGCTACGCTACGGCGACCCTGCTGCTTTAGAGAAGGCCAGCCCACTCTTCCAACAGTCGATGCTGGTCAAAATTGCCGCCAAAGAGCCCCACTACAGTCGCGCCACCCTGCTGCCCGAAATTGTGGAAATGTTGATTGCCGGTACAGACACCACCGCGCACACCTTGTCCTTTGCGGTGGGCGAGCTAGCCCTAAACCCCTCGGTGTTTCAAAAAGCTCAGGCCACCGTCGATCGCGTTTTTGACCATCACGATGCCATCACCCTGGCCAGCTTCAAAGAGCTGAGCTACCTGCAAGGAGTCGTCAAAGAAACCCTGCGGCTTTATTCTGTTGCCTCGGGTACCACATCGCTGCAAGCCACCCGGGACATGGTCGTCGACGACGTTAAATTGCCTGCTGGAGCACGCCTGTTTTGGTCAACCCTAGGGGCCGGGCGCGACCCGGAGGCTTACCCCCAGCCAGATAAGTTCTGGCCCGATCGCTGGCTCACCGAAGATCGCCAAACCCCAGCCCCACCCATGATCGACTTTGGTTCTGGTCCCCACCGCTGCCTGGGCGAGCACCTAGCGATGCTGGAATCAACCCTGATGCTGGCCCAGCTGCTGCGGCACTTTGACTGGGAGCTAGTCAATGGGCGATCTTCGGTGGAAAACCTGAAACAGAATTTGCTGATCTACCCCGTAGATAGAATGCCGGTCTATCTACAACGCCGTAGCCATTAGGCGAGGAGTTCTCGAGCCGCTAAAGGGTTGGTAGCCTCTAAAGAGGCTTTGGCGTGATGGTCAAAGACCGGCCTAGAGGGGCGTTGGCGCAGCCTCTCCAAAGGAGAATCGCACCTTAAGAACAGTGAAGCCCTCGACCCGATTCCGCCGTTCACCGTAAGGCATTGTTACGGCTAACCCTGCTGGGTTACAGGGCTTTTTATAATGGAGGCGTAGCCGCATCGCCCCTGGCCTGGCTCCATCACTGTCTCTATCGCTGCATCCCAAAAACGTGAAATAGAGAGCCTAAAACGCGGGCCTGTAGAACAGGAGACTCGCCGCCATGTTTAAGAAAATTCTGGTTGCTCTCGACAATTCTGCCCGCCGCCACGAGGTATTTCAAAAAGCCCTTGACCTGGCCGAAGCCACTCGGGCCAATCTCATGCTCGTGCACGTGCTTTCGGCCTACGAAGAAGGCAGCCCCGGCATTCCCATTCGCTCGTACCAGGCCTATTACCCCGTGCTGGAAGACTCGACCTGGAGACTCTACCAAAAACGTTGGGAAGAATTTGAGGCCCAGGGCATTGCCCAACTGCGACAAGAACTCGATCGCGCCCAGTCGGCGGGCGTCAGCGCCGAATTCACTCAGATATCTGGGGAACCTGCCGCTACCATTTGCAGCGTGGCTAGCTCTTGGGGCGCTGATTTGATTATGGTGGGCAGCCATGGTCGCCGGGGCCTGAGCGAACTGCTGCTGGGTAGCGTGAGCAACTACGTCATGCACCATGCCGACTGCTCAGTGCTGGTGGTGCACCACAACAATGGCAAACTAACCACCCCTGCTGAGACCACTACGGCCAGGGCTAGAACCTAGCATCGCTCGCTATCGATAGCTTCTCACCCGCTTATGGGGCTGCTGTTTGCGAACCCAGGCGACAAACTTCTGGATCCTGGGTTCTGCCTGTAGCTGCTCTAACGTATTCAGATCGCGGGCCAGGGTGTGGTTGTCAAACAGGGTATGAATCTGTTTGTGGCAGGGGCGGCACAGCAGCACCGTCTCGCTAGTGGGCAGTTGCCGACGCTTGGTGTATTGGCGCGGCATCAAGTGGTGTTCGGTGAGATCGTCTACGGGACGCTGGCACAACTGGCAGGGCATAGGCGCAGCCGCAATAGGGAGTAGTTATATTCTTACGAATTTGCCCGAGAGACGCAAAACCGGGGTCGCAAAACTTGGAGGCACAAAAAAATGGCTCCTAGCTGACGGGCCAGGAGCCAAACTACAAATTAATTGAGTAAGAGTAATGCGTTATGGGCGGTAAGCGATGACCGTTCGGCCAGCAAACAAACTCCAGTAATGACCAGCAGCCTTAGGCCTTACGGGAGTAGTACTCAACCACAAGCAGTTCGTTGACGTTGAGGGCCACCCACTCGCGCTCAATGATGCCATTGACCTTGGCGGTGAGCTTGGCTTTGTCAAGCTCGAGGTGGGCAGGCACATTGGCCAAACCGGGGAACTCTAGGTTGGCTTCGACCAATTTTTTAGAAGCTTCGCGATCGCGTACGGTGATCACATCGCCAGCCCGGCACTGATAGCTAGGAATCGACACCACACGGCCATTCACGCAGATGTGGCCATGGTTGACCACCTGGCGAGCCGAAGGAATGGTCGGCCCAAAGCCAAGGCGAAACACGGTGTTGTCAAGCCGCATTTCAAGCAGCTGTAGAATCACCAAACCAGTCGAACCACCGGCCCGACGAGCTTTCTTCACGTAGCGAAGCAGCTGCTTTTCGGTCAAACCGTAGTTAAACCGCAGCTTCTGCTTTTCTTCAAGCCGAACTGCGTACTCAGATTTTTTCTTGCGGTCTTGACCGTGCTGCCCCGGCGGATAAGCCTTACGGGGGGATTTGCGGGACAGACCCGGTAGCTCACCCAAGCGGCGTACAACCCGCAGGCGAGCGCCTCTATATCGCGCCATAAACGTTTACTCTCCGAACAATGTCCAACGTTGGAAGCAATTTCCAAAGATTCTAATCTTAGCGTTGATCAACGCTAAGATCAATCTTTGGAGATGGAATTTTGCTGAGATGGGTGAAAGCGGAGAGAAGGATCGGGGGTATAGGGTTTAGGGCAACCCCTTAGACCCTATACCCGATGCCTTAAACCCTACTGATGCTGACTCAGGCGGCTGAGGAAGGATCTCAGGCGATCGCTACGGGGGTTGCTAAACACCTCGGCGGGGATGCCCTCTTCTTCAATGACGCCGTTGTTGAAGAACAGCACTCGGTTGGAGACTTCGCGGGCGAACTGCATTTCGTGGGTGACCACAATCATGGTCATGCCCTCTTCGGCCAGCTGGCGCATGACGCCCAGCACCTCGCCCACCAGTTCGGGGTCGAGGGCGCTAGTGGGCTCGTCAAACAGAATGGCTTCGGGCTGCATGCAGAGGCTACGGGCGATCGCCACCCGCTGCTTTTGCCCACCCGAGAGCTGCTCGGGATAGGCGTCGGCGCGATCGCCCAAGCCCACCTTCGCCAGGTACTGGCTGGCCAGGTCGCGACAGTCGGCATCAGAGTGCTTCAGCACCTTACGGGGCGAGAGCATCAGATTCTCAATCACCGTTAGGTGGGGGAACAGATTGAAATGCTGAAACACCATGCTGACCTGGCTGCGCAGGTGGTAGAGCGCCTTCCAGGGCAGTTTTGGGGCCGACATGTCTTGGCCCATCACCTCTAGGTGGCCCTGGTTGATGGCCTCTAGCCGGTTGAGGCAGCGCAGAAATGTACTTTTGCCGCAGCCCGAAGGGCCAATAATCGACACCACATCGCCCTTGGTAAAGGTGGTGCTTACCCCTTTCAAAACATCCAGCGAGCCGTAGCTTTTGTACAAGTTTTCGCAGGCAATTACGGGGGTGGCGATCGCGGTCATGGTGGTCGTCATGGGCGGGCGCAATAACAGGGCTTAATCTCTATCAGAGAATCACTGGCAACCAGAGACATCTGTATCCTGAAATACATTTTATCTCGAAGGGAATTGACTATGGTGCAACACAACCCGGATTGCGATCGCCCGGAAGCTTCCGGAAGCTTTTGTCGTAGAGTGTCGCCGACATGGTTTTTCGTCTGTTTAGCTCACGCTGGTTGAAGCGCTGTTTAGCTTTGGTGCTAGGACTGCTGCTCGGGATCGGGGCAGCTCAGCTGACCGGTCTGGCTCAAGATGCTCCAACGGTGTGGGAGGTGGGCACTGAACCTGCCTTTCCGCCCTTTGAGATGAAGGACGACAGTGGCAACTTGGTCGGCTTTGACATTGAGCTGATGACAGCGATGGGGGAAGCCGCTGGGCGAGAGGTGAGGTTTATCACCTTGCCCTTTGATGGTTTGATCCCGGCGTTACAGTCGAGAACCATTGATGCGGCGATCAGCGGCATGACCGTTACCGCCGAACGGGCTCAAACCATTGATTTCACCCGGCCCTACTTTAAGGCGGGTCTGGCGATCGCCGTTCGCCAGGACAACAACGACATCACAACCCTAGAAGATTTAGAGGGTAAGCGCATTGCGGTGGCCATTGGCACTACCGGAGCCGATCAGGCTGGCCAGGTCGAAGGGGCTACCGTCAGCACCTTTGACAACTCGCCCCTGGCTCTGCAAGAGCTGCTCAACGGTCGGGTAGACGCCGTGGTCAACGACCTGCCCGTCACCCTTTACGCCATCCGCGAGGCCAATCTCGAGGGCCTCAAAATCGTCGGCGAGCTGGTCACTGAGGAGTACTACGGGATTGCTATCCCCAAAAACTCTGAAGAACTGACGGCGATGAATGACGCCCTCGGCACCCTGCTGCAAGACGGCACCTACGCCGAGATCTACCAGCGCTGGTTTTCCGGCGAGCCGCCAGAGCTGCCAGGAGTCGCTCCGTCTTTAGCCAACGCCGGCACGGCCTCGGGTCTGGCTTGGGGGCGGCTGTTCCAAAACTTGATACGCGGCGCGTGGATCACCATTCTGCTGACCGCATCCTCGTTCTTCCTGGGGCTGATTGGCGGGTCGCTGGTGGCCTTTGCGATGATTTCGCCCATTAAACCCCTGCGCTGGCTGTGCCGCATCTACGTCGACTTCTTTCGCGGCACGCCCATGCTGGTGCAGCTGTTTATGATCTACTTCGGCCTGCCCGCTTTGTTCCAAAGCCTGGGCTTTGACCTCAGCTTTAACCGCATCTTTGCCGCCGTGCTGGCCCTCAGCCTCAACGTAGCCGCCTACCTGGCGGAGATTCTGCGCGGCGGCATTCAGTCCATCGATCGCGGCCAGTGGGAGGCGGGCGAATCCCTCGCAATGAACCCGGTCGAGACTATGCGCTACGTCGTCTTTCCTCAAGCTTTTCGGCGCATTTTGCCTCCCCTAGGCAACGAGTTCATCACCCTGATTAAAGACACCAGCTTGGCGGCGGTAATCGGCTTTGAAGAACTGTTCCGTCAGGGGCAGCTGACGGTGGCGACCACCTACCGCGCCTTTGAGGTGTATCTGGCAGTGGCGATCGTCTATTTGGTGATGACCTCCCTGGCGTCCTTTGTCTTCAAGCGCCTAGAGGCCTACATGGACCCAATCAATCGGCCCAGGAAAGCGAAGAAAGACCCGGTGCCCTCTGCGATCGGGGTTTAGGGAGGCACTCTAGGGCCAATTCAGCAGCATGAATTTCGTAGGGGCGCAGCAGGCTGCGCCCCTACCTTCGTTTGATGCTTACTCCTGTTTTTGCTCTGCACTCAACAAGATTTGGTAGACAAACAGCTGCTTTAGGGCTGTCGTCTGCTGCTCTTGCTGGTTGGCTGAAGCGTGGATGTCTGCCGCTATCAGTACGCCTCCGGCAACCAGGGTCAAGATTACACACAAGTTGCGGAGAATAAGGCAGTTGGGGAGGCAGCGATTTTTCATGGGGGCGACCGTAGCAATACCAGATATCAAGACCGACAGCCGGATACCTTCATTATTGAGAGCATCTGGTGATTTTTCTGTGTAAAGAAAAAGGCTTTATAAAAGTTACCGAAAGTTGACTCGGTACTGGGCAGAACCCTGACTTTAGGTAGTGACGTTGGTTGCCCCTGCAATGCTCCAGATGTTGTGATGCGAGTAGCTGATTTGGGTTGAGCACCGGCACCAGGGTAGTCCTCACGTAAGGGTAGGGAGCGGGCGATCGCATCCTGGCTATCGGTCTGCCAGCACCAGAACTGTTAGGGAAGTCGGTGGTCAGGACATTCGAAGATGCAGCGGTGGGTCTACCCTGCTCCTGGCTCCTGTATTCTTAAACTCCTAGTCTTTTGGATACCCAATTTACGTTCATGCTAGGTCTAGCGATTCATACCTGCGGCCCTGACTTGGGGCTGGCCCTGAGTAACTTTGACGGCGAAATTTGTCACCAGACCTGGCCTCTAGGGCGTGACCTCTCCAGCCAGTTGCACACCATTTTGATGGAATTTATCGCGCCCTACGCCTGGACGGATCTCTCGTTCTTGGCGGTGGCCCAGGGGCCGGGGGGCTTTACTGGTACCCGGATCGGAGTGGTGACAGCGCGCACCCTGGCTCAGCAGCTAGAAATACCGCTGTTTGGCGTGTCAAGTTTGGCCGCAGTGGCCCAACAGGCCCTAGATAATTCCCCGGCTGGGTCTATTTCAGATATTGCCGTGGAGATGCAGGCTCGGCGGGAGCAGTTGTTTACCGCTATTTATAAATTGACTGCTAATGGCTTAGAGCCATCCCACCCTGATCAGGTGCTCAAAGCAGCAGCTTGGGAGCAGGTGCTGGCCAGCTATCCCCAGTCTCTGCATCGCGCGATCGCTGGGGATGACCTGGCAGCGACGGTGGTGCAAGTTTTGGCCCTGGCCCATGGGCGCTGGCTAAGGGGCGATCGCCCCGATTGGTCATCGGTAATGCCCTACTACGGCCAGCACCCAGTGGATCTGTAGACGCCTGCGAGCAGTGGCTGAGGTATAGCCCCACGCAGATTTTTGAAAGGTCGGTCGGCTACACTGGGCAGCAACGCCTTTGGCTGTCATCTCTTCACCGTCAAGGGCTGAACCGAATTGCCCCCCTTCAGGTGTTTGCCGTGGCCAAACCGATTATTTTCACCGTCGATGACGACCTAGATGTGCTGCAAGCGATCGCCCGCGACTTGCGGCGACACTACGGCGAGCACTACCGCGTCATGCGGGCCAGTTCTGGGGCAGTGGCCTTTGAATCCTTGCAACAAGTCGTTCAGCGCGGCGACCCGGTAGCGCTGCTGCTGGTCGATCAGCGCATGCCCGAGATGAGTGGGGTGGAGTTTTTAGAGCAGGCCATAAAGCTGGTGCCCGACGTCAAGCGGGCCTTGCTCACCGCCTACAGCGATACCGATGCCGCCATTCGCGCTATCAATGAGGTCGGCCTTGACTACTACCTGATGAAGCCCTGGGACCCGCCGGAGGAAAACCTGTACCCGGTAATTGATGACTTGCTGGCCGATTGGCAGGCCAACTTTCGGCCCCCCTTCGAGGGCATTCGGGTGGTGGGCGATCGCTGGAATCCCCAGAGTCACGAAATCAAAGACTTTCTGGCCCGTAACCAGATCCCCTACCGCTGGCTGGATGTGGAGCGCAGCGAGGAGGCTCGCACCTTGGCGGGCTGCGTGACCCAGGCCAAGCTGCCCCTGGTGCTGTTTCCCGATGGAGACCCCCTGCGCCAGCCCACCACCGCCGAGCTGGCGGCTCGCATTGGTCTGCAAACCACGGCGGCCAAGCCCTTCTACGACTTAGTGATTGTCGGGGGCGGCCCCGCTGGGCTGGCGGCGGCGGTCTACGGCGCTTCTGAAGGGCTGCATACGGTACTAATCGAGCGCGAGGCCCCCGGTGGCCAGGCGGGCACCAGCTCCCGCATTGAAAACTACCTGGGCTTTCCGGTGGGGCTGAGCGGCAGCGACCTGGCTCGCCGCGCCGTCAGCCAGGCCCGCCGCTTTGGGGTTGAAATTCTCACCCCTCAGTCGGTGCAGTCATTGCGAACTGACAACGACTACCGGCTGCTGACCCTCAGTGACGGCAGTGAAATCAGCGCCCATGCGGTGATTTTGGCTCTGGGGGTCTCGTGGCGGCGGCTCGACACGACGGGGCTGGAGCAGTTTACCGGGGCGGGGGTCTACTACGGCGCGGCCCAAACCGAAGCCCTGGCCTGCGAAGGGGAAGATGTGTACATCATTGGCGGGGCCAACTCCGCCGGGCAAGCGGCGATGAACTTCGCCAAGTACGCCAAGTCGGTGACGATGCTAGTACGGGGCGACTCGCTGACCAAGAGCATGTCGCAGTACCTAATTGACCAAATTGCCGCGACAGATAACATCACCGTGCAGACCCACACCAGCGTGATCGAAGCCAAGGGCGGTACACAGCTAGAGGCGCTAGTGCTGCAAAACGTCATCACTGGGGCCACCGAAACCGTGCCCGCCCAGTCGCTATTCATCTTTATTGGGGCCACTCCCCATACCGATTGGCTAGAAGATTTGGTGCAGCGTGATGCTCGGGGCTACCTGCTCACCGGGCCAGACTTGGGCAGCTCTGGCGTGCCGCCCCATCAGGTGTGGTCGCAGGAGCGGCCTCCCTTTCTGCTGGAGACCAGCCTACCCGGCGTGTTTGCGGTGGGCGACGTGCGCTGCGGCTCGATCAAACGGGTGGCCTCTGGCGTGGGCGAAGGGTCGATCTGCGTGCAGTTTGTTCACCAGTATTTGGGGGCGGTGCGATGAGCGCGTCGGCACTTTGTCTAGAACATCTGAAGGCGATTGAGCCCTTCAACCACCTACCCCAGGAGCGGCTGGAGTGGGTGTGCGATCGCGCCACCTCCCTCCAGCTGTCTAAGGGCGACTACCTGGTCAAAGAGGGTGACTTGACCACCACGATCTACGTCATTGCCTCGGGTCGCCTGGGCATTACCCGCCAGAGCGAAGGCATCGCCATGCCCATTGGCCAGCACGAAGGCCCTGGCTATATTGGCGAAATTCCGGTGCTGACGGATGAGCCCGCGCCGGTGACGTTACAGGCAATGTCAAATTGTCAGGTTCACAGCATTGCCGGGGCCGACTTTCTCACCCTGCTGCACGAGTGTCGTGACTTTGAGCGCGTGGTGTTTCGCTTAATGCAGCAGCGGGTGCGGGGGCTAGAGTCGTTTCTGCGCGGGCGCGAGAAGATGGCGGCCTTAGGGACGCTGTCGGCGGGGCTAGCCCACGAGTTGAATAACCCAGCGGCGGCTCTGGTGCGATCGCTTAGTGAAATGGTGCCCGCCATTCGCGAGCTAGAGAAAATGAATATGCTCTATGGCCAGACCAACGCCACCGAAGCGGAATCGGCGGAGTGGCAGCGGGTGCGCGATGCGGGCTACGAGACCATTCTCAAGTGCGGGGCCGATGCGGTAACGGTAAGCGATCGCGAGGAGGAACTGCTCGACTGGCTCGAAGACTATGGCGCTACCGAAGCTTGGAAACTGGCGGAACCCCTGGCCCAGGCAGGGATCGATATCCCCACATTAGAAAGGCTGATGGCCCCCTGGCGGGACAATCCCACGCAGTTACACGACATGGGCATTCGCTGGTTGGCCCTCTCCTTTGAGATGATGTCGATGATTCAGAGTGGCCAGCACGG
Organism: Nodosilinea sp. FACHB-141; assembly: GCF_014696135.1. NCBI lineage: Bacteria > Bacillati > Cyanobacteriota > Cyanophyceae > Nodosilineales > Nodosilineaceae > Nodosilinea > Nodosilinea sp. FACHB-141. Next base: position 246,525 of record NZ_JACJPP010000013.1, on the reverse strand, counting down.
AGCCGAGCGCATCGCCACCCTGGTCAAGTCGATGAAGTCTTACAGCTATATGGATCAGGGCGCGCAGCAGATGGTTGACCTGCACCAGGGGCTAGAAGACACCCTGCGGCTGTTTGCCTTCAAGCTGAAGCAGGGCATTAAGGTGGAGCGCGACTACGATGCGACGTTGCCCAAGCTGATGGCCCACGGCAGCGAGCTCAACCAGGTATGGACAAATTTGATTGACAATGCGATCGATGCGATGGGTGAGAAGGGCACCCTCACCCTGCGCACCTGTCATTTCCAGGGCGACGCTCGGGTAGAAATCATCGACACCGGGCCGGGCATTCCGCCGGAGATTAAGTCGCGCATTTATGAGCCGTTTTTTACCACTAAGGGCGTCGGCAAAGGCTCAGGGCTAGGTCTCGAAACGGTGCTTCGCATTGTAGAAAACCGCCACCACGGCACCATCTCTGTGGAGTCTGCACCGGGGCATACCTGTTTTGCGGTGTGTTTGCCCCTGGGAGAGGCGAGAACGACACATCGACCGTGATTTGATCTAGCTCCCCAAACCCTAGCCGCTCTTGCCCAATCGGCATCTGTGGCAAGATAACCATGGAGATTCGTGGCAGAGTGGGAGACTTAACATGGCGAGTTCTAGAACTCTACTGATTACCGGCGCATCTACAGGTATCGGTGCCGCCACTGCCCGACAGGCGGCAGCGCAAAATTTTAACCTTGTCTTAGCCGCCCGCTCTACTGAGAAGCTGGAACAGTTGGCGCAAGAACTGGATGCCGATAGAGTCCGGACTTTTGCGTGTGATGTCACTGACTATGCGGCTCAAGAAGAGTTGGTAGCCAACGCAGTAGAGGCGTTTGGCAGCCTAGATGCGGTGTTTGCTAATGCTGGTTGTGGCGGTGAGCCGGGTGGGTTTTCGGGGGCTCCAGTTGAGTCTTGGCAGCGCATCGTCAATACCAACATTTTGGGCGTCGCTTATACGCTGCGGGCTAGCCTAGAAGAGCTAAAGAAAGCCAAAGGTCACGTCATCATTACCGGCTCGATCGCAGGGCGCACAGTGCTGAAAGGTTCTATGTATGCAGCCTCGAAATGGGCTGTCTCAGCGATCGGCTATAACTTGCGAGAGGAGATGCGAGGCACGGGGGTGCGCGTCACTTTGATTGAACCGGGGATGGTGGACACACCGTTCTTTGATGACCCGAAGCCCGATGCCCTGCGCCCTGATGATGTAGCTCGGACAGTGCTCTTTGCGCTCTCGCAACCGCCCAATGTTGATATTGGTGAGCTTGTGGTTTTGCCCACACCACCGACTGAAGGGTAAGTGTTTCACCGCATTGGAAGCTTGCGAATGCGCACAGTGTCGTCGTTGATAGTCACTGCTACGCCTTCGGTTAGTTCTGACTCAAGAGTGGGTAAAACCTCTAGAAGCTTCTGAGTGACTACGTCAGGCTTGGCAGAAGATAACCGTAATGTGATCAGACTTGGCTGACTTTGCTTACTGAGCGCTACCAGCATAGAAAAGTCTAGGTCTTGCGTTACAACAATGCGACCGTCTACTCTCGCAAACTCTAAAATCTCGGCATCAGCGGCAGTTGCGGGTAATAGATCTGTCGAACGTACTATGTCGTAGCGCTGTAACTTTAGGGCTGTGACGGTTAGAGGAGAAACGTGAACGTCAGCAATGAAGCGTAAATTGCTCATGCCGACGTGAAACTAATCGTGCGATCGGATACCGCCCAAGCCGCATAGTTGAGAGCCTGGCGAATATCTTCTTCCTCTAGTTCTGGGTATGACTCTAGAATCTCTTGCACAGATAGTTGGCTAGCCAGCAGCTTTAGGAGAAAGCTTACCGTGATGCGCATACCCCGTATGGTCGGCTGACCAAGACACACCGCTGGATCGACTGTAATGCGGTCAAATTCGCTGAGCACTAAAGTAGTCCTTATCAAGTGCGTGTCCTCAGTTTAATAGTATGTCGATGGTTTAACCAGTCTGGCTTAAGCTGCTCGTTCTTATCAAAAGATTTAAGGTTAGAGATCTGGCGATATTGTACTTACGGTAGTTCAATCAGTATGTTGGCTGAATGTTCTTTCGGTTGGGAGCCAAGAGTTAGTTAGAGATTTAAGAACACGCGTCAATATTGATGGAGCTGAAGCGATCGCGCTTGCTGTCAAGGTGCAAGAGACGTGCTTGATAATCGATGAGCGGCTTAGCAGGTAAGCTGCAAATAGATTGGGTATAAAGGTCATTAGAGCGTTGGGAATTCTTCCGTCGGAAAATGCCAAAAGCTAATCGCAAATGTTAGGCCTATTATGAATCAAAAGCCATTGAATCTACTGAATTCCGTTGATTGACTGAAGCTTCAGTCTCATAAACTCTTGGGAAAATTTTTCGGCTTTATTGTACCCTGATGAAATCTCTATAGTTTCACCATTGAATCTTGCAGTTTTAGTCCAGTTATAAGAGCCGTGAATAACAGTCTTAAAATCTACAACGCAAAATTTATGATGCATCCTATTTATTGAGCGAGAACCTAGAGCGGGCAGCTTATAAACTTCGAGCTGGCTGTAATCTAAACCAGATTTATTGTTAATTTCGTCGTCATTTATAATGACTTGAATATTCAACCCCTGAGTTTTCTTGGCCAGCAGGCAGTTGAATAAAAAAGGATCGGTAAACCACGCTACTGCAATCCAGATTGTGAAGTTAGCATTTTCTAGTTCGCTTAGAATCTGTTCACGAATTTTTTCGAAATAAGCTTTTCCGGCAGAATCATCACTTTCGATTGTGCTATTTTGTGTTAGCTTATTTGCTAGCTCTATGATTTCACTAAATTGTATTTTAGGAGAATGATATGCATCCGGTAAAGTCTGCTGATACTCTGCTAGGGCTAGCAATAATTTTCCCACTATGTGCTCAGGCTCTTTGTCAAAAAAAGATCGTAGGCGATTCGCTTTAGAAGCCCCATAATCGTCATATTTTCCTTCCTCATAAATGTTGATTCCAGTCACAGAACCTATGAACCTTTGGAAGGTGGTATTAGAAAAGTTTAAAGCATAACCTTTGCTAACAGATGGTGGAGCCAAGAAGTCTTCTATTTTTATCCAATCAAAAAAAGAAATTGTTGCCATTTCTTGCTCGCCAATTCCTCTCAGCCGCGACACTAATGGGCGCTAAACGCTTTAATAAGAATAACTAAATACCCGTAAAGGCAGCTTGGCAATCTATTGATCGCTTTGATCTGACTACTTCTCCCTACAAGATAGATAGTTGGTGGATGGTTTGCATAATAGCTTTCTCTAAAGACAGATAGGCAAAACTGTTCTGTCTATTTATTGGCTAGAGCATCGCATCATCCTTAACCCTCACGGTTGACAGGGAGCTTTTGTACCAATACACTCATTCATTAAGCCGTTTGAGCAGAACGGTGGCCATGCAGAACTCGAAAATCTTGGCGCTGTCTGAAGGTGTTCCAGCACCAACAGACAGCTAACCCCGCAAATCTCCGAAGCAGATTGCGAGGCTAGGCTCATCGTACCCTAGCCCCCTCAGTTTGCACTTCAACTGCGGGTGGCTAGGGTTTTCGCGTTCTGTCTTCCTCAACCACAAAAAGGAAAACAGAACTGATGTTTGAATATCTCGAACCAGACGCCAACGACAACCCAGAGGCCGGTTCCCTACCGCTGCCGCCCAGCGGGGACAGCAAAGGCACCCGACCCCTAACCCCCGAAAAAGTGCGCCACATGCTCTACGGCAGCCTCGCCGCCCTAGACCGCACCATCAAAATTCTCCATGCCCTCGGCTACGCCGACCCCAACGCCTGGAGCGACCCCATCCCCGTGCCGCCCAGCACTGAAGCGGCCACCCCCGCCCAGTGGATGGTGATTATGACCAAAACCATTCTGCTGGAGTAGCCTACAGCCTCAGATCCCAGGGTTCTAGCAGGGGCGTTTGCTTAAGGCAAAGCAACGGAGCCAGAACCCTGGGAGCTATCTTGCTGAGACTTCTGCTCTAGCAACGCTTCGATCGCCGCCAAAAGCTCCGGCTGACCCCAGTTTTGGTAGAGCGAGGCGGCGATCGCACACCCCCCCGCCCCCACGCCCTCCTTCACAAACCCCCGCTCGTAGGCCCGCAACGCCTCAAACCGCGACTCTGCAAAGCTCAGTCGAGTCGCCATCAAACAGGCCCCCGTCAGCTCCGCCAGCCCCACCGTATCCCCAGTGGCATCCTCCGCTACCCAGCGCGTGGTGCCCACCACCACGTTTGCAGGGTTCCAGTCGCAGCCTTCCGCCGCCGCGATCGCCACCATCAGCGCATAGACCGCCAGCATTTGCGTGCCCCCCGCCAGCAGCACCGGCCGAGTGCGACTAGCTGCGATCGCCATTCCCGCCACCACCGGCTGCATCGGGTCGCCCACTGCCGTCACCACCTCAAGGGGATGGGGCCGCTCTGGCAATCCTGCTGAAGATAATCCCTTAGCAACCAAAGCTTGTTTCTGATCATGGTTGCAGGTCGGGTGGCTACTATTTACTCGCTCCGCTGCATCCAGACCTAGCCCAGTCAAAATCCCCAGTGCTGTAGTCGTACCCCCCACCACACACTCCGCCAGCAACAAATAGTCGCTCTCAGCTCCCAGCAATTCCCCTTGCTCTAACCCCTGCCGCCAGAGGTGACGAACCACATCTAATGGCAAAGCCGCCCCTGTACTCAGACATTGCGCAGGCTTACCCCCCAAATCCACACAGGGTACAGTCGGCGGCTGGGGCAATCCAGCATTGAGAACGATGAGGGGAATTCCTTGCTCTGCAATTACTGCTCTAGAGATCAGCGCTGGAGAAGCTCCAGCCTGAAGTGGTGGCAGCGGAAACTTCGGCGTTGGCGTCAGGCCATTGACCATAAACTCGGCATCGGCTAGAGCTGTGTAGCGGCGATCGCTCGGAGTTGCCCCCGCCGCCGAAATTCCCTCCACCAGTCCCGTCTCCGTAAACCCCAACGTCAGCACTAGCCCCGGCCGCAACCCCCCCACCCCCCCCAGCCAATCCTCCCCCCGCCGACCCTGCGTATAAACCTTAATCAACGGCTCATCCACAGAACTTACGACTCCACAAACAGCGATTTTAGAAAAGGGTTTAAGGTGCAGGGTATAGGGTTTAGGGCTGATTCCGCCTTGAACCCTATACCGTTTACCTTGCACCCTCTGACCTTGTTCCCTGTTATTCCTTCAACAAATCCTGCACCCACCCCGGCGGCTCCGGAATCTTCGCTCCCAGCCGCCCCAGCAGTAGCCAGGCCGCCAGATGCACCGTAAACAGATACACCACATTGCTCGCCAGCACCGACACCAGAGCTAAAATCTGCACCGCTTCCACATTGGCCTGGCCCAGCACGCCCACATCCAGCACGCCTAAGCCCACTAGGCGCTCTAGACCCCAGTTCAGCATTTGAGTGACCTGGGTGGTCAAATACACCCACAGGTCTTCGCCCACCAGCACCGACGACAGCCACAGCCGAAAGAAAAACCCAATGGTGCCCAGCAGCGACCCCATTGCGATGGACACATACCAGTTGGTTCGCCGCACCCAAAAAAAGCCCAGCTGCACCCCCAACAGCGCATAGGGGATCAGAAACAGCAGACTGCGGGGTGGCCCCATCAGCACCGACAGCAGCAGCCCCGACACGAGAGCCGACATCCATGCGGCCCGCGGTCCCCAGCGCAGGTAGACCAGAGCCATCGGCAGAGGAAACAAAATTCGGAGAATCGGCCCCGGCGGAAAGTAAGTATTCACCAGCCAGATCAGCGCGGCGGTGCTGGCCAAAAAGGCCGTTTCGACCATGGCTAAGGGGCCAGATTTGAGGCGGTGCGACAGGTCAGGCCCATCGGCCTCGTCCTCTGAGGTGCGGTACTCCAGGTAGGTGTCTAGCCCATCGAAATCGCTCGCAGCGTCGTCAACCGGGGGCACAAACTTAGCCCCAGGGGCGGGGTCAGGGGGGTGACTCATGAATGGCTAAACCAGCAGACGTTCTAGGGCGTTGATGTCGGGAATGCTCATGAGGTCTTTGTCCCGCACAATTAGCCCTTTCTTTTCTAGCTTACTCAGTACGCGAGTCACCGTCTCCCGAGCCAGACCGCTGAGGCTGCTCAACTCCCGATGGGGCAGGTTGGGAATTTCGATGCCGCTGGTGCTGCGATGCCCCTGCCCATCGGCCAAAAAGAGAATGATGTCGGCCACCCGCGAGGTGCTGTCAGACTCGCGCAGCCGCAGGCGACGGTTGACCTGTCTGAGCCGCCGAGCCATCAGCTGCGACAGGCGAATGCCGGCCAGGGGCTGGGTGTTGAGCAGCTTGACAAAGTCGCTGGCGGGCATGCTGCCAATGACTGTGGGCACCAGGGTAATCACGTCAGTAGAGCGGGGCACCTCTTCGAGGGGGGCCATTTCGCCAAACAGCTCGCCCTTGCCCAAAATGTTGAGGGTGACTTCCTTGCCGTCGAGGTTGTAGGTGCGGATTTTGACCCAGCCTTCCAGAATGAAGTAGACCGAGCTGCCCCAGTCGTTTTCAAGCAAAATCACCTGGTTGGCCGGGTGGCGACGAGAGACCACGTGGCTGGTGGCTTCGGCTACAGCCTCCTCCGGCAGGTCCTGAAATAGCAGCGCCGAACGAATTAATTTGAGATCGGCGTCCGTATCTCGAGGATTGTAGCGGGCATCCATTTATTACCCCAACATTAATTTTTTTGTTTAAGTTAGTGATATTAAATCGCTTCAACCCATCCTATCCCAGGCTAGGGGTAGAATTTCTCCCTGGTAGCCTAGCGGCGGAATCCAAAGTCTTAGCACTATATCATTCCTCCACTACTCGACCGGGGCGATCACCCATAGGGCTGGCTCCATCAGAGGTATCTCTAACGGCCCTTCTAGTGACTTCGCAGGGTAGAGGCGCATCCATTGAAATCAGCGGCGCTAAGGTATGGTTTCGTGTGATTTTTACAGTCGCCTGACATACACTTTGGCAATCGCTGGGGTAAAGGTAAACACAAGGGGTAGCCGTGCAGCAGGACGAACTGGAAGCTCTGGTAGCCGAAATTGACTCAATCTTGGGGGAAGCCGCGCCACGGCTGCCCTGGGTGATGTCGAATGATGCCAATCAGCGCCAGCTGCTGGCCCGAGCGCGGGCCTACCTGGCCGAGGTGAAAGCTGCCCCCGAGGCCCAAGCTGCGCCCACCAGCGGCTTGCCCAATGACCCTACTACCGCTGCCGCCAGCCAGGTGCTCAAGGCGCTGCTGCAGGAAATGCAGTACCTGCGCGGGCAGACCATGCAGATTCTAGACCCCCTGCGCAATGAGGTGGCGACCCTCAGGCAGCAGCGGGAGCTGTTGCTGCAAGAGGTGCAGCAGCTTCAGCAGCAGCGCGTGCAGATCGACCAGGGAGCCAATCTTCACCAGCTGCCCCCCAGCTGGGAGGCGGCTCTACAGCAGATGACCCAGCAGCTTGAGGCCCGCCTTAGTGCCCAGGTGAACCAGTCGGTGCAGCGGCTGGAGTCGGCCACGGCCAACGCTTATGGGCTAATGCAGTCTCCCCAAGGGTTTGCCGATGGCGACGCCCCTGGCCTCACTCCAATGCAGCGGCTTGAGTTTCTCAAGCAGCTACAGGCCCAGTCTGATCAGCTCATGCTGGGGCTCGATCAATCGCTGCGATCGGTGTTTGACACGCTACAACAGAGCATTTATAGCTACCAAGATTCGCTCAACCAGGGGCTTAACCAGATGCACACCCTGGGTCAGCAGGGCGAGCTGATGTTTAGTGCTCTGGTGACCCATCTGGGTCAGCAAATCAACGCCGAGACCCTAACGTATTTAGAGTCGGGTCAGCGCCGCGAACTGCCCCAGCCTCGGCCTGAGACCTCCACCCCCGAAACCTTGGGTGGGGATGCCTTTGCCGAGAGGGGCGACCAGTCGGCTGAGTTGGAGCTAGAGGCTTTAGACCTTGGCTTTGACGATTTAGATGATTTAGGTAATGACGAGTTCACTCTGCTGCAAATTGAAGATGAAATTAGCGAACTCCAGCTCGATGACAACCTAGAGGCCGATCTAGACTCCGCCGAGGCCAGCGAATCTTCGCCCCTTGATTTGCAGTTGCTCAACAGCCTCGATGCCGCTGCTCCCGATCCATCGTCGGCGGTGTTGCTGCCTGACGGTGCTGACCCTGCTACTGAGGTGGCGGCGGCTGGGGTCGAGGCTGAATCGGCTTTAGATGATCTCTACCAGAGCTTGTTTGGCGGCGGATTTTCTGCTGAACCTGCTGGGGCCTCGCCTGCCGCTGACTCAGGGGATGCTGTAGATGATTTTTTGGCGATCGACCGTTTGAGCGAGGCAGTGACCCCCGTAGATGAGCCCTATGCGATCGCCTCACCAGAGCCAGCTGATGATCTGCCCCGTCCTGACGACCTAACCCTGCTCACCCAGGCAGCCGAGATGGCCGAGGCCGATGCGGCTACTGACCTCACTAGCGTTGACCTGAGCAGCCTACTGGGGGAGAACTCGGGCGATCGCCTAGATCTCAGCCTTGGCTCCATAGCACCCGCCGATGCTGGGTTCGACCTTCCTGACACTATTAAATCCTTCGACGATTTACTGCCCGCCAGCCCCGGAGAGGTGGGGAATTCAGAGACCGCCACTAGCGATGGCGAAGACCTGCTGGGTGGGTTCATGGCTGCTTCCCCCGAAGAAGACCTGCTCGCTCAAGACGCTCTGCCCACCACTGGCGCCTATGACCTAGCAATGGATGACGCCATGGTTGACCAGCTCCAGGAAGACCTGGAGAATCTAGAGACCGAGGTGGCCTCTGACAGCCTGTCACCAATCAACTTAGAGCTTGACCTGACTGATTCTCCAGAGCTATTCAACCCGCCTGCCGAGGTGCCCCCTTCCTCCATTGCTAGCGTTGATCTTTTCGCCGATCAAGAGCCTGCCCCTGACAATGCCTCGCCCCCTGCCTTCGATCGCCTCACTGAGGCAGCCATACCAGAGGAACCCGGCTTCGATTTGTTTGACGATGAGCCCATCGCTGCAGAGCCAGCCCCAGACCTTGACCTATTTGGCACAGAGACCTACACCCCTTCTAATGCCGCTTTAGATCAGGTGACGTTGGGCGATCTAGAGATTGACTCCCCTGAACAATCTCCGGCGGCAGAGCCATCTGCAGCGGAGCCACCCGAAGACTGGTCCAGCCTCGATCGCTTAGAACTTGAGACGCTAGAGCCAGAGCCGACTTTCTCTGAGGAGGTGCCCAGCATCGATCTGTTCAGCGACGCAGCGTTGGCAGACCTCAGCCTAGGCCAGTCTGAGACAATTGATCAGCAGTCGCCCATCTTCGATTCGCCTGCCCTTGAGAACGTCAGCCTTGACTCTGATCCGCCGACCTCTAGCGTTGATGAGGCCGTGAGTGACCTAGGCGCAAATGACCTGGGCATTGATCTATTCGCGTCGCCGGCCTCGGATGACGCTGCCGAGGAGAATGTAGTTGATCTGTTTGGTCAGAGTGATCAGCCGTCGCCTGGTTTGGATGAACTCGCTGTGGAGACCCCTGGTATTGATCTGTTTGACAGCCCCATAGCCGACGCCAGGGATGAGCCCCTCGATGCGCCCGCCCCTGCGGCAGAGCCCTCAGGCCTTGATCTATTTGGCGAGCCAGAGCCGGAGACGGCCGCCCCTAGGGATGGCGGCTTGAATCTGTTTGATATCTCAGCGCTTACCCTAGATGACCCTGAGCTAGGCGAAGCTGGTCTTGACTTGTTTGGGGATACGGTTGGGCCAGGAGCACCTGCACCGGGAGCACCTGCGCCAGAAGCACCCGCAGAACCTGCGATCGACCTGTTTGGCGAAGCGACCCCGCCCCAGCCACCTGAGTCCAGCACCAGCGATCTGTTTGGTGCCATGGATCAGGCCCCTACGGCTGCAACTGCTAGCGATTCTTTGGCCTCTATCCTGGCAGAGCTCAATTTAAGCCTAGAGCCCGAGCAACCTGCTCTAGGCGAATCGGGCCTGACCCTTGACGATCTCACCGGGTTCTCTCCGCCAGCGCCAGCTCAACCCTCCCCCGCACCTTCTACCTTCACAGGGGCCACGGGTCCATCCCTGACCCTAGAGAATTTGCTAGGAGAGCTGACGATCGATCCGCTGACGCCGCTGGCTCCCGACCCAAAACTGAAAGAAACCACTTTAGACGATTTAGCCTCCACTGGGTTTGGAGAAACCTCTGACCCTGTGGCTCCTACGTCGCCCCCAGCTGAGTTTACGCTGACTGATTTTGACTTGGGCACTGGCACCAGCGGCCCCCTCGACTCGGCCCTCCAACCCGACGCGCCGGGCGACACCATGGCCGATTTGTTCTCACTGGGTTCCGCTGCCCAGTCGCCCTCAGAAAATCTCACCTTGGAGGAGCTCGATCTAGACGGTGAGTTGCCTGACGCCTTCGCTCCGCTAGAGGCTGGGCCAACGGAGTCAGCGCTCATCCCAGACTGGGAACTATCGGCTGCACCTTTGGAGCCCACAGCGCCAGATCTCTCGATTACTTTGGATGACTTGAACCTGAGTCTAGACGAGCCCGTCACCGATGAGCCTGGCTTAGGCGATTCGCTAGGTGCTGTTGAGCCAACGGAGCCAGCGCCCATCCTGGAAGCCTGGGGACTACCTGCCACGCCTTTGGAGCCTGCTGCATCAGATCTCTCGATTACTCTAGATGACTTGAACCTAAGCCTAGACGAGCCCGCTGGGGATGAACCTGATCTAAGCGATTCGCTAGGTGCTGAGCCAACGGAGCCCGCGCTCACCCTTGAAACCTGGGGGCTATCCGCAACGCCTTCGGAGCCTGCGGCGTCAAATCTCTCGTTCACTCTAGATGACTTAAATCTGAGCCTAGACGAGCCCGTTGGGGATGAGCCCAGTTTGAGTGATTTGACGGCCCTGGGCGATGGGGGCAACGACGATCCTATGCCTGCCGACGCTCCGGTAGAGACAGCTACCGACTGGCAACGAGAAATCAGCCTCGACAATATTTTGAATGCCGCTGGGGCCAACTTTGAAGAAACCCCGGAGGAACCGCTAACGGTTCCTCTGCCAGAGCCTGCTGGCCCTACTCAATCGGCGGCAGCAGATACGCCCGATTCGATGGAGGCAATGATTGACTTCATCAATCTCGATGCGTTGCTGGGAGAACCCCTAACCCCGGTTTCCTCAGAGCCGAGCCTTGAGTTGGACCTCGACCTCAACCTTGGGCTTGACACCCTAGATTCCGAACCCCAAGACTTTGGCAATCTAGACCTTGGTGCCTTCGATCTAGGGCCGCTGGATGGCGGCGAGGCGATCGCCGAACCAGAACCTCGCTCCCCCCTCGATTCCCTACTACTGGCTGATGACTTAGAGAGCGATCGCCCTTCGGTAGACGCTCCAACGAGTTTAGATCTGAATCTAGACCTGAGCCTCGAGCCAGAAATCGTCGCTGACCCCCGTGCTGATCTAGATTTTTCTGTAGAAGACTGGCTGGGAGAATCTACTCCTGCCCAAGATGAGGCCGCTGGGGCAGAGGCTAGCCCGAGCAGTTTAGACGATTCCCTAGAGCCACCCCTTACCCCAGCGCTGGGCGCGGACTGGCCCCTGAATGCAGAACCCAACTTAGATGAACCCGCAAATGACCTCTTTGATGAGCCCATTGAGGACGTAGAAGAGGTCTCCGTTGAATCAGCGGCCATTGATAATCTTGATTTCGACAGCTTTTTTGATCTTGAAACCGCTGCCCCTGAGCCGGTTGCTGCTGAGCTGGATGCGATCGCCTCAATCTCTGAGCCAGACTTCCCAGACGTAGCGGCCTCAGAAGTCGAGACCCAGGAGCCCGAGATCCAGGAACCAGAAACTCCGCCAGACTTCCCCGAGCTGGACCAATTGCTGGCAGAAACGGAATTTGGCGCTGAATCTGCCCTGGCCGCAGTCCCCATTGACTTAGTTGCGCCCGTCGCAGAGCCTCCGACAGCCCTAGTGCCCGAGATTGCCGAACCCGCAACCGTTGCGCCTGCAACTGTTGAACCTGAAGCCGTCGAACCCGATCTCCTCGCCGATCTGGACATCGATCAATCCGACGCCGTTGTCCCAGGGCCGCCAGTGGATGCTGAGCCAGCGCCTGCTGCACCTACCCCGCTGTGGTTTTTGGGATTGGATGTGGGGACTACCGGCCTATCGGCGGTACTTCTGGAACGTCGGGGTGGCCAGGTTTACCCCCTCTACTGGGTCGATAACGCCATTTCTGGGGTGACCGCCGACAAGTTCTTTCGGCTACCATCGCTGGCTTCGGTAGAGGCCCACGACGAGGGTTACCAAGTGCAGTCAGTAGGCTCGTCGGCCCTGACCGTGAACTGGAGCGATGGCGATACTACCGACCAGGGCGCAGTGTTGCTCAAAGCGCTAAAGCCCTATCTCAAGCTGGGCATTCCGCTTACAGGGGCAGATGGCCCCGAGCCTCAGGTGCAGTGGTCCGATCGCGATCGCATTCCCCTGCCTGTGTTCCAAGACGGCCTAACCCGGTTGTTGGCCACCCTGCCCGTGGGGTTGACCTCAGAGGCTGCCTTCACCGTTGGTGCCGTTGGTCTTGATGCGGCGGCGATCGCCGCCGCTCTGCAAGCTCTCAATGGGGTTGTCGTTAGCTACCCGGCCAACTGGCCCGATACCTATACCTTTAACCTGCGAGAGGCAGTGCTAGGGGCAAGGCTCACCGCCAACCCCGACGATATCTATTTTGTAGAAGATGCGATCGCCGCCGTGCTCTCGGGCCTGCCCGACCCCTCAACCCCGCTGCCCGAGGGCAACGGCCAGCCCATACAGCAGCAGGCTCTCTACGCCTGCCCCTGGACTGGAGGCACGGTGGTGCTCTCCGCTGGGGCCAGCGTGACCGAGGTGGGCATTGTCGATTTGCCCAGAGCCTTGGGTGAACTCTCCTACAGCGACTTTGCCCTGCACTCGATGAGCTATGCAGGCGACGCCATTGACCTCGACATTATTTGCCACCTGCTGCACCCAGCCGAACGTCGCCAAAGTCGCCCCGCCGAGGGCTCTGGGCGATCGCCGCAATCTACCGGCTGGGGCTGGCAGGCCGCCATGCCCGAGCTAGACGGCGCCCACTGGAGCGATCTCGATCTCGACGGCTGTGAAATGCCCCGCCCCGCCGAGCCCGACACAGCCCGTCGCCAGCGCCTTTACCAGCGGCTAGAAACCTCCCTGCTGGGCCAGAGTGCGCTAGAAGCGGCGCGACACCTAAAGATTATTCTTCAGCACCAGCCCCAGTTTGAGCTAGAGCTGGCTGACCAGCGCTGGGTAGTGCGCAGCAAAGACCTGGAAGACCGGATTATTCTGCCCTATATTCAGCGCATCAACGGTCACGTCAACCGGTTGCTGAGCGAGGTCGGGCTCAATACCCAAGGTATTAACCAGGTAATCTGCACCGGCGGTAGCGCCTCGTTGCCCAAGATTGCCCGCTGGCTGCGGCAGAAGTTCCCCAATGCCACCATTGTGCAGGATACGTACCACAGCGATCGCCCCCCCAGCTGTAGCCGGGTCACCTACGGGCTGGTCAACCTGGTGCGCTATCCCCAGGTGCTCGACCTCACTCGCCACCAGTACAGCGACATGTTCTTGCTGATGGAGGTGCTGCGTACCCTGCCCGAGCAGCCCATGCCCCTCAGCGGCATTCTGCACCTGCTTAAAGAGCGGGGTCTGAACGTTGATGCCTGTCAGGCTCACCTTATGGCGCTGCTAGAAGGTCGCCTGCCGCCCGGTCTGCTACCCAGCACCACCGGTGGCCCATCGGCACTGGTGCCCGCCAGCGACGAGCTGGCGACTCTGGCCACTACGCCACTGTTCACCCGACCCAATGGTCAGGTCTATGTGCCTAACCTGGAGCAGGGCCAGCGGCTGATCAGTTATATGGAGCTGCTGCTAGCCAATAAGCACCAAACTCTGGTCGACCCCTTGCTGAGCCAGCTCACGGTACTGAATGTGTGAGCTGCGCTCTCCTTGCAGTAAGGGTCTTAGAGCCGTTGCTTAGGGCTGAGCTTACAATAGGGATACCTGGCACTGAGGATGGGCGATGGTAATGACCGCGCAACAGCTGGCAGATCTAATGCCAGATGCAACCAAGCTGGAGAGCAATGAGCCAGAGATGGAAAGTTCGCTGCACTACGCTCAACTGGCGCTGCTGGTGGCTTGTTTGGAGTGGCTGTGGCGCGATCGCACTGACTTTTTCATTGGCGCTAATCTCACTGTCTACTTCAGCCGCGAACAGCTTAAAACCCGAGACTTTAGAGGCCCCGAATTCTTTTTGGTGAACCAAACCCAGCGCCGTCCCCGAAAATCTTGGGTGGTGTGGGAGGAAGGCGGGCAGTACCCCGATCTGATTATCGAACTGTTGTCTCCGGCTACCGCAAAAACTGACCGTAGTCTCAAAAAAGTGCTCTATCAAGACCGCTTTAGAGCCCCAGAATATTTTTGGTTTTCGCCAGAAACGTTGGAGTTTGAAGGCTACCGACTAGTGGGGCAACACTATGATGCGATCGCCCCCAATGAAGCTGGTCAGCGATGGAGCGAGGTCTTGGGCCTATTTTTGGGTGTTCAGGACGAGACCCTGCGCTACTTTCACTCCTCAGGTGAGCTGGTGCCCACCCCAGAGGAAGCCGCTGCTGTTGCCCAAGAACGAGCCGATCGCCTAGCTGAGCAGCTAAAAGCGCTAGGGGTGGAGCCAGAGGCGTAGGCAGGCTCAACCCCCAGTGGTGTTCTGCTTACTCAATGAGCAAGGTTTTCGTCAGAATGACCATCCATGTCATTCCTTCTGGAAGGGCTGCGCTCGATGCACTGCTATTGGGCGGCACGGGGATGGGGTCGCTCCAGTCGTTGGGGTCGGCGTAGCCGTAGGCGTGGAGGATTTTGATAGTGCAATCGATTCCGACGAGACTGCCGTAGAGCAGGTGGCGCACTCGCTCGGGGCGAGGCTGGGGTTGTGCAGAGTGAGACGGCGGAATGTGCGACGCGCCAGTGGCGTCGGGTTCGAGATATTCAAACATCGGTTCTGTATTCCTTCTATGGGTTTGAGGAAGACAGAACGCGAAAACCCTAGCTAACCGCAGCTGAGGTGCAAACTGGGAGAGCTAGGGTACGATCGACCTTAGCCCGGCAATCTGCGTGCTAGATTTGCGGGGTTAGCTGTCTGTTGGTGTTGGTAGCACCTTCAGGCAGCGCCAAAGTTTTCGAGTCCTGCATGGTCGCCGGTCGGGTTGAACGGCTTAGTGTAAGAGAATACTGGTACAGACGCTCGACGTCAACCGTGGAGTGGATGAAGACTCTACCTGGAAAAAATATGGAAAGTTTTTTATGGTCTAGCGAAATTGGCATATATACGGAAACTTTCTCGCAATTTACCGGTTTTGGAAAGATAAGCTGCAACGCTCTAGCCTTGTCTTTGGTAGTTCAATCATGGCCGAGGCCCAAGCAACGACGAAGCTTGAAGCGATGAACGTACTAAGTACTAACTTTAAAGCATGTATAAAGAATAAATATATTTGGCTGTGATCATCCGTAAAACCCCATAGGTTTAGTGAAAAAACTTTAAGCAGGTTTAAAGAGCGTTGGTTCTAGCCAAAAGCAGTATTAGCGGCGGGGCGCTCGCACATCTCTTGGTTATCTATGAGGCTGGAGCGATCCTCCCTCTTAAGCCTGCCTGAGGTTAGTTCCGAGATGCATGGTTCTGATTCCAGCCTGCACTGCTTCGTTTCAATCTGCAACAGGCTAACTGGCGATTGGTTTGCCCAGCGTGTCACTCAGTTGCACAATGCCAACCTCAAAGTAGCAAAGGGTTAACGCCCAATGCCTACTGGCGGGGGGGGTACCCCACGCATTTACTTGTACACCGTTTATACACCCATCGAAGGAAAAACATGGCTCAAATTTCTCCTAACCCCAATACAGGCACCGTCACCGTTTCTGGAACTGATGAAAATACACAGGAATTTTTTAATAGGGGAACCATTGATATTTCAAGTAGTGGCACCCTCATCAATGACGGCATCCTCAAAAATTTCGGCTTCCTCTTCAATTTAGGCTTCCTCAACAATCTCGGCTTCCTCTTCAATGACTTTGGAAGTACTCTCACCAATGACGGCACCCTTACCAATGACGGTACCTTTACCAATGACAGTACCTTCAACAATTACGGCACCTTCAACAACGATGGCACTCTCAACAATGGATTGTTTTTCATCAATTTCGGCGTCGGCATCCTCACCAATACCGGCATCCTTACCAATGACAGCAGCCTCTCCAATGACGGCACCCTCTTCAATGACGGTGCCCTCACCAATAACGGCAACCTCACCAATTTCGGCAGCCTCACCAATAACGGCAACCTCACCAATTTCAACACCCTCGGCAATAACGGCAGCCTCACCAATAACGGCAGCCTCACCAATAACGGCAGCCTCACCAATAACGGAGGCAGCACCCTCATCAATGATGGCACCTTCTTCAATATCGGCACCCTCTTCAATATCGGCACCTTAGCTGGAAGCGGCACCTTTGTTGGTGATCTCTCAGGCGGTACTGTGGCACCGGGCGGCACCTTGATGCTTGATCCCTTAGGCGGTGTTTCAGTTCAAAATACGGATGCTACGTTTACCGTTAACGGCACCTATACCCTGGAAACCCTCAATATCTCCTTCAGTGGAACGGATGCAGCTGACTTTGATGTACTTGATGTCAATGGGACGGCTAACCTTTCCTCAGGTACAATCAATTTCACCTTCGATGAAGAAGGGCTGAAAAACGACATTGTGGAAGGACAAACAGAATCTATTACCCTTCTCACTGCTGACACCCTTAGCAACTTACTAGACTTAACAAGCCTTGCTCCTAGTGATGATGAAGACAATGGAGCCGACTTTGCCTTTGCCCTACGGCAAGACGATAACAGCCTAGTCTTAGACATTACTTGCTTGACCGTCAACCTCGGCACTGTGCAGAACGGAGGCAACGGCAAAGACACCCTCATTGGCAATGCGGGTAACGACATCCTCAATGGGGGCAACGGCGACGACACCCTCAGGGGGGAGGCGGGTGACGACATCCTCATAGGGGGCAACGGGGCTGACTTGCTGACGGGCGGCAGTGGACGAGACCGATTTGTGCTAGCAAAGAATGCGGGCGGCGACACCATCACCGACTTTGTTGACGGAACCGACATCATCGGGCTATCGGGTGGCTTAACCCTTGGGCAACTAACCATCACCGCCAACGGCGACAACACGCTGATTAAATTCGGCGCGGCGACCCTGGCAACGCTTAACGGCGTCGCCCCTGACCTGATTACCGCTGCCGATTTTGTGGCAGCTTAACCGCTCCCTCATTTGTGCAACGATCGCCTCTGGAGATGTCTCAGGGGCGATCGTTTTTTAATAGGTAAAGGGCGATCGCACATCATTTGTCTGAATGGTACTCGTAACACGCATTGATGCAGATGGAACGGAGGCATCCGTGGGGGTTTGAGGTTGTCTACCACCGCATAACCTTAACGTTAGCAGTAAGTCGTAAGCGCTTACCCACCAAAAGCCCCAAGCGCTTTAATCTTGTACTACGATCGCACCATCCCCGCCCAACTACCCAAAGCACCATGCTTACCGTCAGCCCAGAGCGCATTCAGCTGCCCCCCGGCAGCACCGTCACCCTTCACTACCAAACCTGGGACGACTACGAGACCCTGCTAACCAGCCGTCGCGACGATGCCGCCATCAAAATTCGCTTCAACGTCCACACCCAACAGATCTCGCTTATGGCTCCCATGGCAGGCCACGGTAATAACCCAAGAAAAAGCCCCCTGCTTTGCTTAAAAACAAGGGGGCTTGAGGTAGCTATGCAGGGTCTCTAGTTCAGCGCTTCGAGGTAGTCGCGGACGCGGTTGCGGCGTTTGGGCTGACGCAGCTTTTGCAGCGCCTTCGACTCAATCTGGCGCACCCGCTCGCGCGATAGCTCCAGGGCGCGGCCAATCTCGGCCAGCGAGTAGGGGGTGCCGTCGCCGAGGCCAAAGCGCATGTTGATTACGTCTTGCTCACGGGTGGTGAGGTCGGCCATCAGCTGTTGCAGGTCGCGGCGCAGCGACTCGCGAATCAGCATGTCTTCAGGCGACATGCAGTCGGTTTCGAGCAGGTCGCCCAGCTCGGTGTCGCGGTCTTTGCCCACCTTAGTTTCGAGCGAAACGGCGCGAGGGACGCGCAGCAGCACTTCGCGCACCTGGGCGGCGGTCATGTCGAGCTCGCGAGCGATGTCCTCAATTGAGGGGGTGCGGCCTTTCTCCTGGGAGAGCTTGCGCTGGGCCTTTTTGATTTTGTTGAGCTTTTCGGTGATATGGACGGGCAGGCGAATGGTGCGGCTCTGGGTGGCGATCGCCCGCGTGATGCCCTGACGAATCCACCAGTAGGCGTAGGTGCTAAAGCGGTAGCCCTTGGTGGGATCAAATTTTTCCACCGCGCGCTCTAGGCCCAGGGTACCTTCCTGAATCAAATCCAGAAGCTCTAGGCCCCGGTTCTGGTACTTTTTGGCCACTGATACCACCAGGCGCAGGTTGGCCTTGATCATATGCTCTTTGGCACGAATGCCTTCGGAGATGGCCTTCTCTAGCTCGGGCACGGTGAGGGTAGCGAGGGCAGCCCAGGCGCGCTTACCTTCGGCCAGGGTGGGCTTGAGCTCAGCAATGGGCACTTCGGCCTCGGCGGCCCAGCGCTCGAGGGAGGGGCGATAGCCCAGTTGAGAAGAAAGGCGATCGCGGGTTTGCAACAGCTTGCTGTAGGTGGCCAAAATGCCGCCGGTTGTTTCCGCCGCCTGGTTTAGATCGACTAAAAGCTGCATGTAGCCCTGGACGCACTGGGCTTCAGAGACCTCTTCATGGCGCTCTAACAGGCGCACTCGGCCAATTTCTTGCAGATAGAGACGCACCAGGTCAGTGGTGCGACGCCCTTTGAGCACCTCGGCGGCATCGACTTCGAAGTCGCTCTCGTCAGTGTCGGACGCAGAGAAACCTTTGAGAGATAGGGATGCCCCCTCATCCTCGTCTCCCAAACTGGGGAGACTGAACTCTCGATCGGGCCGGGCGGAGGCTTCGTTTTTGCTGTAGTGGGGTGTTGCTACCATGACGTGCTCTAGTAACGTGTACTAAACTTGTGCCGATAGGCCATTTGCCAACCTGGTTTCAGTATTCCCAAACCGCTAGGACTTTAGAACAGTGGTTGGAGTTCCGGGGGCTGGGCGGTGCTTTTGGGGCGGCCCAAGTCTACGGGGGGTGGGCTGAGGGAGGAAATTTCTAACCGACACCGTAATCTACGCCGTTTGTGCGGGTAATTCCTGACGGAACGTTACACCTTGGCAAAAACCTTACATTGACCCCGAGGCGACATATAGGATTAGGGCATTCATTGCTATTCGGAGCAGACTTCGGTAATGGTTAATGGTCTTCCCTGGACGGCTGATGCTCAGGCTAAGCTCAAAAATATTCCGTTTTTCGTGCGCGCCCAGGCCCGCAAGCGAATTGAAGATGTGGCCCGCGAGACCGAGGCTGAAGCGGTGACGGCAGACTTGGTTGAACAGGTGCGCCTTGAGTTCGGCCAGTAGCTTGGTAGTACTTCAATTCTTAATGTTGGCTGTCGATTCTGCCATTTAATACAGACTGCTTTGCCGCTACAGCGTTAATGTTGCGGGGTTGACAGTCGCTGTGGCTCACTGTGCCTTCTATTGGGACACAGAGGCCTGTGCTCGGGCTAAAGCTTTCTCAGACAACAAACTCTGGCTGAAATGTTGCAAATCGAAGTCATAACGAGTATGATTTAGGAGAGCCAAGGTCATAGTGGTAGGATTTCAAGACTAGGCCTGCCGGCAAAAGCACAGGTTTGTTAGTTATTCATTCGATTGACAGAAACAAAGAGAGGCCATATGGTTGCAACCGTTGAAAAAACGAAGGCCAAGCGTGGGTTTTATCCCACCCGGATTGATATGTCGGCTGAGGTGCGATCGCAGGTTTGTGACGTGCTCAACCAGACTCTGGCCGCCACCCTCGATCTCAAGACCCAGACCAAGCAGGCCCACTGGAACGTCAAGGGCATGGACTTTTATCAGCTGCACGAGCTGTTTGACGAACTGGCCGGTGAGCTAGAAGGGTATGTCGACATGGTGGCCGAGCGGGTTACTGCCCTGGGTGGTACCGCCATGGGCACGGCTCGCATTGCCGCTAGCCAGTCAATTCTGCCCGAATACCCAATTGATGCCGTGGAGGGTGCCGAGCACATCGAGGCCCTGGCTGAGCGCTTTGCTGCCTACGGCAAACACGTGCGCCAAGCTATCGACACCACCGATGAGCTGGGCGATGCCGACACTGCCGACCTCTACACCGAGATCTCTCGCACCATTGACATGCGTTTGTGGTTCCTAGAGGCGCACTTGGTGAAGAAGTCCGATCGCGGTTAATTGCCGCAGTCCTCTAATGCATGGCTAGCTAGCAGTCGGGGAGGCAACCTATGTCTCCCCGACTTTGTCGTTTAAGGCAGAATTTTGGCTGACGGATTAGGCTTGAGTCTGCGGCCTTGCGGTAGCAAGACTTGGTTTTAAGCAGGTACCATAACGCTTCAGTAGCGCTTTTGCTCACTATGCCCAACCCGGCTTCTCCAGTTCCCAACTCTGACGCGATTGAGGGCGCGATCGCCCTGGTAACCCCGGTCGAACCGAGTCACCACCACAGCCACGACCATCATCATGGGCATGGGCATTCTCACGGGCACAGCCACACCCACGGCGCTGTGGACCCTGAGATCGCCGCGTCAGAGCAGGGGCTATGGGCGGTGAAGTGGTCGTTTGTGGGGCTGGTGATCACGGCGATCGCCCAGGCGGTCGTCTTTGCCCTCTCCGGCAGCGTCGCCCTAATGGCCGACTTAATTCACAACGTGGGCGATGCCATGACCTCGGTGCCCCTAGGGGTAGCGTTTTTGCTAGCTCGCGCTAAACCCTCGCCCCGTTTTGCCTACGGCTATGGCCGAGCAGAGGATCTGGCCGGGGTGGCGATTGTGGCGGTGATTTTCTTGAGTGCCCTAATTACCGGCTATGAGTCAATTGAGCGCCTGCGACATCCCCAGCCTTTAGAGCACCTAGGGGCACTGGCGGCGGCGGCCGTAATTGGTTTCATTGGCAATGAAGTTGTGGCCCTATTTCGGCTGCGGGTGGGGCGGGCCATTAACAGTGCCGCCTTGGTGGCCGATGGGCTGCACGCGCGGGCTGATGGCCTGGTGAGCCTGGCGGTGCTGGTGAGCGCCCTGGGCGTGGGGCTGGGCTACCCCTGGGCTGACCCGGTGATGGGATTGGTGATTACCCTGGTGCTGCTGCGGGTGGTGTGGCAATCGACCCAGACGGTGTTTACTCGACTGCTCGACGGGGTGGAGCCAGAGATGGTCGCTCGCCTGCGCCATGAAATAGAGCATGGAGTTGAGGGTGCCGCCGCTAAGGTGACCCAGGTCAAAGCGCGATGGCTGGGCCATCGGCTCTATGGGGAGGTGAGTTTAGCGGTAGAGCCCAAGCTGTCGGTGGCGGCGGGGGATGCGATCGCATCTCACCTCAGGATTCACCTTCACCAGCAAATGCCGTACCTAGCCGAGGTCACCATTCAGGTGCAGCCCCAAGCGCCAGCGGCAGCGGTTGTAGAATAGCCTACTCAGCCAAGGGTGACAGGTCGAGAAGGGTTCAGGGTTTACGGTGTCCGGTTTAAGGGCGGCTATCCGCCGAGCTGGTGGCAGCGCGACAGCCGCAGCATCATCGCGTCGAGTCGGGCCAGATCGCCAAAGCCTCCTCCTTGGCCGGTCAAGAAGCCGCCCATCTGCAGCGAGGTGATGCGCGGCACCCGCCAGTACCACAGGGCGGGTAGATGGCCCCTGGGGGCTTCAAGGTCAAAGTCGAGCCAGCTGTAGAACCGCAAAAATCCTATGGGCCGTAGTGGCGTTAGCATCAGCCATCCCACTTCTTCAAAAAAGGGATGGGGGGTAGACCAGTTGCGTAGGGCCGGGTCAAAGTCGATGGTTTCTAGCGTGGCGGCATAGATCTGAAGCTGGGCCGAAAAGCCAAAATGCCCGCCGCTAGCTTTCTGCCAGCGATCGTCAAGGGCATGTAGCAGTTGGCAGGGCAACCCCGCTAAAGCTTCGGTGGTCAGGTGAGGTCGATGGCGTGGCTCTGGCTCTGGCGACAATTCAGTGGCCTCGTTGTAATTCTGAATCACTGTCTCGAGCAGCAAATCTGCCGTCAGCCGATCTGCCGCCTCCCAGTCTTCTTCATCGAGTAGCAGGCTGAGTTCGTCGAGGCTTTCGTCTAGCTGGCTGTTAAAGGCGGGGCTGTTGAAGGTGTTAGACAGCACGGGTTAGCCCTCCGGTAAGCACTGTTGGGGCGGCTGGGTCAACAGCTGGAGTGGGCGTTGGGTCTAAAGGCATGCATAGGCTCAGGTGGTGAATGACAGCGGCCATAACGTCAAGGTTCGGGCGGTAGCGATCGCTCAGACTCGGGCAGCACCAGCGCCAGGTCGGCAGATGACCCACAGGCGCTTCAAGGCTGAAATTGAGGTCATGGTAGGGCCTATAACCTCGGTAAAACAGCGATGGCGGCTCGCACCAGCCGAGGACTTGTTGAAAGGCCAGCCACTGCTGGCGATCGTCCTGCTGAATTTGTTGCTGGCTCCGGTGCACCTGCTGCTGGGCCCTAAACCCAAAGCGCTTGTTGCTGTAGCGGCTCCAAAGGGCGTCAATGGTGGCTAGATCGACGGCTGGCAACCGCTGTACGGTGTCGGCGGTGACGGGCTGCATGTCGCGATCAAGGGTCTTGAGAATAACAGCTTCAGTCTCCATGTCGGCCTCTTGCCAGGCCTGTTGCAGCAGCAGGTCGCGCAGGCGGCTGTAGTCAACCCCAGCGGCAGACTCAATGCCGCCATACAGCTCGTTGCGCACGGCAATCTCAATGGTGAGTGCTTCATCAATGGAGATATCCCACAGCCGGCGGGCCTGGTCGAGGCGTCCCTGGTCAAACTCGGAGGGGTACAGGCTATTGGCCATGGCTTGGCGACAGAGGGCCAGGTATTGCTCTAGGTGTTCTCGGGCCTGCTGAACCTGATTTTGGTGAGTATCTGCGGCCTTGGTTTCGGCCACAAGGCTGTCCTCGACGACGGTTTTGGCGGTCTGCTGCTTGGTTTTGAGTTCGACCTCGTCGCTGTAGCTCTGCCAATGTTTTTGGTACATGGCCTCTGCCTCAGGAATTGGCAGGGCCAAGTTTTCGGCTAGTTCTTGCAGCACTGGCCAGGGGTCTTTGGGAGCAAAGGGCTGGTCTGCATCCATATGGCGCAAACGGCTAAACTCGGCGGCTATGGTTTCGTCAAAATAGCGGTGCTTTTCGGCACGGGTTTTATAGGGGCCAACCGCTCTGGCATTGAGCAGTTCAGCCTGTTCTGCAGAAAGGCCCAGGCGCTGGCGCAGCAGGTTGAGATTGTCGAGTTCGGTGGGCGAGAGTTCACCCTGGGTGCGACTGTAGGTTTCGGCCTCGGCTAGGTAGTCGCGCACTGGGGAGAATAGCAGCCCGCTCTGGGCGGTAGCCATCAGATCTACGAGGTCCTCGGCCTGATCGGTGCGAATTTGCAAATTGAGGTCTGAAATTTGGAAGAGGAACCAGGTTTCAAGGGACTTGTAGTAGAGGCGATCGCGCAGCCGCCTCAGAATAGAAACCAGCAGATCTGAATGGGCAATAAACCTAATCCCTACTCTGATCTCTGTCGTATCTCTAGTTTCTAGGATGGGGTTAAAGCGAATTTGGCCCATGCCATTTAGATCGCGCAGATCTTCAGTTAAGTAGTGCACCTCAGTGTCTAGCTCATCATGTTTGAGCTGAGGATCGACAAACTTGATTAAACATGCAATGTTTTGCGCCAAGCTAACACCTCACAGACGCGCCAAACCTAGGCCTTAGCCAACGGCCCATCTCCTGCAACCTATAGTAGGTCAGATAACAAATACAGCTCATCTAAAACGGTTTTCTCTAGGGCTTTGGCCTCTTGGGGGTCGAGGTTATAGTATTCACGCGCCTGGGTCAGGCGGCCCCGGTTAAAATCGGAGCTAGCCAGGCCAGCCATAACATTCTGGTGAAATAGTGCCACCTCTAGTTGATCGCCAGCTGGCCCAATGTGCTCGCGGTCAACGCCCTGAGGCAGCGAGTCAATGACCATTTCTTCAAACTGGTGGCGGTAGCCCAGCAGGCGCTGCTGCTGCTCGTGCTGACGTTGAGCCTCGGCTGCAGCCTCAGCTTCAGCCTGCTGCCGCGTCTGCTCGGCCTCATGGTGCAGAGTATTCAGGCGCTCGTCTTTGAGAAACTGAGCATCGGTCTCGGGCAAACCCATGCTGATAGCTTTAGCCCGCATCACGTTCCAAAAATTCTTATCTAGATCGCTAGCCTGCTTGCACACCAGCAGCTCTTTGCGAAAATGCTGATATTTCTCGGCCAGGGTTTTGAAAGGCCCCATAGCCGTGGCGTTGAGCTCGTTAGCTTCTTCAACCGATAGTTCTACCCGCTGCTGTACCAGACTTAAATTGGCTTTGGCCGCCGGCGTTAACTCACCAAAAGCACTTACATAGCCCTCGGCCTGGGTGCGATAGAACTCGTGGGGTGGCAGCAGGGCTTCGCCCAAGGTTAGCAGTTGAGCCAGTACCTTGGCTTGGTTGGTCTGTAGGGTGATGGTGTGGCTGGGCGGAATTTCCAAGACAAACAGGGTTTTTTGAGCGGTGCGCTCAAGCCAGTTGCCCACGTGCCGCAAAACTACTCTGAGTTTATTCAGCGGTGCCCGACACTGAAGTCCGGCATATAAGCTGGGTTCGACCGCTTTAGGATGGGCTACTGCTTCGGCTAAAACGCTGTACTGCGGACTGGGGAGAAAAGCAAACTTGGTCTGCTCAAGCTGGCTCAACTGGGTAATGCTGCTACAAAGTGCCTGCACACCAGCGTGGACAACCCTTGGGTCGGAGTCATCCTCTAAGGATTTTATCGAAAGCCTAAAACTGTTGCCTGAGTCAAGCTCTTTGACCATTGCCGGAGGGTGTGATGGAGCAAATTAGCGCTGGCTCAGTATATCAACGCCAAGCGGTAACGGCTTTGCCAAGTCCACGACCTCAGCCTGTCTGGGTGCAGTCGCTTGGGTTTTGGTGCCTCAGCTAACCCATTAGGTGCAATCTACGGGCCAAGGCGGCTAGCTAAATCTACGGCAGTTTGCCACTGCCCATTAAAAAGCCCCAGCGCTAGTAACGCTGGGGCTTAACTCTACTAAGAATGTAAAAGGTTTATTTGAAACCGACGGAAGCCTGCCAGACGAAGGCCAGCAGCAGGAAGAATACGGGGATGATGGGCAGCACGTCTACCAGGGGGTCGAACAGGGAGTAGGCCTCGGGCAGTTTGGCCAGCAGCATTGCGACTTCCATTAATGATTATCCTCTCGTTACACAGCCGGGACAGACCAGCCTCAGACCTGAGCCGAGCCTTACCCTGAGCGCCCTGGCTGAAATCTGAGAATTGGTAAATTTTCTTCGCATTTTATCATGGCAGGGGGGCGTCTTCGGTGGTTGCGATCGGGTTTGGGGTTAACCAATGGGCAAATTCTGTGGTGAAGCGATCGCCCAAAATCGCTTCCCGGATCCGCTGGGTAAACCGCACCAGCTCAGTGATGTTGTGGATCGAGATTAGCGTAAAGGCCAGCATCTCCTTGGCGTGGATCAGGTGGCAGAGGTAAGCGCGGGTGAAGTTTTGGCAGGTGTAGCAGGGGCAGTCGGCGTCGATGGGGGTGTAGTCGCGGCGAAAGCGCTGGTTTTTGATATTCCAGCGTTCCCCTGCTACCAACGCAGCTCCGTGGCGGGCCAGTCGGGTGGGGATGACGCAATCGAATAGGTCTACGCCCGCTGCGATCGCCTGGGCCATTTCCCGATAGGTGCCTACTCCCATTAAATAGCGGGGCTTGTGCTCGGGTAGGCAGGGAGCAGTGGCCTTAACAATGGTTTCAATCAGCTCTGGCGGCTCGCCCACGCTGACCCCGCCGATCGCATAGCCCGGCAGATCGAGCGTTGCTAACTGCTGCGCCGCCTCGGTGCGCAGGTCGGGGTAAACACCCCCCTGCACAATGCCAAACAGCGCTTGATCTGGCCGTTTGTGGGCCTCAACGCAGCGCTGAAGCCAGCGCCAGGTGCGATCGGTGGAAGCTTTGATCGTCTCGCGACTGCATGGGTAGGGTGGGCATTCGTCAAAGGCCATAATCACATCGGCCCCCAGATCGTTCTGGATCTGAATCGAGGTTTCGGGGCGGATATTGATGATGCGACCATCTTTAGGCGATTTAAACGTCACCCCATCTTCGGTAATCGTGCGCATCTGGCTGAGACTAAATACCTGAAAACCGCCCGAATCGGTCAGCATCGGGCCATCCCAGCCCATGAAGCGGTGCAGACCGCCCGCCTCGGCCACAATGTCTTCGCCCGGTTGTAGGTGCAAGTGGTAGGTGTTGGAGAGCACCATCTGCGCCCCGGTGGTAGCCAGCTGGGCGGGGGTGACGGTTTTGACGTTGGCTAGGGTGCCCACGGGCATAAACCGGGGGGTATGCACAGGGCCGTGGGGAGTGGTGAAGGTGCCCGCCCGCGCCTGGGTATGGCTACAGCGAGCATCGCAGCTAAAGGAAAAAGCCTGGGTCAAAATGAAGCGTTCCGAGGAGCAGGGAGAATGGCAAAGCGGCATTTATCGTAGCATTTGGCGGCGATCGCAGTTGCTCTGTGCCCTCAGCTGATGCCTCGCCGCTTTGCTACTCTGAGTCTAGATATTGTTTGAATATTGTCTGGGGTGGGGCAGCAAATGACCACGGCTTTAGAGAAACGGTCTGATACTCTACTGGTGCGCTTTAAGGCCCTGTCTGACCCGCTGCGGCTGGAGGTAATTGAGCTGCTGCGATCGCAGGAAATGTGCGTGTGTGATCTGTGCGATCGCATGGAGATTGCCCAGTCAAAGCTCTCCTTTCACCTCAAAACCCTGCGCGAGGCCGGGCTGATCTCTGCCCGTCAGGATGGCCGCTGGATCTACTACAGCCTCAATCCCGCTGAGTTTGGCGAACTCGAAGACTATCTCAGCGCTCTGCGCCAGCTTGGCCCTCAGTCCCTAGCCCGTCCCTGCTCGCCCGATCGGCTGTAGGGGCGCAGCATGCTGCGCCCCTACGAACCAGGTAGCCATCAGAGATGAGCCTTAGTTAGCGGACACCTCAGCGGGTTGAGGGGTCTCAGCGGCTGGGGCCGGTGCAGGAGCGGGTGGGGTAGGTAGAACAGGAGGCTCCGCTACTCCAGCAAACTTCAGCAGGTCGGCCATCTTAAAGTCACCGCCGGTTCCCAATCTGGGTGTCCAGTTCGGCTCCTGGCAGAGGTACGACAGCTCGTCAGATTGCAGCAGGCCGATAAACACCTCCGCCACAATGCGGCCGCCCACAGGACCGAGCGATCGGCCATCGGCGCGCTTGTCGGCCTCCCGCAGCACGTAGAACCACAGGGGCGTGTTGTGGGCCAACTCGGTACTGATCGCCGCCACATCCGCTAGGTCAGCGGTGGACAAAGGCGCAATGCCCATTTTGCCAGCGACGGTTTGGCCTGAGGGTAGCCCAAAGGTCAGGTGGCGCAGCAGGTTGCGCTGGGCCAACGAAGCCGGGTTCGACGCCATGTTGGGCGGAATAAACGGCAGCTGAAACAGAGGCCGCGAGATGGTGGCATCGATGCGCTGGCTCAGCTGAGGCGTGGCAGTTTCATTCACTTTGAAAAAGTTCTGCCAATCCATGACCCGCTCGGGAGGTAGCGGCTTGCCGCTCGACAGGTCGTTGCCGCCCGAGCCAGGGGCCGCAAAGATCGCCGCCGCAAAGTTTTGGTTGATGCGGTAGCCGCCGCGCACCTGGCTGTGGCCAAAGCGATAGGCCGCCACCGAAAACTCCACCGGAATGTAGGGCTCGCGCCGCCAGCGAGTGCTGTAGAAGCGGCGGCCCCGTTGCAGCACGGTGTCAACCACATTCTGGCCCACCAGTAGCGGCAGAAACTCGTGCAGCACAATCCACTGGTAGTGCCAGCGCACCAGCTTTTGGGCCTCGTCGAACAGCTGACCGGGGTTGACGCCGTCGGCCTTGAGCTTGTCGATCATGGCGTTGTGAAACTTGACGAAGGCCAGGTGCAGCTGCGACACAATCAGGTTTTCGTCATTGCGGGGGTCGCCCAGCAGCGCGGTGCCCTGGCTGTTGCGGGGCAGGTCGTGGGGGCGATCGCTATCGATCAGCAGCTTGCCGCGATTTTCGGGGCGGTTGTCGTAGAGAAAGGGGCTGGCGGTGGGGCCAGCGCCGTAGACGCTGTCTAGCTCAAAGGATGGGGTGCGGAAGTTTTCGATCGCCTCGGGGTCAGACTGACGCTCTAGACTAGAGGTAGGGTCGAAGGTGAGGTCGTGGTCGATGAACTGACCCAAAAAGGTAAACCCAGCCGGAATTGCGGGGTTGTCAGGGTTGTTAGTGGGGCCGGGGTCCATGATGCCTTCGGCTTTGCCCAGCTCCATTAGGGCCTGGCGAATAGCTGGGGTGTCTTGGGCAAAGGGGCGCGTGCAGCGAAACATTCTGCCGAAGCGGCCCCGCGCTGGAACGCGAAAGCGCGGGGGCGCAGCGTCTCTGAGATACATTTGACCGTGCCGTGTCATGGCATACCTCGTGTAGTTCAACTCGGTGGATGGCCCCATCATGGCAACGGGGTCGAAGCGATCGCAGTACCCGCGCGGGTACTTTTTGGGGGGTTAAGGGTGCAAGGTACAGGGTGTCAGGGACAGGGCTTGGTGTCGCCCCTTAAACCCTCCACCTGAAACCCTGTACCCCTCATCCTCAGTTCGGGAGTTTTGCTTAAATTCACTAAACGCTGACATTGGCTCGCAGCCCTGGAGAATCCCGCCGGAATGCCGCAACCTAAGCAAACGAATCTGGCAATTAACCCTTAGAATGATTTGGATTTTTCCTACGCACCCGTGCAGCCTATGCCCCGCCGTGATGACATCAAAAAGATTCTGCTGATCGGCTCTGGCCCGATTGTCATTGGTCAGGCCTGCGAGTTCGACTACTCTGGCACCCAGGCCTGCAAAGCGCTGCGGGAAGAGGGCTACGAGGTGGTGCTGATCAACTCCAACCCGGCGACGATTATGACCGACCCGGAGACGGCAAACCGCACATACATTGAGCCGCTGACTCCCGAAATCGTGGAGCGGGTGATCGAGCGGGAGCACCCCGACGTCATGCTGCCCACCATGGGCGGCCAGACGGCGCTGAATCTAGCGGTGACTCTAGCCAAAACCGGCGTGCTAGAGCGCCACGGCGTCGAGCTGATTGGGGCCAAGCTCGAAGCCATTGAAATGGCGGAGGATCGCAAGCTATTTAAAGAAGCGATGGCGCGCATAGAGGTGCCCGTGTGCCCGTCAGGCTTGGCCGAGACCATGGATGAGGCCAAGCAGATTGCCAAGCAAATCGGCACATTTCCGCTGATTATTCGCCCGGCCTACACCATGGGTGGCACCGGCGGTGGCATCGCCTACAACCAGGAGGAGTTTGAAACTATTTCGCGATCGGGTCTCGACGCCAGCCCGGTGTCGCAGATTCTCGTCGAGCAGTCGCTGCTGGGCTGGAAGGAGTACGAGCTGGAGGTGATGCGCGACCTGGCCGACAACGTAGTGATCATCTGCTCGATCGAAAACCTCGACCCCATGGGCGTGCACACCGGCGACTCGATCACCGTAGCTCCCGCCCAAACCCTGACCGACAAGGAATACCAGCGCCTGCGCGATGCCTCGGTCAAAATCATCCGCGAGATTGGCGTGGAGACCGGCGGCTCAAACATTCAGTTTGCGGTCAACCCCGACAACGGTGATTTCATCGTCATTGAGATGAATCCTCGGGTGTCGCGCAGCTCGGCGTTGGCCTCCAAGGCGACGGGCTTCCCGATCGCAAAATTTGCCGCCAAGCTGGCGGTGGGCTACACCCTCAACGAAATTTCCAACGACATCACCAAGAAGACCCCGGCTAGCTTTGAGCCCACCATCGACTATGTGGTGACCAAAATTCCCCGGTTTGCCTTTGAGAAATTCCCTGGCACCACCTCGACGCTGACCACCCAGATGAAGTCGGTGGGCGAGGCAATGGCGATCGGCCGCACCTTCCAGGAGTCGTTCCAGAAAGCGCTGCGATCGCTGGAGACTGGCCGGGCGGGCTGGGGCTGCGATCGCGCCGAAAAGCTGCCCAGCCTCAACGAAATTCGCCCCAAGCTGCGCACCCCCAACCCCGATCGTATCTTTGATCTGCGCCACGCCATGCAGCTGGGCCTGACGGTCAACGATATCTTCGACCTCACCGCCATTGACCCTTGGTTTCTCAACCAGCTAGCCGGCCTGTTGCAGACGGAAAAGTTTCTCAAGCGCACTCCCCTGACAGAGCTGAGCTATGAGCAGATGCGGGCGGTCAAGCGCCAGGGCTTTAGCGATCGCCAGATCGCCTACGCCACCGGCACCCACGAAGACGCCGTGCGTGACTACCGCAAGGGGCTGGGCGTGATTCCGGTGTACAAAACCGTCGATACCTGCGCGGCTGAGTTTGAGGCCTTTACCCCCTACTACTACTCCACCTACGAAGACGAGACCGAGGTGCTGCCCAGCGATCGCCCCAAGGTGATGATTCTCGGCGGCGGCCCCAACCGCATCGGCCAGGGCATCGAGTTTGACTACTGCTGCTGCCACGCGTCGTTTGCCCTGCGCGACGACGGCTACGAGACGATCATGGTCAACTCCAACCCCGAGACGGTCTCGACCGACTACGACACCAGCGATCGCCTCTACTTTGAGCCCCTGACTAAAGAGGATGTGCTCAATATCATCGAAGCCGAAAACCCCATCGGCATCATCATTCAGTTTGGTGGCCAAACCCCCCTCAAGCTCGCCGTCCCCCTCCAGCAATATCTCGCCTTCCTGCCCGCTGCCGACCTCTCGGCTAATCCCCCCATCCATCCCCCCACCAAAATCTGGGGCACCTCCCCCGACTCCATCGACACCGCCGAAGATCGCGAACGCTTTGAGGCCATTCTGCGCGAACTCGACATTCAGCAGCCCCCTAACGGTATGGCCCGCAGCTACCAAGATGCCCTCAAGGTCGCCCAGCAGATCGACTATCCCGTAGTGGTGCGCCCCAGCTACGTGCTCGGTGGCCGCGCTATGGAAATTGTCTACTCCGACACCGATCTGGAGCGCTACATGACCTACGCGGTGCATGTGGAGCCCGACCATCCAATCTTGATCGACAAGTTTTTGGAGAATGCGATTGAGGTAGATGTGGATGCGATCGCCGACCATACCGGTCAGGTCGTCATCGGCGGCATTATGGAGCACATTGAGCAGGCGGGCATTCACTCCGGCGACTCGGCCTGCTCCCTTCCCACCATGACCCTGCCCGACGCTGCCCTCGCCACCATCCGCGACTGGACGGTAAAGCTGGCCAAGCGCCTCAAGGTGATCGGCCTGATGAACATTCAGTTTGCAGTCAAAGGCGACCAGGTCTACATCATCGAGGCCAACCCCCGCGCCTCGCGCACAGTGCCTTTTGTGTCGAAGGCGATCGGCCATCCCCTGGCTAAGATTGCGGTGCGGGTGATGTCGGGCAAAACCCTGACCGATTTAGGCTTTACCGAAGAGGTAATTCCCCAACACATCTCCGTTAAAGAAGCGGTGCTGCCCTTCGATAAGTTTGCGGGCACCGACGCCCTGCTCGGCCCCGAAATGCGCTCTACAGGAGAAGTCATGGGCATCGACGCCGACTTCGGCAAAGCCTTCGCTAAAGCCGAACTAGGGGCCAACCAAAAGCTGCCCCTCGCTGGCACCGTTTTTATCTCCATGAACGATCGCGACAAAGCCGCCGTCATCCCTGTTGCCAAGGAACTGGCCGACATGGGCCTCAACCTGATCGCTACCTCCGGCACCCGCGCCGCCCTTATGGATGAGGGGCTCACCGTAAACCTCATTCTCAAAGTCCACGAAGGCCGCCCCAATGTTGAAGACGCAATCAAAAACAACGAAATTCAGCTGATTATTAACACCCCAGCCGGCAGTACTGCCCAGGAGGACGATCGCTCAATTCGCCGCACAGCTTTGGCCTACAAGGTACCGATCATCACCACAATTGCGGGAGCCAAGGCGACTGCCTCGGCCATCCAATCCCTGCAACAACACCCCCTCCAGGTGAAGTCCCTCCAGGAGTATGTGGGGATGTAGATTGGTTGCGTAACAGGCTCGACTCTTTGAGAATAACAACGCGGAGATAGCATAAATAGATGCTGGACAATTCCTGATTTCAAGGGATTGTCCAGCAAAGGCGAGGAATAATACCAAAAAGCCCCATGCTCAACTTCCAAATGCGCTGAATAATTCCTAAATCTTGCGGACTGATTCGGCAAGTATAATGGTCGGTTTCTTAGATTTGGATATTCTCTTGTAGATCTGCTGAATTATATTAAATATCAGGGCTCTCAACCCGGCGTATCTGCTATTTAATACATAGTTAGATAGCTTGAGCGATGGGTAAGAGCAGGAATCGAAAAGTTATTCGCCAGTACAAAAAACAATTTCTTAAGGATTGCTGATGGAGGCGTCCTTGGACTATCCACAATCAATTCTTTTGAGCTATTTGGGGTTGAATAAGATACAGAAGACTATGTATGTTCTTCAAGTTTAAAGAGCCTTCGTGAGTAGAAAGATGAGGCGGATTTTATGTCAACAAGTTTTACTGGCGGCTGTATGTGCGGAGCGATCCGTTACGAATGTTCGGCAAAACCTATCGCAATGGGATTATGTCACTGCCGGGATTGTCAGCGAGCGACAGGAAGCGCATTTGCTGCGGCGTTGATGGTACCTCGCAATACTGTAACTATTTTGGGAGAAGTCAAATATTATGAGGTGATAGGCGATAGCGGCAACCCGATTAGTCGTGGCTTCTGTGCTCATTGTGGTTCCCGATTATTTGGTTCACGTGCGAATGCTGATTTTATTAGTATTCAAGCAGGGAGCTTAGACGATCCAAGTTGGTTTAAGCCTCAGGTAGACCTTTATGTTTCGAGTGCTCAACCGTGGGATCACTTGAATCCAGATTTGATAAAATTCGCTAAATCTCTGCCACCTAACAATTCAAATGCATCAGACGTTTGAAAACTTTTGATGTTGAGTTTGAGGTCGTCGATCGCCGCTTTTCTCAACACATATTGCAAGAAGATTTATGCAGTAGTCGCCGTCTTTGATCCTAAATGTTTTAATTTTTGCCCTGATATCTAGCATATATTGCTTAAGGAATTGCCATGCACCCACTTGCTCGCCTGGTAATTGATGTGCGAAAAGGGTTAGGCGATCGCACCGGGGCTGTTATGCTGCCCCAGGCCGAGGCCAACATTGCTAAACTGCTAGACGAGTGGTGCGATCGCCGCCTAACCCATCATTCACATCCGTCCTTCTGTTAGGCCTTGCTCGCTCTCACGTCCCAAAGCGCTCGGCAAAACCCACAAGAAATTTCCCCATTTTAGGAAAAACGGCACCCTCCGCCGTAGAGGATCGGTTATTGCGACTTACCGACCGTCTCCTGCAGCGGTACTCTAGCGAGGTTAGCACTCTGACATAGTGAGTGCTAAGTTTGTCTCTGGAGAGCTGAAAGACAGGACGACATGGCAAAAAGAATTTCCTTTGATGAGGCTTCGCGGCAGGCCCTCGAAAAAGGCGTCAACGCCTTAGCCGACGCCGTTAAAATCACCCTCGGCCCCAGGGGGCGCAACGTCGTACTTGAGAAAAAGTACGGGGCACCACAGATTGTCAACGACGGCATCACCATTGCCAAAGAGATCGAACTAGAAGACGCTTTTGAAAATATGGGTGCTCGCCTCATGCAAGAGGTAGCCTCTAAGACCAAAGACCTGGCGGGCGATGGCACCACCACCGCCACCGTGCTGGCCCAGGCCATGGTTAAAGAAGGTCTGAAGAACGTGGCGGCAGGCACCAACCCCGTCAGCCTGCGTCGCGGCATTGAGAAAGCCGTTGCCCTGCTGGTGAACGAAATCGCCGCCGTGGCCAAGCCCGTAGAAGGCAACGCCACTATCGCCCAGGTCGCCACTGTCTCCGCTGGCAGCGACGAAGAAATTGGCAAAATGATTGCCGAAGCCATGGATAAGGTGACCAAAGATGGCGTCATCACCGTGGAAGAATCAAAGTCTCTCTACACCGAGCTAGATGTTGTCGAGGGGATGCAGTTCGATCGCGGCTACATTTCCCCCTACTTCGTCACCGACCAAGAGCGCATGGTGACCGAGCTTGACAACGCTCGCGTGCTGATCGTCGACAAAAAAATCAGCTCTATTCAAGATCTGGTGTCGGTGCTTGAGAAGGTAGCCCGCGAGGGTGCTCCTCTGCTGATCATCGCTGAAGACATCGAAGGCGAGGCTCTGGCGACCCTGGTGGTCAACAAAGCCCGCGGCGTGCTGAATGTGGCGGCGGTGAAAGCACCGAGCTTTGGCGATCGCCGTAAGGCCATGCTTCAAGATATCGCAGTACTCACTGGCGGCCAGGTAATTTCTGAAGAAGTCGGCCTCAGCCTTGATACCGCCGACCTGTCCATGCTGGGCTTGGCTGTTAAAGCCACCATCACCAAAGACACCACCACCCTGGTGTCGGATGCGGGCAACAAAGCCGACATCGACAAGCGCATCGCTCAAATTCGTAAAGAGCTGGCCGTCACCGACTCTGACTACGACAAAGAGAAGCTCTCCGAACGCCTGGCTAAGCTAGCTGGCGGTGTCGCCGTAATCAAAGTCGGGGCCGCCACCGAAACCGAGCTCAAAGATCGCAAGCTGCGCATCGAAGATGCCCTTAGCGCCACCAAGGCTGCTGTAGAGGAAGGCATCGTCCCCGGTGGCGGTGCTACCCTGCTGCACCTGGCCCCCAAGCTGGAGTCGCTCAAAGCTTCCCTCAGCGCTGAGGAAGCCATCGGTGTAGACATTGTCATGCGGGCTGTGGAAGCGCCCCTGCGGCAAATCGCCGACAACGCTGGCCAACCCGGCTCTGTGATTGTCGAAAAGGTGAAGGCCATGAGCTTCCCCACGGGCTACAACGCACTCACGGGTGCCTACGAAGACCTGATTCAGGCGGGCATTATCGACCCAGCTAAGGTCGTGCGCTCTGGTCTGCAAGATGCGGCCTCGATCGCAGGCTTACTCCTCACCACCGAAGCCCTCGTGGTCGATATCCCTGAGCCTCCCGCTCCCGCTGGTGACCCCGGCATGGGCGGCATGGGTGGCATGGGCGGCATGGGTGGCATGGGCGGTATGGGTGGCATGGGCGGCATGGGCATGATGTAGTCTGCCCCCAGTCATCTCTGAATAAATGCTTAACCCATAGGGGCACAGTTACGGCTGTGCCCCTATGCTTTATGTGGAATCGTTGAGAGTCAGAGCCATGTCGCGCCGCACACCAAACCCAGGGGGCCACCCATCCTCCTCGCCGGGCCAAGCTAATCAGGCACGGGTCGAGCGAGTTGACGCAGAGGCGTTGAGGGCGGCGGCTGTTAACACCCTCAACGCCTCGCCCCGCGAGGGCAGAAAGAAACTGATTGACTTCAACTATTCGACCCCCGGTACGCTCCCGGGCACGCTGAATATTCCTGACGATGCCCTGCCCACAGAGCTGCATTTGATGGACTATGGCCCCGACACCCTGCGTACCGCTACCATCGACCACCCGGTTGAGTGCGAGGCTCTTGGTAAACCCGAAACTGTCACCTGGCTCGATGCCCGCGGGTTGGGTAGCGAAGACATCCTGCGGCAAATCAGTCAGACCTTTGGCCTCCACCCCCTGATACTCGAAGACATTGTCAATGTGCCTCACCGTCCCAAAATCGACTTTTACGACGACAAAATTCTGATCATCATGCAGATGGTGCAGCCCAAAAGAACCGGTTCTGGGGTGGGCAGTGAGCAGGTGAGCTTTGTCATGGGCAATGGCTTTCTAGTCACGTTTCAGGAAGAGCCAAATTGGGACTCGTTTAACCCGGTGCGCGATCGCATCCGGCGGGGTACCGGCACCATTCGCACCCAGGGGGCCGACTACCTGGCCTATGCCCTGATGGATACCATCGTTGATAGCTTCTTCCCGGTGCTAGAGGTAATTGGCGAAACCCTTGAAGATCTTGAAGAAGAAGTGGTTGCCAACCCCACCAATGCCACCATCAAAAAAATTCACCGCATGCGCCGGGCGCTAATGAAGCTGCGTCGATACATCTGGCCCCAGCGCAGCGTCATCAACGGCCTGATTCGCGACAGCGACGATCTCATCAGCCAGGAAGTGCGCGTCTACCTGCAAGACGTCTACGACCACATTGTGCAAGTCGTCGACATCATCGAAAACTATCGCGAAATCGCCTCCAGCCTGATGGATGTCTACCTCTCCTCCATCAACAATCGCATGAACGAAGTGATGAAGCTGTTAACGGTGATCTCCTCCATTTTCATTCCCCTCACCTTTATTGCCGGCGTTTACGGCATGAACTTCGACACCGAAAAATCACCCCTGAACATGCCTGAGCTGGGGTGGTACTGGGGCTACATCATTTGTCTCTCAGTGATGGCCGTGATTGCCGTGCTGCAAATCTACTTCTTCTGGAAACGCGGCTGGTTCGACAACTTCTCCACAACAAGGCGATAGAAAAACGACCATGTTAGGGGATGAAACCTTTGCCATCTTCCTCAGCTTCACCATCTCCCCTATCTTCCTCACCGCCCAATGCCCCACGGTGATACCATGGCAACGGCTTTTACCTGCACCCCGATGGATCTCAGAGCCCACATCCGCGACGTTCCCGACTTCCCCAAGCCCGGCATTCTCTTCCGCGACATCACGCCGCTGTTAGGTGACCCCACCGCGCTGCAATACAGCATCGACTTGTTTGCCGAGCAGGTGGAGGATTATCGCCCCGACTACATTGCGGGCATTGAGTCGCGGGGGTTTATCTTTGGCATGCCCTTGGCCTACAAGCTAGGAGTGGGGTTTGCCCCAGTGCGCAAGCCCGGCAAGCTCCCTGCTGCGGTGCACACGGCCAGCTACGCGCTGGAATACGGCAGCGACACCCTCGAACTGCACCAAGATGCTTTTCCAGCGGGTAGTCGGGTGCTAATTATTGACGATTTGATTGCCACAGGGGGCACGGCCGCCGCCGCCGCCAAGCTAGTTGAGCAAACCGGCTGCACCCTTGCCGGGTATGGCTTTGTAATTGAGCTAGTGGGTCTAGAAGGCCGCACCAAGCTCCCCGACGTGCCGGTCACTGTCCTATTGCAGTACTGATTCGAGATGAGGGGAAGGGTAGAGGTCTGTCTCAATGCAGCAGTAGATCGGCCCTCACTCAGGGGCAAGGGCAGACGCCGCTGGCCCTTGCCGTTTGTTCACCCTGTCATGCCCTGGAGCTGTCTTGAGTTTTAGGAGTCAGGGCTAGGGCGTAGCGTAGGCAGCGCATCACCACAAACCACAGCACCGCAATCACTAGCACTAGGCCCACCCGGTTGAGCCACCAGCTCGTCTCCAGCGCCAGGGCATTAAAGGCAGCGTGGGACAGTATGGCCGCCACCAGGCCGTTGCGAACCAGCCCACTACCCTGCCCACTGGGCGCAAATTTTGCCATCCCCAGGGCATAGCCCCACAGCGACGACCACAGGGCATGACCAGGAGCGCTCAGCAGTCCCCGCAGGGCAAACATGCTGAGCACGGCGGGCCAGGCGGCGGTCAAGGCATTTCCCGGTACGCCTAGCCGCGCTACAGCGAAGTAGGCGTAGAGCATGGAGCCAATCACCTCTAGGGTGGCAAATCCCAAGCCGGCAGCGGCGGCAAAAATAATCCCGTCCACAGGTTCGTCAAATTCAGGATGGTTGTAGACGCCCGCTTTCACCACCCAAAACTTAATCAGCTCCGCCACAATTGGTACCACTACCACCGCCATTAGCCAGGCCGGTAGGGGAACAAACTGCCGCACCAAAAATACTGGAATAAACGCCAGAATTCCTAAGCCAAAAATTCTGAGCACCAGCCCTCGCGGCTCTGGGTTGAGCTTGTCGCGAGTGTAGAAAAACCACAGCAAAAACGCCAAAGGGGCCAAGGCTAGGGCCACTATGCCCACCACCGTAGCCAGTACGTTGGGATCGCTTGCAAGATTTGCCATGGCCACAATATTCGGTAAATCGCCTCTGAATGATACATCGCCCGGCTGCGGGCGGGGGAGATTAGAGTTAGGGAGCATTCGAAGCGTCTATCTACTGCCGCCCGCACCCTCCCCCCCTTAACCTCGATCTGCCCAATAACGACCGCAATCTTTGTAAGATAGGGGTTCACAGCAAACGAGGTTGCAAGCAGTTCATGCAGGATGTGTTGGTCATTGGCGCGGGGCCGGCGGGGCTGTCGCTAGTGGCAGCCCTAGCAGAGTCAGGGCTGGCGGTGCAGGGGTTGGCCCTAGGCGATCCGGCGCACCCCTGGCCCAACACCTATGGCATCTGGGTTGATGAACTCGAAGATGTGGGTTTGGTGCCGTTTCTAGAGCATCGCTGGAAGGACTGCGTGATGTACGTCAACAGCGGCCCTGTGCCCCTGCACCGCGAGTATGGGTTGCTGAGCAACGATCGCCTGCAATCCCACTGGCTGGGCCAGGCTGAGCAGCACCGGGTCACCTGGCATCGGGATAAAGCCGTTCACATCGAGCACAGGCCTACCCATACCCAAGTGACTACCGCAGCGGGTGAAATGCTTACTGCCCGGTTGGTGGTCGATGCTACGGGGCACCAGACGGCGCTAGTGCAGCGTCCGGAGGCTCCGGAACTGGCGTTTCAGGCGGCCTATGGCGTTGTGGGGCGGTTCTCTAAGCCGCCTACCGACCCCCAGCAGATGGTGCTGATGGACTTCCGCGATGACTACCTTACGCCAGCCCAGCGTCAGGAACCGCCTACGTTTCTCTATGCGATGGATTTAGGCGATGGAGTGTACTTTGTAGAAGAAACCTCGCTGGCTCACCACCCTGCGATCTCGATGGAGACGCTTGAGCGGCGCCTTCACCAGCGTTTAGGCCACTGGGGCATTGAGATTAAAGAAACACACCATGTGGAGCGGTGCCTGTTTCCGATGAACCAGCCGCTGCCCGATTTTACTCAGCGAGTGGTGGGCTTTGGCGGGGCCGCTAGCATGGTACATCCGGCGTCGGGCTATATGGTGGGGGCACTGCTGCGTCGGGGGCCGGGGCTGGCTGGGGCGATCGCATCTGCCCTCAGCTCATCCCAAACTACCCCTGACCAAGCGGCCTACCAGGCTTGGCAAGCCCTCTGGCCCGCCGAGCGTGTGCGCAAGCACTACCTCTATCTCTTCGGCCTCGAAAATTTGATGGCCTTTGACGCGCCGCAGCTGCATCAGTTTTTTAATGCTTTCTTTAACCTATCCACCGATGATTGGGCCGGGTTTTTGACCGACAATCTCTCGTTGCCCGAGGTGGTGCAGGCCATGCTGGGGCTATTTGGCCGTGCGCCTAACCCAGTGCGCTGGGGGCTGATGCGATCGGTATTTAGCCACGGCCACCTGCTAGGGCGCACGCTGATGAGCTAATTGGGCACAGGTTGTATACTCAGGGGTTATAGCCAGCCCATTAAATCCTGCGACTGTTGTTAGACTGTCGTGGCATTGCCAGAGGTAACGGACTAGCTAAGTTCTGCACCCAATGTGGGCAACCTGACTGTATTCCACGGGCATGCGGGCTGCCCTGCCCCGGCCCAGCTGTTGTACCTGTCGCTGTCGAGTCCATCATGGAGAACCCTTTCATGGCTGAGTTACCCAACGCCCCCGGGGCCCAACCTGCACCACCGCCACCGCCCAGACCTCCCCAGACGGCGGCCCAGGCCCAAGCCTCAGCTCAAGCTCGAGCCCAGGCTGCTGCGCGTGCCGCAGGTCAAGCGGCAGCCCAGGCAGCGGCAGCGGGTCACGCTCCAGCGGCCCACCAGGCTCCGGTTGGTCAGGCTCCAGCAGCGCGTCAGGCTCCAGCAGCGCATCAGCCCCCAGCCCCAGCCGCTCCAGCAGCACATCAGCCTCCGGTCGGTCAAGCTCCAGTAGCGCATCAGCCCTCAGCTCCGGCCGCTCAAGCTGCGCCTGCCCCAGGGCAAGCCCGCCACCGTCCGCCTTCGCCGCCACCCATGCCTAAGGCAGCAGAAACCCTCAAGGTGGGCAGCGGGCTGACCCTAGAGAAAATTGTGCGCGAGGCCTTCGATAAGGGCTTCTCAGACATTCACATGGGCGTGGGGGAAGTGCCACGATTCCGCGATCGCGGCGATATCGCAACTACCGAGTATCCCGTCACCGACGAAGCCACCTTCTACGCCTGGCTGGAAGAAATCCTCAAGCCCGAAGAGATTCAAGAGTTTCGCCAAACTCTTGACTTTGACGGAGCTGCCCAGTACGACTTCACCCGCATCCGGATCAACATCTTTGACTCCCTGCGCGGCCCTGCTA
The DNA here is from genome assembly GCF_014696135.1 of Nodosilinea sp. FACHB-141. Classification (NCBI taxonomy): domain Bacteria; kingdom Bacillati; phylum Cyanobacteriota; class Cyanophyceae; order Nodosilineales; family Nodosilineaceae; genus Nodosilinea; species Nodosilinea sp. FACHB-141. Next base: position 205,819 of record NZ_JACJPP010000013.1, on the reverse strand, counting down.
TGGTGCTGCGTCTGATTCCGGTGAAAATTCTCACCCTCGACCAGCTAGGCTTCTCGCCGATCTTTCGCGATGTGTGCCATTACCACAAGGGGCTGGTGCTGGTGACTGGGCCTACGGGTTCGGGTAAGTCGACCACCATGGCGGCGATGATTGACTACGTCAACACCGAGATGCCCAAAAACATCATCACCATCGAAGACCCGGTGGAATTTGTGCACACCAGCCGGCGATCGCTGATCAAACAGCGAGAAGTGGGCATGCACACCCAAAAATTCGACAACGCCCTCAAAGCCTCCCTGCGGGAAGACCCAGACATCATTCTGGTGGGTGAAATGCGGGACAAAGAAACTGTCAACACTGCCCTGAAAGCAGCTCAGACCGGTCACCTCGTGATGGGTACCCTGCACACCAACAGCGCCGTTAAGACCGTAGAGCGGATTCTCAACCTATACGAGCCTGAGCAGCAGGCCCCGGTGCGGGTCTCCCTAGCGGAGTCGTTGGTGGCGGTGATTGCCCAAGGTCTCTGCCGCACCACCGACGGCAAGCGGGCCGCCTTCCACGACATTTTGATCAACACCGATGCCATCAAAGACTACATTCTGCGGGGCCAACTCGACGAAGTCGAAGCGCTGATTCCCAAATGTACCTTCGACGGTATGTGCACCATGAACCAGTCGCTCTACGCCCTTTACGAGTCAGGGCGGATCACCGAAGAGACCGCGCTGGAAATGTCGCCCAAGCAAAACGAGATGGCCCAAATGCTGCGCGGCCGTGTCTAATGGCGCTGCGGTTGGTGCAGTCGCCTCTAGCTTTAAAGGTATTGCCCTCTTTACTCCAGGGGGCGACTGCGTCTACTGCATCGATGAGCAAAAGCGGGCCCACTGGCACATCGACCTCTGTGCGGCTTTACAAACCCACCTGGAGCTGCCGGAGCCGCCCTACTTTTTGCTGCCCTGCTTTACCGCCACCGTAGATCGCTGGGTTAACTCCGCTACTCAAGCCCCTGTGACCGTGGCCGAGGCTTACCCCCGAGTCCTACGGTTTCAACCCCTGCTCAACGCGTTGTTTAGCCTAGGGGAATTGCAGTGGCAGCCCAACTACACCAGCGCTGAAGAATGTTCGGTAGCGCTGATCGAGTCGTACCAATCCACCTTTCCCGAACTATGGGAATGCCACGATTTGGTGATGCGCGTCGAGCAGGCGATCGCTGTCCCTACTCCCACTACACCGCTGCTGGAAATACCGCTAGCGGTTGACCCGCTGCCCCAAGCGCACTGCTTCAAGCTGTTTGTCAGGGCTACCGACACGGCTGTCACCGAAAAAATGCTGCGGTTTTTGTACACCACGCTAGAGTCAACCCTGCCTGGTGCCTACACCCTTCAGGTAATTGACGTCACCACTCACCCTGACGAAGCCGAGGCCGCTAATATCACGGCGACCCCAACCCTGATTCAGGTTTCTCCAGAACCCGTACGGCGGGTAGTGGGCAATGTACTTAGCCAAGAGCAGATGATGCAACTGCTGGCGGGGTAGCCGAGCGGCACAAGTTGGTTCGGCGACTGCGGTGCTCGAGAAGCGTATGCGCTTAGGCCATTTCTGTGAGAGCGTTACGGGTGCTTTGCTGGTGGAATTTGCTAAGGTGATTGCGCAGAACAGCCTCTCAACCGAGAATGGGCAGAAAAATGCTGCATGGGTGAAGTATTGTCTCTTCCTGGCCCACCTATTCCTTTAACTGGTTATTTATGTCGATAAAAAACATTGTCTCCCTGGGCCTGCTGCTCTTTATTCCGATCTCGATCGCAGCAGAGCGGCTAGAGTGGGGTGCCCTAACTATATTTGTGCTGTCGGCGCTGGCCATTGTGCCCCTGGCGATTTGGCTGAGCACCGCTACCGAAGAGCTAGCGGTGGTGACCGGACCGACCATTGGTGGGTTGATCAATGCCGTCTTTGGTAACGCTACCGAGCTGATTATTGCCCTGGTCGCCCTCAAGGCGGGGCTAATCGACATTGTCAAAGCCAGCATTACCGGGTCGATTTTGGCCAACCTGCTGCTGGTGTTGGGGCTGTCGATGTTCTTTGGCGGGCTGCGCTACAAAGAGCAGGAGTTTAACCAAAACGTGGCGGGCATTAACGGCAGCACCATGGCCCTGGCGGTGACAGCGATCGTGCTGCCGGCCATGGTGATCAACACCTCAAATATTGTGGAGCCGACTGCCATTAGCCGCCTGTCGCTGACCGTGGCGGTGGTGATGATTGTGGTCTATGGGCTAACGCTGCTGTTTTCTCTGAAGACTCATAGCTACCTCTACGACGTGGGCGTAAGCGACCAAGAGGGCGCTCACGGTGAGGGTGGGCACGGCGAGGCTGAGAAGCCTAATCTAGTGCTCTGGATTGGCGTGCTGCTGGCCGCTACGATTGGCGTGGCCGTTGAGTCGGAAATTTTTGTGGGAGCGGTGGAAGAAACTGCCAATAGCCTCGGGCTGACCGACCTGTTTACTGGAGTGATTTTGCTGCCTCTGGTGGGCGGTGCGGCAGAATATGTCACCGCTGTGCGGATGGCGGTGAAGAACAACATGGATCTGTCGGTGTCGATCGCCATGGGGTCGAGCCTGCTGGTGGCACTGCTGGTAGCCCCCGTTTTGGTGATCATCGGCTACTTTATTGGCCAGCCTATGGATTTGAACTTTGGCCCCTTTGAGGCGATCGCCGTTGTCATCGCCGTCGCCGTCGTCAACCTAATCAGCCAGGATGGCAAATCGAACTGGCTGGAAGGAGTGCTGCTGCTCTCCACCTTCGCCATTCTCGGAGCCTCATTTTTCTTCCACCCGGTGTAGGGCACCTAGAATAACCAACGCCTGATGGGGCGAGTTGGGTAACAAGCCACAGTGATTTTCACTGCGCCCTAAGCGATGCGGCGAAGGGCTAGCTCAACCAATCTACGGCATAGCGATCGCCTCGTTGCTCCAAAAATTCTCCAAGCTGGTGCAGGGTTAGCGGCTCAGGTATGGGGAATTGCCCTGGCATCTGCTTCAGGTCTAGGTAGTGCTGAATGATCGAGGCATTGTCTCGCGGAAAGCGCTGCTCTTTGACGCCCAAAAACTCGCCTCGGCGGTGGGCCTGAGACAAAATTTCCGATCGCCACTGCTCAATCGGAGCAATCCCCAGCGAGTTGATGCCATTGGAAAACAGGGTGAGATAGATATCGTTGTAGGGTTCGGTGGTTTGCAAATAGTCCTTGAGCAACCCCAGGGAAGTTTGGTCGTTAAACACCGTCCAGTAGGGCACCAGACCCAGGCGCATACATAGCCAGGGGTGCAGGTAGACAAACGACTCGGCCAGCAGGCGATCGCTGGGCACACCCAGCTGGTCGTACCACCAGCGATGCAGGTCGGCCACCAACGGACTGAGGGATTGGGGATCGTCAAACATAATCCGCTGTACCTTGAAGCCGTTCTCCTCGGCAAAGGCGATCGCATCTTCGCGCAGAGCCGGCTCAAAGCCCCATTCTGCCTCGGGCCAGTCGCCGTCAGAGGGGGGGCTGTGCCAGTGGCTATGCTCAGACCCCTGCTGCTTAAGAAATTCTGCTACCCGAGGGCTACCCTCGACATATTCTGCGCGATGGATGCCGCCCTTGCCGCCCACCTGAAAGAAATGGCGATCGCTGACCTGGGTGGCCGGCCACTTGTACTGACATTCCACCAAAAACAGGGTGCCCCCTGGCATCAAGTTTTGCTGCAAAAACTGCCGATAGGCGGCCCCCAGCCGCCTGCGCTTGAGCCGAAAATAGGCCACCTGTCCCACCTTCAACCGGTCCTGGTTGGGGTCGTGCATTTGGTAGGCCGCCAGGTCGGGATTCGCCGCTAGCAAACGCTGCACTCGGTCTTTGGCCCAGGTTAAGGCCTGCTTGGGGTCATCTTTGTCGCTTGAGTGGCGAGCACAAACCAGCAGGGTTTGGGGCAGCCAGGGAATGCCCAGGGCCGCACACAGATGAGAGACCGCTCCGTTAGAGGAGCCCACCATCATCGCCGGATACTGCCGCTGGGGGTATTGGTTGACCGCCCATTGGGCCAAGGTTTCGGACCGCACTTGCTCTAGAGCCCCTGGGCTAGAGGCATCGAGCCAGCCTAACCCGGTGATGATGGCATCGTTGATTGCATTGGGCAAACTGCCGATGGCCTGAGCCAGCCCTACCGCCAGCTGAGGCACCGGACCCCCAGCTGGCAAATCCTTTCCGTTGAGATAGCTGGCCGCCGACTGTAGCCCCTGGGTGGCAGAATCCATGCCGGTCACGTACTGGGGCTTAATTCCTCGGGCAGCTAGTTGCTGATTGATAGCCAGATAGGGAGAAAAAGGCACAGCTGCTCTCAAAATAAGGCGAAGTGTTTGGCCCCATTAAATCCTAGCGGAAGGGTTATTCCCATCTAGCTGCGGGCGGAGGGGGAAGGGGGGAATAGGCTAAGGGCTAATTCTCTCTGTGGGTAGACAAATTTTTTGGGCCTTTAGGGGAAGTCGTGGCCTCAGCTTGCCCCTAGCCTGACAAAGAGGAATCACTTGGGGGCAAGCAAAAGGATGGCTGTGCTAAAACCACTCTGGCTAAGGCTGAAATTTGTGCTGCAAGCCCTGTGGTTTTTGAGGTACATGCCCTACGCGATTTGGTACTCGTGGCAGCGCGATCGCCGCGATCGCCTCTACCAAACCCCGCCAGCAACTGCCCCCACGGTCGTAGGCAAAGGACTTCATGCCACCCCCACCAAGCGGGGCGCTGAGATTGAGTTTGAGCACGCCTCCCTCGAACTCGCCTTTTTAACACCAGATTTCGTTCGCGTCACTTGGCAGCCCGGTCGGTTGCCTTTGCCCTATGGCCTAGCCGACCACCCCTGGCCCGCCGTCACCACCCAACTAGAAGAGCAGTCTCAGGGATGGGTGCTTTCTAGTTCTGAACTCACGATCAGCGTAGGTTGGGACGGCAGTTTGGCGATCGCTGATCAGACCGGCCAGATTCGCCAAGAACTCCCTCCCCAGCGTTTGGGAGAAGGGTGGCAGCAGACTACCCCCCTGCGGGACGAAGAGTGCCTCTACGGCCTGGGGGAACGGGCGGCAACCTTTAACCTGCGGCGACCCGTAGTTTCAGAGCAGAGCGGCCCAGCCCAGACCAAAACCTACCAGTTCTGGAACTACGACCCCGGCAACATCTACGAACCCGGCACCGACCCGATGTATATCTGCATTCCGGTGTACCTGGGTTTACACCGGCAAGGCAGCTATCTGGTGTTTTACGAAAACACCTTTCGGGGCGAGCTACGGCTGGGCCAGCAAGCTACCACCACATTTGAGGCCGGTGCCCTGCGCTATTACCTAGCGATCGGTGCGCCACCCCAGCTCATGCAGCGCTACACCCAGCTCACTGGTCGGGCACCCCTGCCACCCCGCTGGGCCCTGGGGTATCACCAATCCCACTGGGGCTACCGCACCGAGGCCACCCTGCGCCAGGAGGTGCAAAACTTTCAGCAACACGACCTGCCCCTCAGCGCCCTGCATGTGGATATTGACTGCCAGGTCAACCACCGCGCTTTCACCATTGACCCTCAGCGGTTCCCCAAGTTTCGGCAGTTTACGGCGGAGCTAGCGGCAAATGGCGTGCGGCTGATCGCGATCAACAATCCCGGCATTCAGCACAACCGCCACAGCAACCTGTTCTTAGAGGGGCAAATTCTCGACGCCTTCTGCACCTACGCCAACGGCGATCTGGTGGTTGCCCCCGTCTGGCCGGGGCGATCGGTCTTCCCTGACTTTACCGACCCGATTGTGCGCGACTGGTGGAGCCGCCAGTTTTCCTACCTGCTGCAGGCAGGGGTAGCCGGTTTTTGGAACGACATGAACGAACCGGCGGCCTTTGTAGCCTGGGGCGACCCCACCCTGCCCCTAGCGACCCAGCACAAGCTAGAGGGGCGCGGCGGCGACCACCGCGAAGCCCACAACGTCTACGGCATGCTTGAAACCCGTGCCGCCTTCGAAAGCCTGCGAAGCCATCGACCCCACATTCGTCCCTTCGTAGTGACGCGATCGGGCTGGGCAGGGCTGCAGCGCTACGCCTGGACCTGGACTGGTGATATCGTCTCGACCTGGGAGGCGCTACGTCAGACCGTAGCCACCGTTTTGGGTCTGGGGCTGTCGGGGGTAGCCTATTGCGGCCCTGACATTGGCGGGTTTTTGGGAAATCCGGGGCCTGAACTGTACCTGCGCTGGTTTCAAATGGCCACCTTTATGGTCTTTTACCGCACCCACAGCGCCGTCAGCGTGGGGCATCGCGCCCCTTGGACCTACGGCGAACCCTGCCTCAGCATTGCGCGCCGTTTTTTGCAGCTCCGTCAGCAGCTAATGCCCTACTTCTATACCCTGGTGTGGGAGACCGCTGAACAGGGACATCCCCCTGTGCGCCCGCTGTTCTGGCTGAACCCGGCCGATGAAAATCTGTGGAACCGAGAGGATGCCTTTTGTCTGGGGGACGCGCTGCTGGTGTGTCCAGTGATGACCCAGGGAGAGCGCTGCCGCCAAGTTGCCCTCCCCCCCGGCGATTGGTACAGCTTTTGGGATGACACGCTATGGCAGGGCGGGCAAACCGTCGAGCTACCGACCCCGCTGGAGCAAATTCCTCTGCTGGTAAGGGGGGGCAGCATTTTGCCCCTGGCTGAAGGTAAAGACCTGACCCTGCACCTCTACCCGCCGGCCTTAGGCTCTGATGTGGAGTGGGAAAGCCAGGGCCAGCTCTACAGCGACGCCGGGGAAGGCTACGGCGACTCGCGATTAGACCAGTGGCACCTCAGCCAGCAGGGGCAGACCTTAACCCTCACCTGGCGATCGCAGGGAGACTACGAGTTTCCCTATAAGCGAGTAAACCTGCACCTGCATGGGCCAACCCTGGAGCAAGCCTGGGTGGATGGTCAAAAGGTAGCGGTGGCAGGGCAAATGCTATCCAGTGCAGTCTTTAAGCAGATCAATCTAAAGGTGCGGCAGGATGAATGATTAGGTGGAGGTAGCTGGGTCGATTGGCAAGCTTTTGGGGCGCTCGCTCCCCCCTTAGTTCCCCATGTATGACTCGCCCGTTAGCGATAGCACAAACAGCAGCCCCATCCACAGCAGCAGCAGGCCGTAAAAAATCAGCGCTAGGCTTTGCAGCAACAGCTTGAGCAACACCGGGCGCAGATTTCGCCTGCGGCTCATCGCTCGCAGCAGCTCAAGGGCGGCAGCGAACACCAGAATTAGGGTGGCGATCGCGGCGATAACCCAGCTGCTATAGAGCACCGGCAGCGACCTAGCACCTAGCAAGGCGATTGCGGCGGCTACCCCTAGCAGCCCTGCCCCGATCAGCTCTGCGATCGCCAGCACTCCATTAAAATGGTTTAGACGGCTCCGGTTGAGTGTATTTTTGGCGGTTAGGGCACCTTGCGCACCGGGGAGAGCCAACAGCACCAAGGTTCGAAGCGGGTGCGCCCAGGGAGCCTGCACTATGACAAAAGCCACAACCATAGTGCCGATCAGCGTCAGCCCTGAGAGCAGCTGGGTTTTACCAGAACGGGGTTTACGCAAGGTGCTTTCCCTTATTGGCGCGGCTTGTAGCCGCAGAGATCTGCTGTTGCAGATCTCTGCGGCTACAAAAGGTTAGCAGCTCCAAAGGGAGGCGTCACTCTCTGGGTCAAAAAGGTGGACTTTTTCGGAGGCGATCGCTAGCCACACCTCATCGCCAATTCGCACCACCTCGTCGGGGGGAATTTTGGCTAGCAGCGTTAGATCCTTGGTTCGCACCGTCAGGTAGGTTTCGCTGCCCAGGGCTTCCATGTGGGTGACATGACCGCGAATATTCTTAGGTGCGGGTAGGGCCAAACTGAGGTGCTCAGGGCGAATGCCTAGCAGTGCTTCGCGGTTGTCGTAGGGCAGCAGGCGATCGTCCCAACTGCTGGGTAGCGATAGGCGAAATTCGGGATGCACCAGCAAAAATGGAGCCTGCACCTGCACCGGAATGACGTTCATTGGCGGCGAGCCAATAAAGCCAGCCACAAAGCGATTGGCGGGGCGGTTGTACAGCTCTAGCGGAGTGGCCACCTGCTGAATTTGACCCAGATTCATCACAGCGATGCGGTGGCCCATGGTCATGGCCTCCACCTGGTCGTGGGTGACGTAGATGGTAGTAATGCCGAGCTGCCGCTGCAACTTCACAATCTGGGCGCGGGTTTCCATCCGCAGTTTGGCATCCAGGTTTGACAGGGGCTCATCCATCAAAAACACCTGGGGATTTCGAGCCATGGCCCGACCCAATGCCACTCGCTGCTTTTGCCCGCCCGAGAGCTGCCGGGGCTGACGGTTGAGCAGCAGGTCAATTTGCAGCATCTTGGCCACGGCCCGCACCCGTTCGTCGATCAGGCGCTCGGCCTCAGAGACATAGCGTAGGCTAGGAGGTAGCCGGCGCGTAATTGAGACTAAGGGCTTCTCCCACCAGCGGCTTTCGGTGAGCAAGCGCTCTAGCTCCTGGTTGGCGGGGGAGTCGCTGAGGGGTACAGGTTTTTCTTCCAGTTCTGGTAGGGATTTGCTCAGGTCGGCCCCCATGCGGCGCAGGCCAAAGGCGAGGTTGTCGTAGACCGTCAGGTGGGGGTAGAGGGCATAGCTCTGGAACACCATGGCGGTGTCGCGCAGCTTGGGGGGCAGGTCGTTGACTTTGCGATCGCCCACCCAAATGCTGCCCCCCGTAATCGCCTCCAGCCCCGAGATCAGCCGCAGCAGAGTGCTTTTGCCGCAGCCCGAGGGGCCAACCAGCACCATGAACTCGCCATCCTCAACGGTAAGGTTGATGCGCTTGAGCACCGCCGCTGCATCTGGTTCGGCATCTGGCTCAGTAGCCTCTGCCCCGTGGGATTGGCGAGACTTAGGAAAGGTTTTGTAAACGTTTTCGATTGCGACTTGGGCCACGGCAGGTTGGGCGATAGAAATAAGGATCTACAGATAAATTTAGAGGAAGGGGTTGGTAATCGTAAGTTGATCGAAAACCCTGAGATTGTTTTGCATATCCTCCGAGTAGAGGGTAGATACATTGGCTGTTAAAGCGGCAGCAACAATCAGCCCATCCCAAAAAGAAAGACTGTAGCGGTCACGGGTCTCAGATGCAAGGGTCAGCAGAGCCTGATCAGGTGCAATTACTCGACAGCCATTGTAAAAGTCCTGAATCAAGCTTTGAACTTGAGATTCATTAAATTGTGCTTTTTTGATGAGATTGACGCAAACCTCGTTAACTACCTGAATGCTGATAACAACCCCTGAAGCATCAATTAAGTCATGAGAAACTTGAGCCTTATGAAGATCTTCTGAGGTAGAGTGACGGTTTTTCAGCAGGGCGTACAGCCAGATATTTGAGTCTAGGCAGTAGGTTTTAGCGGTTGCGGTCATGCACTTCCTCGCGGCTGAGGGGCACGAAATCATCGACTACGATAGGATTTTTAAGCAATTTTGCAATCAAGCCTGTCTTCGCCGTGTTGAATTGAGTCGAAATCGTCACTTCGACCTGGTCAGTACCGCTTAGAGCTTGTTTGTATTCTGCAGGAATCTCTATCATCCCATCTTTGATCGGTGCTTTGAACGTGATGAATGACATCGGCGTCCCTCAGTTGAAGTTGAGTAGAGCGTCATTTAACACAAGCCAGGTATTGCCTAGAACCAACGCTTACTCTACGAAACTATCCTAGCTTTATTCTGATACCGCCCCGTTGTTAGCATCTGGATCAAGCACAGTTACACGAATGACCTGGGTAATGGTTTCGCCTTTGCTGGGTTTGACGATGCGATCGCTCTCCCCAGTCCTTCCCTGGCGAGGCACCGATTCGATGGGGATGACGGCGGTGCGATCGGCGCTGGTAAACACCGTAACGGCTTCCTTGGGTACTGCGGGCAGCAGCGCCATCAGGCTATCGGTCTTGAGGCTAAATTGGAACGACTGAGTGCCAATGTCGCCGCGCTTGGCGACCCGCAAACCTTCTACTGGCAACCGCTTGGCATAACCCGCCGCCGACACCAGCAGCAGGCAATCCTTGCTCGACTGCACGGCCACACAGCCGGTCAGAGTTTCCTGCTTGCCCATGCGAATACCCTGGGGCCCCTGAGCTGCCCGGCCCATGACTTGTAGGTTGTCATCGTCGATCGGGAAGCGCAACAGTCTGCCACCGGTCGTTCCCAGGACTAGGTCGTCGCCTGGCTCGGCCAGGGTGACGTAGGCCAGCTCGTCGCCGTCTTTTACTTTGATGGCGGTGAGGCCGCGCCCGGTGAGATTGGTGAATTCTTTGAGCGGGGCGCGCTTGATTTTGCCCTTGCGGGTGACGAGAATCAGGTCGTGCTCTAGCAAATCGTCGCGAAGCACCAACCGAGCCACGATCGCATCGGCGGCAGATGGCACCGAACCCGGCAGCAGCTGCACCAGGGGCGCTCCCTTGCCCTGACGCGGGTTGGCAGGGACAGCCTCGACGGCAACGGTGAAGGCCCGACCATCGCGGGTGAGGGTTAGCACCTCGTGGGTCGTGAGGGCTGCTTCAACCTGCACCACCGGGTCGTCGTCTACCTCGTGGAGCTTGGCGCTGGTATCAACCTCTAGTCGGGCCTGCCGCCGCTGGTAGGATTTTTGGGAAAACCGCCGCACATAGCCCTTTTGGGTAAACTCCACGACCGTCGCTTCTTCGACGGTTTCGGCAATGATGTCTCCGACCTGCTGCGATTCTTCTGCCCGTTCAGCGTCGGTTTGAATGCGGGTGCGGCGGGGGTCATTAAATCTCTTTTTGAGCGCCTTCAGCTCTTTTTTCATCGCCTTGAGCAGCTCTTTGCGATCGCTCAGCAGCCGGGTGAGATCGTCGCGGCGCTGGCTGAGTTCGGCAAAATCGTTCTCTAGGCCCTGGCGCTCCATGCCGGTGAGCTTGCGCAGGGGCATGGCCAAAATCGCATCCGACTGGCGCTCGCTGAGGTCAAACTGCTGCTGGAAAATCTGCTTGGCGGTGGTGCCGTCGGCGGCGTTGCGCAAAATGTCGATGATCGCATCAAGGTTGTTGAGCGCGGTGAGCAGCCCCTCGGTGATGTGCAGCTTAGCTTCGGTTTTTTCGAGCTGGTGCTGGTAGTGGCGGGTGAGGGTGGTTTCACGAAAGTCGAGAAACGCCTGCATCACGTCGCGCAGGGGCATCTGGCGGGGCTGACCGTTGTCGAGGGCCAGCATAATTACGCCAAAGTTGGTTTGCAGCGGCGTGGTGCGGTAGAGGTCTTGCAGCACCCGGTGGGCGGGGGTATCGCGCTTGAGTTCGATCACGACCCGCATGCCGTCGCGATCGCTCTCATCGCGAATATCCGCAATTCCCTCCAGCCGCCCCGCGTTCACCAGCTGGGCAATTTTCTCAATCCACCCCGCCTTATTCACCTGGTAGGGCAGCTCGGTAACGATGATCGCGTTGCGCCGCTGCCGCCCCCGACCTGGATGCACTTCTTCAAACTGGCAAATGCCGCGAATCGGGATGCTGCCTCGCCCGGTGCGGTAGGCGTCGAGAATGCCCTCGGTGCCGATGATCTCGCCCCCGGTCGGGAAGTCGGGACCAGGGATAAGGCGAAACAGCTCGTCGTCGGAGAGGGTGGGCCGATCGATCATCGCCACCAGGCCGTCGATCACCTCGCCCATGTTGTGGGGCGGAATGTTGGTGGCCATGCCCACGGCAATGCCCGAAGAACCGTTCAGCAGCAGGTTGGGCAGCTGGGTGGGCAGCACCACCGGCTCCTGCTGGGAGCTGTCAAAGTTGTCGCTAAAGTCGACCAGGGCTTCGCTGATATCGGTCAGCATGCCCTCGTTGCTGATCGGCGACAGGCGCGTCTCGGTATAGCGCATGGCCGCCGGGGGGTCGTTGTCGACTGAGCCAAAGTTGCCGTGGCCATCCAGCAATGGGTAGCGGCTGGAGAACGTCTGCACCATACGCACCAAAGCCTCGTACACCGCCTGGTCGCCGTGGGGGTGATATTTGCCCAGCACGTCGCCGACGACGCGGGCGCACTTGCGGTAGGGGCGATCGGGGGTCAACCCCAGCTCGTGCATAGCGTAAAGAATGCGGCGGTGCACCGGCTTGAGGCCATCGCGCACGTCGGGCAGCGCCCGGCCCACAATCACGCTCATGGCGTATTCCAGGTACGACCGCTGCACCTCGGTGTGGAGCGAGGTAGGCACAATTTGCCCAGAGGCAAGAATGTCGAGTTGGTCGGCCATGGGCGGGGGTCCTGGATTGAGACTAAAGGGGAACGGGGTAGGCGGGATAGACCGAGCCGTAGCTGAGTTTAGCCATAGCCTAGGCCCAAATCGGCATTTCGAGGCCTAACGCACGGTCTAAATTTAATCGGCCTTGATAAATCGGCGTTAACAATGCTGTAACTTATAGGCAAGCTTGTGGGTATGGCAAGCGTTTAGGCAATTTAGTCTACCCGCCATGGGGCACTTGCCTAGAAAAGCTTACCCAGGAGCGCCAGGGCTGTCGCTGTCTAGATAGAGCTGGCGCATCAACCCAATTATTTCCGTTCAAAGACTATATTTCGCTGATGACAGGGATGGACACACGTAATGAAGACCGTCTTACTCGTTGAAGACGACCTGGTAAATGCCCGAGTATTTTCTAAGATATTGACCAAGCGTGGGGGCCTGGCGGTTAAGCACACAGAAGATGTCGAAGAGGTGATGACCATTGCCCGCAGTGGTGAGGTTGACGTGGTTTTAATGGATGTGTCGCTGGCTCACAGCATGTATCAGGGCAAGCCCATGGATGGCATCAAGATTACCCAGCTGTTAAAGGCCGACCCCGCTACGGCTAACTTGCCGGTGATTTTGGTGACAGCCCACGCCATGGAGGGCGATCGCGAGAATTTTTTGAGCCAGAGTGGTGCCGATGGCTATATCTCGAAGCCGGTAATCGACCATCAAGAATTTGTGGATCAAATTAAGGCGACCATGGGGGATGCTGAATAAGTACACTTGTACTTTATCTGCCGCGTTTTCGCAACCCGTTCGACGGCGGTCTAGTCATCTGTTCCTAGAAAACCGTCATTTCTCGGCTCAAAGCCTCTGGCTTGACCTACAAAGTCTGCAAACAGCCTAGGAAGAACTTGAAAGGCGCTCCTATGGCTCTGCCCAACCCCTCAAGAAGAGGGATCGGGCAGAGCGGTTCAGCATTCGTCGGGTGGTTAAGGGTGAGAACTAGGAAGCAAGATTTAGGCCCTGCCCCTAGTCGGTAGTTTTGAGTCTACCGAACCCCCAAGATTTCTACTTGGGCTTGCAGAGTAATGGGACAGCTCGACAGCGGGTCAGCGTCTGGAAAGATCATATTCAGGTTGTACGCGCCCGTGAGAATGTATTCCCCCTCGGAAAGGTTAAGGTCTTTGCTAAAAAGACCGCTCTCAAAGGAATAAGACTGATTGCCGCCATTAAATCTAACCTCTACCCCGCTGCCGGGTGAGTCGATGATGCCGCTTACGCGAACGGCGAGGGTTTTACCCACCGGCAGGTTGACCACCTGAAATCCCATGGAAATCCACTCTTCAACGATCGCCTGGGCCTGAATAGACGACCCGTAGGGAACCTCGACATTGCCTTTGCTGCGAAATCGCAGTACTGTCGGCGGATGACCTTCAACCTCATAGGACGAAAAAGTTTCGAGGCTGACCGAAATGTGGTTTTCATCGCTGCCTGCTTGCAGGCTGAGATGCCGCTCTAGGGACTGGAACTGCTCGCTGCTGCCGCTGCTGTAAGAAGATTGCAGAGGATCTCCCTCATTTGTGTTTAAGAAAATGCGTCCGTTCCGGTTGTCGGTCAGGGGCACAATATTTAGAGTCGTCAGAGCCATGATGAATCTCCTGATCATTGGAGTGAAATAGACAGAATTAATGCAGGTTGGAACACAAACTTTGGGGCCGCCGCTGATCGATGATGGCGATGGCGCGTCCTAGACCATTACAGGGGAGCGTGACCAATCCACTACCTCTACCCCGGTGCTCATAAAGGTCGTAAAGCTGCGGCAAATGACCGGTTGGGAGGTGCCTTTAGCGGCGGTGAACAGGGCAGTTACCCGCTGGAGCACTCGATTGGTGTCAAAATCGCGAATATCTAAGGTGATTGGCCCAGCAGGGACTAAATCGGTCGGGGTGCGGTGGGGTACGAACTTGGCCATTAGCAGTTCGGGGTATTGTTTCCATCGGCCGCCGACCAAAAGCCCCGGGCCGCGTAGGGCACCGTTTTGCTCACGAGATAGAAACTTGATGCTCTGAAATTCTAGAAGCCCAATCGCATCGAACTGCTGACCGCCTGATGAGCTATCGACCAGTCTGACCATTAGCTTTGACCCGTCTTGATAGTTGCGCCAGCGATCGCCCGGAATGAAAATTCGACCCTGTAGGGCCTCGGGCTGGGCGATGGTCATCACTTCGCCCGATTGATGATGGTAGGTTACGTACTCTTTGATAGGCTTGAGAGTTTTCTCAGCAAAATAATTGAGTTGCACTAAAATTTGGCGAATATCCTCTGGAATATCTACTCGGGTGGCAGGACTTTGGGGGTAGGGAAAAATATTGATCAACCACTGCTCAACGGTCTTGACAAAGCCGCTGATCTCCGGCTCAAAAGTGTTTTCGTAAAAATCGTTGAGAAACTGCTGAGGACTCTCGTTAGTTTTGACTGGTAGCGGACTGGTCTGATGCACGCGATAGGAATCTAGCAGCACCTGCATGTATCGCAGCTGCAACATTAAAATAGACGCAAACTCACGCTCCATTTCTTTATAGATTTCAAGACGTTTGTCGGTTTGCCCAAGAGTCGAAGATTCTGAGTGAAAAATAGCCGCGCTTTTCCAAGCGTCAAATAAGTTGGCATTGTCAAAGTCTTTGGAAGGCATTAGCGTAGTATAAATTCTAGTAATGCTCTCTTGGTAATTTGCTTCCTCCTTGAGAATATGCTCCGCAAAATGGTTAGCCATATCCTCTGCTTGCTCATGCTCTGGATTGTTACCTGAAGCTATGAACGACTTTTTAATCTTAGACAGTGTTTGTTTGAATACGTTATCTTCGTGAGCGATCGAGCTGTATAGACTCTGCTCAGCTTTTGCAAATATCTCAGAGCGCAGATAGTCGGTCTTCTTTTCGAGGGAAATGCTTAAGCTCTTGAGTTGCTTTTCTAGAGCGTCAATACGTTGATGAGCGGCGTTCACCTGATTTGCCAAAACGGTGACTCGATCTTCTTTAGGGAAATTGCCGGTAAATGCGATCGTAAAGATTAAATCTTTCCACTCTTCATAGGTTTTATCTTGCAAGCGCATTCTTTTTTGGGCTTCCTTAGCTAAAGCACCTGTGACTTCTTTTTTGGCAGTATCAAGCATGACTCCTGCTAGCGCTTCCGTAATTTCTGCGGCAATGGCTCCGTAAAGCATTGGTCGTCTCCTAGATATGGGGCTAGTCCAGCGGCAGTTTTTTGTTAGAAACAAATGCTTTTTTACGGCATTTGTTGCGCAGGCTGCTGTGTTAAAGAGTGCTTCAAAGAGGCTCCGTAGAATTACAGACAGCAATTGGTGATCTCGATCAGTGGCTCTGGTGCGCTGACTGATAAAAACAGTGAAAACTGGTCGTTTTGAGGTTAAGGGACACGCTAGCAGCACCCAACAAAACCTGCCTAATTTTGGTTGCCGGCCGTCTTACTCAACCTACGTCTCCCGTGCCTATGGCTGGCAATTGAGACAAACTGCGGCTTCTGAGCCAGGGCAATTCACGCCGCATCAAGCCTGCGGCATTCCAGTACGGGAACCGATTCGAATCAGGTATCCCTTTGGCAATCGCGGATATATTCGGCCTGCTGCTGAATTAGTTTGGCGACTAGCCCCGTCCAGCCGGTTTGGTGGCTGGCCCCTAGCCCGGCCCCATTGTCGCCGTGGAAGTATTCGTAAAACAGCACGTAGTCGCGCCAATGAGGATCATGCTGAAAAGGGCCGCTACTGCCGTTGACGGGGCGATCGCCTCCTGACCTAGGCTCAAAAATGGCGATTAGCCGCTGGGATAGCTCGCTGGCGACTTCCCATAGGTTCATCCACTGCCCAGAACCGGTAGGGCATTCGACTTTGTAGTCGTCGCCCAGGTAGTGGTGAAACTTTTGCAGCGACTCAATGAGCAAATAGTTGACCGGAAACCAGATCGGTCCCCGCCAGTTGGAGTTGCCGCCAAATAGGCCACTGCTCGACTCGGCGGGTTCGTAATCGACTCGATATTCTTGCCCGTCGGCGTGGAATCGATAGGGGTGCTCGGCGTGGTATTTCGACAGGGCGCGAATGCCGTAGGGGCTGAGGAATTCGGACTCATCCAGCAGTTTTTCGAGCAGGCGGCGGAGGCGATCGCGCGGTTCGACCTGACCCAGAGTGGCATAGCACAGAGCCAGCATGCGCCGCGCCTCCTGCCCCTTCGTTTCCATACAGGCGACATTGCGCTTCAGGTTGGGGCGATTTCGAATGAACCACTCCAGCCGTTCGGCGAAGTCGGGCAGTTTCTCCAAGGTTTCGGGCTCCAGAGTCATGACTGCGCAGAGGGGAATTAGCCCGACCAGAGAGCGAATTTTCATCTGAATGCGATGGTCACAGGCCGGCCCTGAGGGACCATCGCCGTCGGGCAGGTGCAGCACGTCGTAGAAAAAACCGTCTTCCTCGTTCCACAGGCGGGTTTGGTCGTCGCCGATGTGGTTCATGGCGTCGGCGATGTAGATAAAGTGCTCGAAGAATTTGGTGGCCATGTCTTCGTAGACCGGGTTCTCCAAAGCCAGTTCTAGCGCCATCTCCAGCATGTTGAGGCAGTACATTGCCATCCAGCTGGTGCCGTCAGACTGCTCCAGGGTACCGCCCGTGGGCAGCGGGGCGCTGCGGTCAAACACGCCAATGTTGTCGAGGCCCAAAAAGCCGCCTTCAAACACGTTTTTGCCCTCGGCGTCTTTGCGGTTGACCCACCAGGTGAAGTTGAGCAGCAATTTTTGAAAGACGCGCTCTAGAAAGGGGCGATGGTCAACATCTGGCCCGGTCATCTTTTGAGCAATTTTGTACACCCGCCAGGTGGCCCAGGCGTGAACGGGCGGGTTGACATCGCCAAAGGCCCACTCGTAGGCGGGCAGCTGGCCGTTGGGATGCATATACCACTCCCGCGTCAGCAGATCGAGCTGCTGTTTGGCAAACTCGGGGTCAACCATGGCCAGAGGAATGCAGTGAAAGGCCAAATCCCAGGCGGCAAACCACGGATACTCCCACTTGTCAGGCATGGAGATGATTTCGGCGGTGTCGATGTGCTGCCACTGGCGGTTGCGGCTGCGGCCCTGCGGCGGCTCTGGCATGGTGGTGTCGCCTCTGAGCCATTGTTCCACCGAGTAGCGGTAGACCTGCTTGCTCCAGAGGAGGCCTGCGATCGCTTGCCGCTGAATCTGTCGCTGCTCGCCGCTCAGCTCAAAGGGGGTAAGGGCAGTGTAAAAGTCATCTGCCTCCTGTCGCCGAGTTTGAAGCAGCGTTTCAAAGTCAGCACCAAAGGGATGTTCTATGGTGGGCTGACAAGTCAGCCGCAGGCGCACTGTCCGCTGCGCTCCTGGCTCCAAGGAAAGGCGATAGTGGGGCGAGACTTTTGTGCCCACTAAATCAGGATTTACCGCATCAGCTTGTCCGTGAATTAACGCATTGTGAATGCCGTCTTTGACGTAGGGGGAGGAATTTTTGTCCCCAAATACCGCCGCGTAGTTAGTCTCGTTTTCGGTGAAATAGAGGGGTGAGTTTTCATCATCAGTCAGATTCCCCTCGCAGTGGAGCCAGTAGTTCCCCAACGTAGGGTGAGATGCTTCAATCACAACATCCTTCGTAGGGGCAGGCCGTTTGCCCTTACATAACCTCGGCTTCTCTACGTCCTCACCCCAGGCCCAAATGTTGCGGAACCACAGGGTTGGCAGCACTTGGATTGTGGCTGGCTCAGGGCCGCGATTGACCACTTCGATGGCAATCAGAATGTCTTCGGGGTCGGCCTTGGCGTATTCCACGAATATGTCAAAGTAGCGATTCTCGTTGAAAACACCCGTATCCAGCAGCTCGTACTCGGGCTGGTCGTAACCGCGCCGCTGGTTTTCGGCTACCAAGTCAGCGTAGGGGTACTCGGCCTGGGGATATTTGTAGAGAAACTTTAGATAGCTGTGGGTGGGAGTGCTGTCGAGGTAAAAGTAGTATTCCTTCACGTCTTCGCCGTGGTTGCCCTGGTCGCCGGTCAACCCAAACAAGCGCTCTTTGAGCACAGGATCGTTCCCATTCCACAGGGCCAGGGCAAAGCAGAGCAACTGCTGATCATCACAAATGCCGCCCAAGCCGTCCTCGCCCCAACGGTAGGCCCGCGAGTGCGACTGCTGGTGAGAGAAATAATTCCACGCTGCACCCGTAGCGCTGTAGTCTTCGCGCACAGTGCCCCACTGGCGATCGCTCAGGTATGGCCCCCATTTTTTCCACGGCGTTTGCGATGTGTGGGTCGCTTTGAGGCGCTGGTGCTCTGGGTTCATGGGGCTAGAGGAGAGTTGGTCTTCTCTAGGATGAGCCTTAATTTTAGGAATGACCGGAGGCTGCCCTAGAAACTTAGTCATTCTCTAGGGAGTGAGTCTAAAGCATGCCTGGCCGAGCCCTGGGGTTGGGATCAGTGGTCGGCTAGGGTCTCAATTAGCAGATCCACTTGCTGCTGTTTTTCGTTCAGATAGGTTTCGCACTGCTGGAGGGCTTGTACGGCCTGCTCAAACTGACTCAGCACCGCCGCCAGGGGCAGGCTGCCCGATTCGAGGTCGGCGATGATGCCTTCGACGGTGGCAACGGTGGTTTCGTAGCTCCAGGTATCAGCGGCTTTCTTAGGCATGGGGGAAGGGATGGATGGGTAGGGGGTGGATGGAGATGGGAGGTAAGGGAATTAGGGGGTGGTGGGATGGACCTGGGTGACTTGGACGGTGAGGTGGCCTTGGGCGAGCTGAACTTGGAGGGTTTGGCCGGGGGTGGTGGATTGGGCTTGGGTAACGAGCTGGTTGGCTTCGTCGCGCACCAGAGCATAGCCTCGCCTAACGACGGTGTCAGGGTCAAGGGTCATGAGGTGGCTCCGCAGGGCGGCGGTGCGATCGCTCGCCTGCCGCATTTCCACCTGTACCCCTTGCACTAGGCGGCGCTTGAGCTGCTTGAGGTGAACGATCTGCTGCTGCACCCGCTGGTCGAGGCGGGTGCGCAGTAATCGCTGGCCGAGGCGGTGCACATCGGTTTGGGCATCGAGCAGGTGATCGGCGGTAAGGGTTTTGAGCAGGGCTACGCGCTGTCGGTGAGCGTCGATCAGATCGGCCAAGGCGGGGACAGCGGCGATCGCAGCAGCAGTCGGTGTATGGGCACATAGATCGGCGGCCAGATCGGCCAGCGATTCGTCGCGCTGATGGCCGATGCCCGTCACTACTGGAATTGGGCAGTTGGCGATCGCCCGCACCACCCGCTCGTCGTCGAAACACTCCAGATCTTCGCTGGCCCCGCCGCCGCGAGCCAAAATCAGCACCTCGGCGCGACCATCGGCGGCGACTCGCTCCATGGCGGCCACGATGGAGGCAGGGGCGGTGTCGCCCTGCACCGTGGCGGGCGAAAAGAGAATGTGTAGGCCGGGGTGGTGGTGGCGCAGCGATCGCTGAATGTCGCCCCAGGCCGCTGCTTGGGGCGACGACACTACAGCTATGGCCTGGGGCAGGGCAGGCAGCGATCGCTTAAACTCGGGGTCAAACAGACCCTCAGCGGCAAGCCGCTGGCGCAGCTGGCGGTAGCGCAGAGCCTTAAGACCGTCGCCGCTGGGCAGCACCTGCCACACCGTTAGCTGATAGCTGCTGCGCTGGGGGTAAACCTTCACCGTGCCTAGAGCGATCACCTGTTCACCGACGGTAGGTAGGGTCGTAAGCCGCGCCTGCTGGCTGCGCCAGGCTACAGCATTGATGGCAGCTCCAGTGTCGGGGTCGGTGAGGGTAAAAAACAGCCCCTTGGCGTGGTTGTTGGCGCTAGACACTTCCCCCACGACCCAAACCTGGCGCAGGGTGGGGTCGTCTTCCAAAACGGCCTTAATGTAGTCGACCAAACCGCCGACGCTCAAGGCTGCTGGGGCCGTAGCCAGATTAAACTCAGGGTTAGTCATGAAGTCTCGTTCTCAGCCAAACTCCAGTGTGGGCTAGATAGCTGTGAACATCAACCGGCTAGTTGTGCTGGGCGAGTCTTGGCGGCTGTTTGGCTTGGTTTGGGTTGCTTAAAGAACCGCTTGGCCGCAGCTAGTACTTAACCAAAGCAATTGTGACCAGTTCGAATAGCTAGGATTCAGGGTCTACGGTATATGGTTCACGACCGACCTTGCACCTGAACCCTGAACCTTAAATCCCCAATGACCGCTCACCTTTGGCTTAGCAGTCTATTAGGTAAAGCTGTCGCCGACCACATACCGGTTGCGGCCCTGGGCCTTGGCCTCATAAAGGGCCAGGTCGGCGCGATGGATTAGTTCTCTGGGAGAGTGCTCTTTGACGCTAGGGCAGTGGCACACGAGGCCAAAGCTTAGGGTTAAGTTTGAGCTCACCTCTGAATAATCATGGGGCAGCGGGCACTGGGCGATCGCCGCCTGAACTTTTTCAACGATCTCAATGCTGCCATCGAGGGTGGTATCGGGTAGCAGCAGCACAAATTCTTCGCCGCCGTAGCGGGCTACCAGATCGCCCGGGCGCTTGACCACGGTGCTCAGCATCTGGGCCACCCGGCGCAGGCAGTCGTCGCCTGCCAGGTGACCATAGTTGTCGTTGTAGGGCTTGAAGTAGTCAATGTCGCAGAGAATCAGCGACAAATATTTTTGCTGACGACGGGCCCGCTGCCACTCTAAATCGAGGGCCTGGTCAAAACTGCGGCGGTTGGCAATTTCGGTAAGACCATCGACGGTGGCCAGTCGATTGAGTTCGGCATTGACCAGCTTGAGTTTTTGGTTAAGGTCAGCCTGGGTGACTTCGGCTCGCTTGCGCTCGGTAATATCGCGCACAATTACCAGCACCTCGTTTTGGCTAATGGGCACCACCCGCGACTCTTCGTGGCGCAGTTCGCCGTTGATCTCAATAGTGTGTTCGTAGCGCTGCCGGGTGCCCGTAGATAGGGCAATCCGTATGTAGTGCATGCGCTGGTCGGCCAGTTCCTTGGGAAAGCTGACGTAAAGCGACTGTCCGCGCTCGGGGACAATGGGGCCGTAGAGGACAATCTCGCCGCCCGAAATCAGGTCGAGAATATTGCCATTTTCGTCGATGCGCATCATCAGATCGGGGATGGCTTCGAGAAGGGCCTGCTGGGTGGCCTGGTGGTCTTTGAGGGCAAATTCTGCCCGTTTGCGATCGCTGATATCCAGCGTAGTGCCGTCAATGCGGAGGGGGGTGCCCACGTCATCGCGCACTAGGCGGGCCTGCCCACGCACCCAACACAGGGTGCCATCGGCGCGAAAGATCCGATACTCTCGGTCGATTTTGCCTTGGTAGCTCAGGGCCTCAATGTCGGCCAAAAGCAGCGGGTAATCGTCGGGATGAATGCAGTTAAACCAAAGGTCGGCATCGGCTAAAAAAGCCTCTGGGGGGTGGCCGTAGAGGGCAGTAGCAGCGGCGTTGACGTAGATGGTCTCCAGTGTCAAAGGGTCAACTGACCACACCACGCACTCCAGCGAGTTGAGAATGCTGTCAATGCGCTGCTGCTGCGATCGCAGCTCGGCTTGGGTAATCTCTATTTTTTCAGAGCTGCTAATCACCCACTGCTCTAGCTGCCGAGACAGGGCATCGCGCTCGGCTTCAAACCGCTTGCGATCGCTAATATCCCGCAAAATCGACAGATGACGATTGGGCTGAACGTGCGCCGTCGCCGCAAACTCCACCGTTTTGACAGTGCCGTTGTCGAGCTGCAGCTGCTGTTCCCCCCGCATCTGCCCCGCCGCCAAAAAATCCTGCCAGACCGTCTCAAAATCCGTGTCTAAGGACAAAAAATCGGCTACTCGTCGCCCGATCAAGTCTGCCTGAGGCAGCTCTAGCAGTGCGCAGGCCGCTGGGTTGGCCGCCACATAATACCCGGCATCATTAACAATGAGCATGGCATCAAGGGCGGCCTCAAAGATGCTCCAGGGCAGGGCTGCATCTAACGGCAGGTTAGCCCCTGCTCCGTTCGCGCTAGCAATATTCCCGCCAAGATCTGACGGGGATGCTTCCAATTCAGCGGGGGGCTCGGACTCTGCAGGCAAAGGCATGACGTGGCTAGTAACTTCATCTTAAGAATTTCTGACCTTGCCAGAGTGAGCCGGCAACACCCGTCGAACCAGCGTCAAATTAAAGGAGCGTCTTTGTTAGCATGCCCTAATCTTCGAAGATGCTTGAATCTAGTTACGCTCAAATCTCTGATTAAGTAGCTGGCTTTCCTAACTCTTCTCCACGCAGTCTAAACCGGGTGCTGCTGATTTAGGGACGGCAGCAGATGGCAACCACCATCACACCACCTCCCAACCAATCTGTTTACTATGGAAACAGGAGCTTTAGGGAACCATTACCCTGGAGCGCCAAGGCTTTTCCCTGTTCAAGTCGCTGACTGGCCCAGGGGCCTGCAATTGTTTGCTGCCACTACTGCATTGGTACGTTGCAACACCTTCGCCTTAGCACTTATATTGCCCTCCGACTCACCCTGCACCGGTTGCGGCAGGCCGCGACTACCTGGCCCCCGGCCCAGGACTGGGTACTAGCGGCTGGGCTAACGGTGGCGCTGGGGCTAGTGACTATTCCCTTAGGGTTGCACAGCCATTTTTTGGCCCCCACCCTGGCCGACATCACCTGGGGCGATGGACTGCGGCTGGCGGCGCGCGTGCTGCTGGTGCCCGCCCTGCTCGAAGAGGGGTTTTGGCGGGTGCTGCTGCTGCCCCACCCGACGGAGATCATGAGCGATCGCCGTCGCTGGCGGCTGGGTCTGCCCATGCTGGGTCTGTTTGTTGTCATGCATCCCCTCAATGCTATGGCGCTCTACCCCGTGGCTTTTACCACCTTTAGCAACCCGGTCTTTTTGTTGTCGGCCGCTCTGCTGGGCTTGATCTGCACCATCGTTTACTGGAAGTCGGGTTCTTGGTGGGTGGTGGCGGCCATGCACTGGCTGGTGGTGATGGTGTGGCTGGTGTTTTTGGGCGGCTACAGCGCTCTGAGCCTCTAGGTCGGCGTTGTTTCTCAATTTTTATAACGACTGGGGCAGGGCAAAGCGGTTTGGCCGACCGGGAGTGAACCCTAGGCCTGGGGAACGCTAAGTGGCGCCCATTCCCTCGCTGTCAGCCCCAAACCGTGATGAGTAACGCTCATGAATGACTTCTTCAAAGGCTTTGAACAACTGCTCGAACTGGCTAAAACGCTAGAAGAAAAAGCCGAAAGCGGTGAGCTTAAAACCAACGTGCAGATCAACGCTCGGGGCATGGGCAGCATTCCCCGCCAGGGCAACATCCCTAACATCGGTGTCAGCCGCATGAACCGCACCCCTGGAGATAGCGCGCCGATCAACGATCCCGCCGTCGAAGAAGTCATCATCACCCCACCCCCCGCTGGCGACAACTCCCCATCCTCCTCACCTTCCCCATCCTCCCCGCCCCCCTCGTCTCCCCATCACCCCACCATGGGCGATGTCGGTGGCCTCTCCGCCACCCTGCAAGAGCTGCGCGAACTGGTAGAAATTCCCCTTAAGCGGCCCGATGTGCTGGCCAAGCTGGGCCTGGAGCCCACGCGTGGTGTGCTGTTGGTTGGCCCTCCCGGCACGGGCAAAACCCTCACCGCCCGCTCCCTGGCCGAAGACCTAGGCGTCAACTACATTGCGATTGTCGGCCCCGAGGTGATGGGTAAATACTACGGCGAGGCCGAGCAGCGCCTGCGGGCCATTTTTGAGAAGGCCAAGAAAGCTGCCCCCTGCCTGGTGTTTATCGACGAAATCGACAGCTTGGCCCCCGATCGCAGCAAGGTCGAAGGCGAGGTCGAAAAGCGCTTGGTCGCCACCCTGCTGGGCCTGATGGATGGCTTTGCTCAGACCAAGGGCGTGATCGTGCTGGCCGCCACCAACCGACCCGACCACATTGACCCGGCCCTGCGTCGTCCGGGCCGCTTCGATCGCGAGGTGCAGTTTCGCGTGCCCGATCGCGCGGGTCGTCTCGAAATCCTTCAGATTCAGACCCGCGACATGCCGCTACAGGGCGTGGATTTGGATGCGATCGCCGATCTGGCGGTCGGCATGGTGGGGGCCGATCTCAAGGCCCTCTGCCAAAAAGCCGCCTACTTTGCCCTACGCCGTCAGGTGCCGGATCTGGCTGGCCCCGTACCCGACACCATGACCCTGGTGCACGCTGACTTTCTCCAAGCGATTAAGGAAATCAAGCCCTCAGTGCTGCGATCGGTGGAGGTGGAGTCGCCTGCGATCGCCTGGGAAGACATCGGCGGCTTAGAATCCATCAAGCAAACCCTGCAAGAATCGGTTGAGGGGGCACTGCTCTACCCTGAACTCTACGCCCAAACCGGAGCCAAAGCGCCGCGCGGACTGCTGCTGTGGGGACCTCCCGGCACAGGCAAAACTCTGCTGGCCAAGGCTGTGGCCGCCCAGGCCCGGGCCAACTTTATCGCCGTTAACGGTCCCGAGCTGCTGAGCCGCTGGGTCGGTGCGGCTGAACAGGCGGTGCGAGAGCTGTTTGCCAAGGCCCGTCAGGCCGCGCCCTGTGTCGTATTCATTGATGAGATCGACACCCTGGTGCCCGCCCGAGGCCAGTACCAAGGCGACTCGGGCGTAAGCGATCGCGTCGTCGGTCAGCTGCTGACTGAGCTAGATGGTCTCCAGGGCTGCACCAACGTGCTGCTGATTGGGGCGACCAACCGCCCCAGTGCCCTCGACCCCGCGATTCTGCGCGCTGGCCGCATCGATCTCCAGCTCGAGATTAGCCTGCCCGATGCGGCGGGGCGACTGGCGATTTTGCAGGTGCACAACAGCGATCGCCCCCTCGATGCCGTCGATCTCAACGACTGGTCTACCCGCACTGATGGCTGGAACGGTGCCGACCTGGCCCTACTCAGCAACCAGGCGGCCCTCGAAGCCGTGCGCGAGTACCGCGCCCAGGGCATGGCTGACCCCAGCCAGATTCGCATTGCGGCCCACCACTGGGAGCAGGCCCACCAGGCCATTCTCAGCCAGCGCAGCTCGGTGGCGAATCGGGGATAAACCGTAAAGCATAAACGGGTTTCTGTCACAGCTAAACGTTGTTAAGAAAGCGGTAGGGATGCAGGCGGCGGTCAGGCTAACGACTTTGGTACAGCCCAGAGTAGGGTGAGGGCGCGGGCGGCCATCAACCCTACCAGGGCCAGCCATAGTAGGTGAGCACTGCCCAAAGATTGAGCCAGCAGAGCTAGGGGCAAAAAGCCAACCCCGGCCGCTAACACTGTGGCGTTGCGCAGCACTGGGCCAGCGGTAAGACCGAGAAAGTAGCCGTCAAGCATGTAGGCGATCGCGCCCAATCCTAAAATGGGAATCAACCAGCCCACGTAGATTTTTACAATCGCGATCACCTCTTGATGGCCCGTCAGTAGGCCAAACAGCGGCGCTGGAAACAGCACAAAAGCCAGCGCAAAGGATAGCCCTAATGCGATGCTAGTGAATCCTCCCAAGGTTAATAGACGACGCAGGTGGGTGCGATCGCCGCTGCCGTAATACCGTCCCGCAAAGCTTTCCGTGGCAAAGGCGATGCCGTCGATAAAGTAGGCCGAGAGCGTCACCACTTGCAGCAGCAGCGTATTCGCTGCCAGAGTTTCTCTTCCCAGGGCCGAGCTGAAATTAGTAAACAGCGCAAAGCTCAGCACCAGGGCAAAGGTGCGCACCAAAATGTCGCGGTTCAGCAGAAACAGCCCTTTAATTGCCTGCAGATTCCACCCCTGGGGCACTACTGCCCAGAGCTTTTGGAAGCCGCCTTCTCTAGCCAACAGGCTCAGCCCCACCGCCAGGGTGACGTACTGACTGAGGGCAGTGCCCAACCCCGCCCCGGTGCTGGCCCAGCCCAACCCACTGATGAAAATAGTGTTGAATACCACGTTGCTGCCGTTGCCTACCAGCGACAGCACAATCACCCGGCGACCCTTTTCGCGACCCAAAAACCAGCCCATCAGCACCAGGTTCATCAGCACTGCTGGGGCATCCCAAATGCGGGCGTTGTAGAATGCCATGCCCGCTGCTCTAACCTCGGGTTCAGCGCTGAGCAGGGCAAAGCTAAGGTCGCGAATCGGCACCTGAAGCAGCAAAATCGCTACCCCAAAACTCAGGGCGATCGCCCCGTTGCGCAGCAAGATCAGCCAAATTTCCTCGGCATCGCCCCGCCCCCGCGCCTGAGCCGTTGTACCTGTGGTGCCCATGCGCAAAAAGCCAAAGCTCCAGTAGACCACGTTAAAAATCACCGTGGCCAGGGCTACCCCACCTAGGTGACTAATGTCGTCCAGATGACCGAGAAAGGCCGTATCTACGAGGCCCGCCAGGGGCACCATCAGGTTTGAGATGATATTGGCAGCTGCCAGCCTTAGAAAACTGGGCAGAAAGGCTGGAGAGGCGGCTGCACCATTAATGCTCGGGGATGGTTTTGTATTTCTGCCCATGTTTAGGCGGATGGAAGGCTTGGTAAAGGTTATGGAGAGAGGATCGCCAAAAACTGCTCAGCGTTTACGATAGGTATCTCAAACAGGGCTGTTAGGCTGAGAAGATCGCGATCGCCCGTAACCAAATAATCTGCCTGACCCACTAGCGCCAACTGCAAAAACGGTACATCAAACAGATCTCGACAGTCTGGAACTGCTGGCAGTTCTAATTGCATTGGTATGACGTTGCAATAGGGCAGGTAATCCGCCAATAGTTCTTCCTGCTCGGTTTTGGAAAGCCTAAATTTTGGATAGGCTAGCACTCGGATCAACTCTGTAACTGTTGCCCGGGAGACTAGCGGCGTAAAGCCTTTGCCCTGCCAAGTCTGGCGCAGGGTAGCTAAGATCCCTTGCTTAAATACTAGAGCTGAAATTAGCACATTTGTATCCAGTACGACCCTGAGTTCGAGAGTCATCACTGAGGCGCAGAACTGCCGCGAGACCAAGCTATAGCATCAGCAATATCCTGCTCTGTAATGTTCAGTTCAGCTAGCTTTTCTCTAACAGCATCAGACCGTTGAACTTTGACGGGAGTAAGAATGATCTGCCCATTTTCGAGGGTTATTTCAAAGTACTCAACTGGGCCAAGTGCCTCAGTTACGCTCGACGGCAGGGTAATTTTATTCTGCTCGGTAAGTTTAGTCAGCACGTTATAGGTACCCAGGGGTTTGTGCTTTTTACCTTACTTTAACGTAAGGCACAGTATCTTAAAGAGTAATCGCAAGAGCGTAAGCTTTGCTACATGGCATGATTCACGCCACCAAATCTATTTGATGACAGAGTTCCTATCACCCCGTAGTCACTCCACGGTAAGTATTTCAGCAAGTAGATAACGTTATCTAAGCTTCGATACTCATCGCACCGCGAGCGACTGAGCTAGATCCTCGGGGCTGAGGTGGTCGTTGAGAATCTTGCCGTCTTTGAACCAGACGATGCGCTGGCTAGCCCGGGCCACATCGGGTTCGTGGGTAACCATGACAACGGTAATGCCTGCGGCGTGGAGGTCGGCAAAAAGGCCCAGCACGTCATCAGTGGTGTGAGTATCCAATGCGCCTGTAGGTTCGTCGGCCAGTAAGAGTAGCGGGTCGTTGACGATCGCCCGCGCGATCGCCACCCGCTGCTGCTGCCCCCCCGATAGCTGAGTGGGCTTGTTGTTGATGCGATCGCCCAGCCCCACCCGCACCAATGCTTCTGTTGCTCGCTGGCGGCGGACCTCGCTGCGCACCCCGGCGTAGATCATCGGCAGCTCCACATTCTCCCGCGCGGTGAGCTGGGGCAGCAGGTGAAACTGCTGGAAGACAAAGCCGATTTTTTGATTGCGAATGAGGGCCAGGGCGTCGTCTTCTAAGGTGGCCACATTCTGGCTGTCGAAGAAATATTCTCCGGCGGTGGGGCGATCGAGGCAGCCGACCATATTCATGGCGGTAGATTTGCCGGAGCCAGACGGCCCCATAATGGCGCAGTACTCACCGGGGTAAATCGACAAATCTACGTTCCACAGCGCCCGCACCTCGGTATTGCCCGAGCCATAGACTTTTTGCAGCTGGCGAAACTCGATCAGTGGAGTGGGCATAGGCGCGAACGGGAGGCGATGGGGCGGTGAGGAGCATGGGATTGACTCAGTCAATCCCATTAACTTAAGTCTCCCGCCCAGGCTAGCGCAGGCCAGACTGAACCCGCCACAGGCTGGCGTAGATACCGTTCATTTCTAGCAGTTCTTCGTGGCGGCCCCGTTCCACAATTTCGCCGTGGGCCATGACGTAGATGCAGTGGCAGTGGCGAATGGTGGAGAGCCGGTGAGCGATCGCCAAGGTTGTGCGGCCCTGGGTGATCACCGCCAGCGATCGCTGGATTGCCGCCTCGGTCTCGTTATCCACCGCCGAAGTTGCCTCATCGAGCACCAAAATTGGCGGATCTTTGAGAATGGCGCGGGCGATCGCCAGCCGCTGCCGCTGGCCACCCGACAGCTTTTGCCCCCGCTCGCCCACAATGGTGTCATAGCCCTGGGGCATCTGCACAATGAACTCGTGGGCCTCCGCCAGCTTGGCGGCGTGGAGAATTTGCTCTGGGGTGGCATCGAAGGTGCCATAGGCGATATTCTCCGCCACTGTGCCCGAGAACAAAAACACGTCCTGGCTGACCAAGCCAATGCAGCGGCGCAGATCCTGAGGCAGCAGGTCTTGAATCTCCTGGCCGTCGACCAAAATGCGGCCCTGCTGGGGCTGATAAAAGCGCAGCAGCAGCTTTACCAGGGTGCTCTTGCCCGAGCCAGTGGCCCCTACTACCCCAATGCTCTGACCGGCAGGGATATGAAGGGAAAGATTCTTGAGCACCGGCTGGCGGTTGGCGTAAGCAAAGCTGACATTCTCATAGCGCACCTCGCCGCGCACCTGCTCCACCGGCAGCGGGTTGCGACCGGGGATCAGCTCAATCGGTTCATCCAGCAGGCCCAGCACCCGGCGCACCGAAGCCATCGCCCGCTGGTATTCATCCATAATTTCGCTGAGCTGGGTAAAGGGCCACAGCAGCCGCTGAATGATGAACACCATAAAGCCGTAGGTACCCGCTGACAGGGTGCCATCGGCAACCGCCAGACCGCCCAAAAACAGCATCAGGGTAAAGCCCACCAAGATGAAAATTCGAATCAGCGGAATAAAGGCGGCGCTGAGGGCGATCGCCCGGCGGTTGCTGTAGCGGTAGGCATCGCTGTCTAGGGTGACGCGATCGCGCTCATACCTTTCCGCCGTAAAGCTTTTAATTGTGGCAATCCCCGACAGGTTGTTGGCCAACCGCCCGCTGATTAGCCCTGCCTTATCGCGCACCTCGGCGTAGCGCGGAGCCAGCCGCTTCTGAAAAGCGACCGACCCCCATAGCACAAAAGGAATCGGCAGCATCGCCATCCACGACACCCCCGGCGCCAGAATTAAGAACGTCGTCCCCACCCACAGCACCGTGGTAAAAAAACGCAGCAGGTTGTGCGCCCCAGTATTGAGAAACCGCTCCAGCTGATTGATGTCGTCATTTAAAATCGACAGCAGGCCGCCCGTGCTGCGGTCTTCAAAATAGTTAAGATCCTGACTTTGCAGATGGCTGTAGGTGTCGATCCGCAGGTCGTGCTGCAAATTCTGGGCCAGGTTGCGCCACAGCCACGCATAGATATACTCGCTCAACGACTCCAGGGTCCAGATTAAAAACGTCAGCGCCGACAACACCCCTAGCTGCCCTGGAATGCTGGTAATCCCCACGCGGGCAATGAGCGAGCTTTCGTTATTAGTCACCACATCAATGGCAATACCGATCAGGTAGGGCGGGGCCAGGTCGAAGATGGTGTTGAGAACAGAGTTGGCGATCGCACCCCAAATCTGCGGCCGATAATTCTGCCCGTAACGCAACAGCCTCTGTATGGGGTGCCGTGCAGATTGAATACTGGCCATAAAACAGAAAAATGAAGGACGAAGAGCGAAAAATTGAGAAGAAGCTCGATAATCTCAGGCCAAAGTCTGTGCCGCCTATCCAGTTGGCAACGCCCACCCTACGATTCAATACCCCTTACCAGAGCTGCCAATCAGTCAATTTGCAAAACAGAGATTTAAACCGATGATTGATTAATTCTTTCCGTGAGGTGCAGGACGACGGAACGTCCTGCTCGACGTGGGTCTAGGGCCTGCGAAATGGCCCCAGCGGCAGATCTGGCTTTTTACCCCAATTGTGCGCCGCCAAGCCTAAGCAACATATCCGATACCCTAAGCGGTGCATTGCGGCTTATCAGATCTCAGATCAAAGCCGGGCTGGGGAAGGCCGCGAATGCACCCTACAACACCCGCAGCACACTGGCCACACTGTGAATCTCCCTGTACTCTCGCAGCTCATCCAACGCAGTTTGGAAATTCGCCTCCGTCACCTCATGGCTAACGATCACAATCTCTGCCCGCGTTTCGTGCTGACCAATTTGCACAATCGACTCCAAACTCACCCGGTGACGGCCAAAGCACAGCCCCAATTTGCCAATCACCCCCGGCTCATCCTCCGCCAGCAGCCGCACGTAAAAGCGACTGACAATGTCAGCCATGGGGCTAACCTTGCAGTAGTGCTGATGACTACAGGCCAGCAGCGGGTTAGTGGCTTTAGGCGTTGTCCCCGCCCGCAGGTTCGCCGCCAGGTTCAGCAGGTCAGACACCACCGCACTGGCCGTCGGTCCTTCCCCCGCCCCTGGCCCAAAGAACATCACCTGGCCAATCGGGTCGCCCTCAATCAGAATGGCGTTGTAAACATCGTTCACCGACGCCAAGGGATGGCTCACGGGCACCAGGGTCGGATGCACCCTCAGCTGCAATTGATCCAATGCTTGGTCAGAGGTCTCGTCGAAGTCGCTGTCACGGCGGGCGATCGCCAGCAGCTTGATCACAAACCCCAGCCGGTCGGCGTAGGCAATATCGGCGGCGGTCACATGACGAATGCCCTCGCTATAGACCTCCGACAGCTTAATGCGCCCCCCAAAGGCCAGCGACGCCAGAATCGCAATCTTGTCGGCGGCATCCAGCCCATCCACATCGGCGCTAGGGTCGGCCTCGGCGTAGCCCAGGCGCTGAGCATCGGCCAAAATTGCCTCAAAGTCGCCCCCCTCCCGCTGCATGCGAGTGAGGATGTAGTTGGTGGTGCCGTTGATAATCCCCGTCACCGCACGGATGCGGTTGACCCCCAGCGCTTGCTTTAGCGGCTGGATGACGGGAATGCCCCCCGCTACCGCCGCCTCCAACATCACATAGACCCCCGCCTCGTTAGCGGCGGTAAAAATCTCGTCGCCGTAGCGGGCAATCACCGCTTTGTTGGCCGTCACCACATGCTTACCGTGGGCAATGGCCTTAAGAATTAGCGATCGCGCCGGCTCCAAGCCCCCCATCACCTCCACCACCACATCGATAGTGGGGTCGCTGACAATGCTCTCTAAATCGGTGGTGAGGCGATCGCCCTCAATCGCCACCGACCGGGGCTTATCCAAACTGCGCACCCCCACGCGGGCCAGCTCTATCTGCCCTACAAGGGGATGACGATGGGCCGGATCCAGCAAAATCTTGGCCGTCCCCGACCCCACCGTTCCCAACCCCAGCAAACCGACACGCATCACCAATGGTCTGACTTCCTTAACTGCGATCGCTAGCCCAATTGTAAAGGGATTGTTGTCACCCCTGGGCGCTGATACCAACGGCCACAAAAAAAGGAAGGGTTTAGCCCTTCCTTTTTTTGAAAGGGCGAACCAGCGATCGCCCTCATCCACTATTGACGGAGACCAAAAACCTTAGTAGGTCTCAACGTGCCAGCGGTGCTCTTTCTTCATCTGCTTGCGGAACTCAACCCAGTCAACGCTGTGCTTGCTAGCTTCCGCTGCCATCGCTGAGTCAATGCCGTCTTCCATGCCCTTCAAACCGCACATGTAGGTGTGGGTATTGGGCTTTTGCATCAGCTCCCACAGCTCGGCAGCGTGCTCGCCCACCCGGTGCTGAATGTACATGCGACCGCCCTCAGCATTTTGCTGCTCGCGGCTGATGGCGTAGGTGAGCTTCAAGTTGTCAGGGTACTGCTCCTGCATCTGCTCCAGTTCCTCTTTGTAGAGGACGTTGCCACTGTAGGCCACCCCAAAGATCAGCCAAGCTAGGCCCTTGAACTGATAGTCGGGGTTCTTCTTGCGCTCGGCTTCCTTAAACATGCGCCACAGGTAAGCACGGAAGGGGGCGATTCCCGTCCCCGTCGCTAGCATGATGATGGTGGCCTCAGGGTCGTCAGGCAGCAGCATTTCCTTGCCCACTGGCCCAGTGATCTTCACACCAGCCCCAGGCTCGATGCCACAGAGAAACGTTGAGCAGGTGCCATAGACGGTCTCACCACTCTCGGGGTGCTTGTACTCTAGCTGACGCACGCAGAGCGACACGGTTTTGTCATCCATGTTGTCGCCGTGACGAGTCGAGGCAATGGAGTACAGGCGCAGCTTGTGGGGCTTGCCCTTGTCGTCGGTGCCATCGGGAATGATGCCAATACTCTGGCCTTCCACATAGTGCAGGTTGCCCTCAGACAGGTCGAAGGTAATGTGTTGCACAATACCCGTCCCGCCTTCTCGAACCAGGGGCTCATTCGACAACACCTTGCCGACGTAGGGGCTGTTGGGCTTGTAGAGGTTAACAGGCACGCTGGCAGCAGCGACCTTGGGCTCAGCTTGAGTCATGGACTTATGGTTGGTTTGGGTGGGCGCGGTCTCAGCTGGGGCAACAGCTTCGGCGGACGCAACCACAGGCGCAGTGATCGGCGTAGGCACAGCATTGCTAGCAGTTCCCACCTCTTCAATGGGGCGAATGCTCACAATCTTGCCGCCCATGCGGGTGATCCGCTGCATCTCCTGATTCATACGGGTGTAGGGCACCGTAATGAAGACGCTGCCACTCTTGCGAATGGGGTTAGCCATCTGATCGTTCTCTGCGCTCTGGCGCAGACCCTGCACCTCATATAGAAACAAGCGGCTTCCGGCCTCAGTACTGGCGTTGCCGCCGCTCACACTTGGATTGTACATATCTAAATTTCAGTGACTCTCTAGACCCAACTAAGTGCGACGGAGGCACACCGTCATGACCCGTCGCGCATGCTCTAATGAACCTATTTAGATAGCCCTAGGACCAATCTAAAGGCGGCAGCACTAGACATGCTTTTAGCTTAGGGTATCACTGTAAGACGGTGTAATGCCGTGAACTAGGAGATAGAGCGCACTGCAACTAATCCCCACGCTCAGCCTTTGCCCCAGTAATGGTTGCACTCTAGTCATATCCTGATAGAAAGATTGTGTTCTTTGCAGCAGCGAGCGTTAAGTTAATCTAAAAATCTCCGCTCGGCAAAAAAAGCTTGGGCCGTCGCCTATCCGCCCACCACCAAAAACTGTTGTGAAGGATACTGGCTTCTGATAGGATGAGACTAATTGCGGTAGAAATACTTATCCTCCAGAATGGTCTTGTGCCTAGGGCGGTTTAGCCGCTTCAGAGGAGTATAGAAAGAGTCAGCGCTTGGGCTGTAGCTTATTTTCAGCCAGGCAAGCGGTGGTGATCTGAATGCTAGGGAAAATTTCGTACTCCCTCTATTCAGAAGACCTCGGCTTCACTGGCGCGACGTTCGCAAGGCATTCACTCCCTAGGCCGATTGGTTTCGGGATGTTAGGCAACGGCTAAACCAGATTCACGTCTAGGAATGGCTTTCTTTTGCTGCGCTGCAGCGCTGGGTTCTATGTATATAAGGTTGTTTTAGGGGGAACTTATGATTAGCAAGCCAGGTAAGGTAGTTCTAATCGGTGTCGCCGGTGACTCTGGATGCGGTAAATCGACATTTCTGCGGCGCTTGAGTGATCTGTTTGGCGCTGAACTCATGACCGTCATCTGCCTAGATGACTACCATAGCCTCGATCGCAAGCAGCGCAAAGAAGCCGGGGTGACCGCCCTCGATCCTAAAGCCAACAACTTTGATCTGATGTACGAACAGATCAAAGCCCTGAAAGAAGGCAAGAGCATTGACAAGCCGATCTACAACCACGAAACCGGTGAGCTCGATCCCCCCGAGCGGGTTGACCCCAACCGCATCATCGTCATTGAAGGCCTGCACCCCCTCTACGACGAGCGCGTGCGCGACCTGATCGACTTCAGCGTTTACCTCGACATCAGCGACGAAGTCAAAATCGCCTGGAAGATTCAGCGAGACATGGCCGAGCGTGGTCACACCTACGAAGACGTGCTGGCTTCTATCAACGCCCGCCGTCCCGACTTTGAGGCCTACATCGACATTCAAAAGCAGTATGCCGATGTGGTGATTCAAATTCTGCCCACCCAGCTCATCCCCAACGACGAAGAGAAGAAGGTGCTGCGGGTGCGCCTCATGCAGCGGGAAGGCATCGAAGGCTTCGACCCCGTTTACCTCTTTGACGAAGGCTCCACCATCGACTGGATCCCCTGCGGGCGGAAGCTCACCTGCTCCTACCCCGGCATTCGCATGCACTACGGCCCTGACTCCTACTACGGGCACGAGGTGTCGGTGCTAGAGGTAGACGGCCAGTTCGATCGCCTCGAAGAGCTGATCTACATCGAGAGCCACCTCAGCAACACCTCTACCAAGTACTACGGTGAAATGACTGAGCTGCTGCTCAAACACCGCGAGTACCCCGGTTCGACCAACGGCAGTGGTCTATTCCAGGTGCTGGTGGGTCTGAAGATGCGCGCTACCTACGAGCGCCTAATCGCCGCCGATCGCGAAGTGGCAGCTACGGCCCAAGCGTAAGCTGGTTTAGGGTAACAGGTATAGGGTTTAAGGCTTACCCTTGAACCTTAAACCGGTCTAATTGAGTTTATCTGGCTTAATCGGGAGAGGATATCGATGAAGATGTCCTCTCCTTTTTGCTATGGAACTAACTACCCCAGCGCTGCTATTCCCTGCAATTTCGCTGCTGCTGCTGGCCTATACCAACCGCTTTTTGGTGTTGGCTCAACTGATTCGTCAGCTCCACAGCTCTGAGCGCGACTACTTCCAAAGCCTGGTGCAGCGCCAGATCGCTAACCTGCGCCAGCGGATTGCCCTCATTCGCCTGATGCAGGCTCTAGGGGTTTCAAGCTTTATTGTCTGCACGCTATCGATGCTGGGGCTATTTTTGGAGCAACAGCAGCTGGCGGAAGTGCTGTTTGGCCTCAGCCTGCTTTTGCTGGTAGCTTCGCTGCTGACGTCGCTCTACGAAATTGCCATTAGCACTCGAGCGATCGAGGCCGAGCTGGCCGACATCGATGCAAAATCTCGCTATCCCAAAGTCTAGGCTGCGCTCAACTACCGAGAACTTTATTCCGGTAGCTGAGCAGAGCCGTTCACCCATTGTCTTCCTCGGGGAAAAACTACTGAGAGGTCAAGGTGAGGGTTTGGTTGGGCTCAACCACCACTACCCGCTGGGCAGTCGTATTGCCGATAATGGCTCCGGCGGCAGCTCCGCCGATAATACTGCCCACCGAGACGCGCCCGCTAAGAATGCCGCCCACAGCAGCACCGCCCGCCGCCCCAATGCCAGCATCGGTCAGAATGGCACCGGTGCTAGTTTCTCTGGGGTCTTTGATATCGCGCAGCAGTTCAGAAACGGCGTTGACGGTGTAGACCTGGTTGCCCACTTCGACAGCGGTGGCCACGTAGCGCACGCCGCCCTCGGCGGGCTCAAACCGACCGCGCACAAGGGAACCAGCGGGAATGCTGCGCCCGTTGAGATTAGTGGCGGCTCCTACCCGAAGGGTCTTCTCGACTGTGGCGTCGGTGTTGAGATAGAGGGTCTCGCTGTTGGGGGTGACGGCCTGAATGGGCGACGACACAAACAGCTGAGCCTGGGCAATGGGAGGTTGCTCCAGGGCAATTACCGGCATGACCGCTAACGACAAAGCGGCTAAGTGACTGACTTTCATCACAACCTCCAGAAAGATGCTTGAAAATGTAGGGGTGCCCTCGTAGCGAATCGGGCTTAGGGGAGAGTGGTAGGGTAACTGAGGCTCGCGATCGCCCCAATACCTATAGTCTAGGAGGACGAGCCGCCCCTTGAGATGTTCCTATCGGTTTTGAGCCGCTTTCACCTATGGAATCTACCGCCGAGTATACCTGCGCCTTTTGCGGCGAGATCAGTACCACCTTTGTCGATCTCTCGGCCGGGCTTACCCAGTCGTACATCGAAGACTGCCAGGTCTGCTGCCGCCCCAATCAGTTCTATGTCACGGTGGATGATGTCTCGTTGGCGATCGAAATTGCTACTGACTATGTCGAGTAAGCGCGATCGCCCCTTTTAGGGTGCCTTTGAGTGAGTTAGACAGTCCATTGCCACCGCTTTTTAAGCTGAAAACAATTACCCTGTCAAGGGCCTAGAGGGCCTCGTTTTTGCTGCCCTGGGTGGTCAACATCGACTGGCGCGGTCGAGAAATGCCCTTGCTAAGCAACACCGCTTCGATTTGCTGTAGCAGTTCAAAATCGGCTGCGGGCAAAGCGGCGCTGGCTTCAGAGGCTGGGTCAAGGTGCAAAAAGTCAAACGCCCCTAAAAACTGCTCTGGGGTGGCGGCGATGGGAGCCTCTAGGTGAGCCGGAATGATGCGCTCAAACTGCCAGGTGGCGACTTTTTTTGCCCAATCTAAAACTGCTTCTGGTCCTCGATTAAAAATTAAGGTTTTGAGAATTGGCGCTACCTGAAGCTGCCCGCCATTGTGCAGCGCCTCAAAGGATTTGCGCCAGTCAGACCGCCAGCGAAAGGGATAGAGGCCGAAGTAGTGCTGGCGCGATCGCACCGGGGCCTGCTTTGCCTCTCGCCACATTTCCCCCGTCGGGGCCACATCTAGGGTGCTGGGGCAAAAGTAAAAGGCAAATAGGGCAATTCGTTGCCAACCTTTGCGGCGATTCTCAGGCGTATCGACGATCGCATCGGTAGCCTTATCTCTAGCGTGAAATAGCAGGGGGAAGGGGTCGATCTGCACGATCGCCGGCGGCTCCGCCGGGATGGCTACGATCGCATCGGTCAGCAGCAGGGTGCGACTGGCCCGATGAAAGCAGGCGGTTTCGCCAAAGGGGCCTAGCCCCAGATCGATCGGGGGCAGCAGGGCGTAGTCAACCTGGTCAGCAAAGGGAGCCTGGGCACTTTCGGCGGGGAGGATGTGGGTGCGATCGCGCGGTAGCCCTAGCCACGGCAGCGGCAAGTTGAGCGGAAAACTCCACTGGTTCGGCGTTACGTACACCTGCGCCTGGGGAAACTGACGGGCAAAGGGACCGACAAACACCTTGTGCTCAATGCCCGTCACCGTCGACATGACAATGTATTTCACCGGGCCGTAGCGCTCTTCTAGCTCACGCACTAGAGCCACGCATTCCGGCGTGGGGGCGACTGGAGAATACACCAGCAGCCCGGCGGGCTCTAGCCGCACCACCGTCATGCGAATCGGCACGACCACGTAGAAAATGCCCTGGAACTGCTCAAAGGTCCACACCTGGTCTTTGACCACCTCCACCCGCTGGGTTGGTCGCTGGCCGTAGGGGTAGAGGGGCACTAGGGGCCAAAAGGGCCAAGCGCGGGCGCGGCGGATAGATGAGACAGAGGTAACAGCTGACATAGGGGCTCGGCGGCAATCCCTGAAGGGAATCAATCGTAGTCATAGCCTACTAAAAATTGGGGATTCAGGGGAATTGCAGCCAATTCTCAGGGCGCTATCAGCGTTGCCCAGGAGAGATACGTTAAGTTAAATAAAACAAGGTTCTGACCACGGCATGCTTGGCGATCGCCAGCCCTTACCCCCCCTACTGTTACCCTGCCATGAAGCGACGCAAGCTACTGGAAGCGGGCACCGCCATTATTGGCGGCAGCTGGCTTTTGAGCAATTTCACTGCTGAAGTTTTTTCTAATCAACTGGATACTATGGCTACTACCGACGAACAGTTTACCGTCAACAAAACCGAGCAAGAATGGCGTGACCAGCTCACCCCTGAGCAGTTTCGCGTACTGCGCAAGCACGGCACCGAGCGGGCCGGTTCTAGCCCCCTCGACAAGGTCTATGAGCCCGGTACCTACAACTGCTCGGGTTGCGGCACTCCCCTCTTTACCTCTGACACCAAGTTCAACAGCGGCACCGGCTGGCCCAGCTTCTATGCACCCATCGAGGGCGCTATTGCTACCACCACCGATCGCTCCTTCTTCATGACCCGAGTCGAAGTGCACTGTGCCAACTGCGGTGGTCACCTAGGCCACGTCTTCCCCGATGGGCCTGCCCCCACTGGTCAGCGCTACTGCATGAATGGGGTATCCCTGGAGTTCGTACCCAAGTCGGCCTAGACCTCCCCTAAGCCTGTCTCTGCCCCCGTTGTTGCTTTAGTCGCAACGGGGGCTTACTGTTGCAAATCCTGTAACCTAGGTGGTTGCTTCTATCGGCTTTTCTAAGATAGAGCAACAGTTACAAGAGCGTGCTATGAAAACACAAATAGGCTTATCACGGTGGTTTGGGCTAGCTGCTGGCCTCGGTCTACTGGTTGCCGGTGGGGCTGCAATTTCGATAGTTACCCAGGCAGAACCAAGCTTGGCTCAAACCGCTGAAGAATCGGCTTTGCCACAAGTGTGGCGACCCGCTAGCGAAGCAGATGAAGCGTTGATTTGGCGCTTTGTACTGCAAAGCCCTATGGGAGTAGCCGCACTCAACCAGCTTGCCATTGAAGGTTTTATCAGCCCCCTTTGCGAAAAGACGTTGTACACCCATGCAACCTACGAGTCGTTCCAAACGCTGCTGCAGGTGCAGTGTCCCACGCCGGGTGGCGTCTCTACAGCTCGAGCCTACGACGAAATGCGCGTTACCTTTAACCGCTTTGAAGACACCATTGACACCTTCTCGGTCGAGCGAATCTACACCGACTGACCTTTGAGATCTAGTCACCTGAACGGATAAGTCCGCAGGTCGCCTTAAATCAACGCTGTGCACGGTGTGTTGTGCTGTAAGCCTGACACACCGGTACGTTCAAGTTGATGCACCAGTGCGTCAGCTTAACGCATCCTTATAAAACTTAGGCATTTCTACTGCTTGCTGGCTTGCTTAGTGGCCCACAATAATTGCTCTTTTTGCGGTGAAATATTTAACAGTTTCTTCTTAAGAGATACATCTAATGAAAGAAGCCGATGACAGTTTGGCGTCATACCATCTATTCATGTAATCAAACTTTTAGTATTAGTTCTAAAACCTGGTCTTTTGCCAAGTCAAACGTTGCCGAAAGATGAATCATGTGAACGCGGCATTAAATCAGGTAAATTCTTCAGCATTATGCGTTGTATAT
This sequence comes from Nodosilinea sp. FACHB-141, assembly GCF_014696135.1. Lineage (NCBI taxonomy): Bacteria > Bacillati > Cyanobacteriota > Cyanophyceae > Nodosilineales > Nodosilineaceae > Nodosilinea > Nodosilinea sp. FACHB-141. The sequence continues at coordinate 166,206 of NZ_JACJPP010000013.1, read as the reverse complement.
CTCAGCTATTGGGTAACACCTTATCGAGCTTAAAGCCATGCTTTTTAAGAATAGAGTTGATGCTGGGCAACGGCTAGCCAATCTCCTACAACCCTATGCCAATCGGCCTGATGTAACTGTCGTCGCGCTACCCCGAGGTGGCGTACCGGTTGCGGCCGAAGTCGCCAATGCCCTTAGTGCTCCCCTAGATATACTAATTGTTCGAAAGCTAGGTATACCGGGGTTTAGGGAGACCGCCATGGGGTCGATCGCCTCGGGCAATTTTTTATATTTCAATCAAGATTTAATCCGGCGTTTGGCTATTACGCCTGAGGAAATTGATGTCGTAGTGCAGCACGAACAGGAGGAATTGCGGCGACGAGAGCAAGTCTATCGCGATGATCTTACTCCCCTAGATCTCCGCGATCGCATCGTTATTTTGGTTGACGATGGCCTAGCCACTGGGGCAACCATTCAGGTTGCCATTGAAGCCGTCAAGCAGCAGCGCCCTAGAAAATTGATTGTGGCCGTCCCAGTAGCGGACCGCGAGGTTTGCGACTCAGTTGGAACCGCCGTTGATCGCATCATCTGTGCCGAGACTCCCCAACCGTTCTATGCGGTGGGGCTTTGGTATGAGGAATTCGCTCAAACCTCCGACGACGAGGTGCGATCGCTTCTGAACCAGGGCAAACACCGTTCCCTAGAGACTGTCAGCCACCCTCAATAACCCCACCGCTCTCATTAAGCTGCTCTGGCGAACTGTTCATCAAGCCTACGGCGGCAGTGACTTCAGCTAGGGCTCACTCGGCGTTCATCTGTTGCCTCAAATTATAGAATTTGATGGCCATTGCGCTCGGCCTGGGAGGGCTCAACCGTTGGCAGCAACTTCTATAGTTAGTGCCTAGGCGTTTGAGTTAGAAACGTTTCTTTTAGCTCAGTAGAGTTCCACAAAGCTGTCATAATGGCTTGGCCATTATTAAAATAAGTAACGTGAGGCTGGCTCTCTAAGGCCGATTTTTCGTGCCCTCGGCTGCAAAGTTGAGGGGGTTTTGTGCTTCTAATTTTGCCCTGTCGCGCGTCCTATGGCCTTTTCTTCCATTACCCGTGCCCTGCAACGCTCTCCTTTAGCTAAGGAACTGCTGGCTAAGCTCGACCAGCAGGGCCAACTGGTGCTCAACGGCGTGGCTCGATTACCTAAGGGGCTGGTGTCCTCGGCCCTGGCCCTAGCTCAGCAGCGCCCCCTATTGGTGATCACCGCCACCCTAGAAGAAGCCGGACGCTGGGCTACCCAGCTCGAAGCTATGGGCTGGGACACGGTGCACTTTTACCCCACCTCCGAAGCCTCCCCCTACGACCCCTTTGATCAAGAGTCAGAAATGACTTGGGGACAGCTACAGGTCTTGGCAGAGCTGCTGGCCTTGCGGGCGGCCGGCGAAGCATCACCCTTGCGCAAGCTAGCGGTGGTGGCGACTGAACGGGCCTTGCAACCCCACCTGCCGCCGGTTTCTGCTTTGGAACCCTACTGCTTACGGCTAGAGCTGAAGCAGGAAATTAACTTCAAGGCGCTGGGGCAGCGGTTGGCCACTCTCGGCTATGAGCGCGTCACAGTGGTTGAAACCGAGGGCCAGTGGGCGCAGCGGGGCGACATTATCGACGTGTATCCGGTGGCGTCGGAGCTGCCGGTGCGGCTAGAACTATTTGGCGACGAGCTGGAGCGCCTGCGGGAATTTGACCCAGCCACCCAAAGATCCCTGGATGCCATTGACCACCTGGTGCTTACCCCCACTCAATATGGCCCGGTGATCATTGAGCATTTGCGATCGCAGGGCAAGCTGGAGGGACTGCTTTCTGAAGCTGCTCACGAAGGGCTAGAAAGTGGCATTCTCCCTGAAGGCACTCGTCGGTGGTTGGGCCTAGCCTTTTCCCAACCCGCCTCCCTGTTAGACTACCTACCCGAAAACACCCTGATGGCGGTGGACGAGGTCGATCAGTGTCAGGCCCATAGCGATCGCTGGCTAGAGCACGTCGAAGACCACTGGCAGGAGGTGAGGAGTCAAGGGGATGGGGGAGATGCGGAGGAGGACTCATCCACCCATCCACCCATCCACCCATCCACCCCCTACTCCCTCCCCAAAATTCATCGCCCCTTTCTCGACACCCTCAGCGATGCCGAAATTTTCCCGCGCGTTGATCTATCGGAAATCGCCGAGGCCAACAGCGGCTTAAACCTATCGAGCCGTCCGGTGCAGGCAATTCCGCACCAGTTTGGCAAGCTGGCGGAGACGATTCGCAAGGAGTGCGATCGCAAGTATTCTGTCTGGTTGGCCTCGGCCCAGCCCTCCCGCTCGGTATCTCTGCTGCAAGAGCACGACTGCCCAGCGCAGTTTATCCCTAACCCCAAAGATTTTAATGCGATCGACAAGCTGCATACCCAGCATGTCCCTGTGGCGGTCAAGTATTCAGGCTTGGCAGAATTAGAAGGTTTTGTGCTGCCTACCTTCCGCATTGTGGTGGTGACCGATCGCGAATTTTTTGGTCAGCACACCCTGGCAACAGGCGGCTACGTGCGCAAGCGGCGGCGGGCCGCCTCCAAACAGGTTGACCCCAACAAGATGAAGCCGGGGGATTTTGTCGTCCACCGCAGCCACGGCATCGGCAAATTCATCAAGCTCGAAAGCCTGGTGCTCAACAACGAAACCCGCGACTATCTAGTGATTCAGTACGCCGATGGGCTGCTGCGGGTGGCCGCTGACCAGGTGGGCTCTCTCTCCCGCTACCGAGCCGCCAGCGGCCAGGCCCCGGTGCTCAACAAAATGACCAGCACCGCCTGGGAGAAAACCAAGGGTCGGGCCAAGAAAGCGATCCAAAAAGTGGCGGTGGATCTGCTCAGGCTTTACGCCCAGCGGGCCAGGATGGAGGGATTTTCTTACCCCGCCGATATGCCCTGGCAGCAAGAGCTGGAAGACTCCTTCCCCTACCAGGCCACCCCTGATCAACTCAAGGCCGTGCAGGATGTCAAGCGCGATATGGAGAGCGATCGCCCCATGGATCGCCTGGTCTGTGGCGATGTGGGCTTTGGCAAAACCGAGGTCGCCCTGCGGGCCATCTTCAAAGCCGTCACCGCTGGGCAGCAGGTAGCCCTGCTAGCCCCCACCACTATCCTCACCCAGCAGCACTACCACACCCTCAAAGAGCGCTTCGCCCCTTACCCGATTCAGGTGGGGCTGCTCAACCGCTTCCGCAGTCAGCAGGAGAAAAAAGACATTTTGCAACGGCTCAAGACCGGCGAACTGGACGTGGTGGTGGGCACCCACCAGCTGCTCGGCAAAGGCGTCGCCTTCAAAAGCCTCGGCCTGCTGGTGGTAGACGAAGAACAGCGCTTTGGCGTCAACCAAAAAGAGCGAATCAAATCCCTCAAAACCCAGGTGGATGTGCTCACCCTCAGCGCCACCCCTATCCCCCGCACCCTCTACATGGCCCTGTCTGGGGTGCGCGAAATGAGCCTGATCACTACGCCGCCGCCCTCGCGCCGCCCGATTAAAACTCACCTGTCGCCCCACGACCCCGAAGCGATCCGCACGGCTATTCGCCAGGAGCTCGATCGCGGCGGCCAGGTGTTCTACGTGGTGCCTCGGGTTGAGGGCATTGAAGAGGTCTCCGCCAAAATTCGGGAGATGGTGCCAGCGGCGAGAATTGCGATCGCCCACGGCCAAATGGACGAAGGCGAACTCGAGTCGACTATGCTCACCTTTAGCAACGGCGATGCCGAAGTGCTGCTCTGCACCACCATCATTGAGTCGGGGCTGGATATCCCCCGCGTCAACACCATTTTGATCGAAGACGCCCACCGTTTTGGCCTCTCCCAGCTCTATCAGCTGCGGGGAAGAGTCGGGCGGGCGGGTATTCAGGCTCACGCCTGGCTGTTTTACCCCAAAAAATCCCTCACCGACAAAGCTCGCCAGCGCCTCCGCGCCATCCAAGAATTTACCCAGCTTGGCTCCGGCTACCAGCTAGCCATGCGCGACATGGAAATTCGCGGTGTCGGCAACCTGCTGGGGGCCGAGCAGTCGGGCCAGATGGATGCGATCGGCTTTGACCTCTATATGGACATGCTCGAAGAAGAAATCGCCGAAATTCGCGGTCAAGACATTCCCAAAGTGGAAGACACTCAGGTCGATCTCAACGTCACTGCCTTTGTGCCCAACGACTATATCCCCGATCTAGAGCAGAAGATGGGAGCCTACCGCTCCCTAGCTGCGGCCAACAGCAAGGTAGAGCTGATGCAGATTGCGGCGGATTTGAGCGATCGCTACGGCCCCATTCCCTACGCGACCGAGCAACTCGTGCGCATGCTGCAACTCAAGCTGGTGGCCAAGCACGCTGGTTTCTCGCGCATCAAGCCCGAGGGCAAGCAGCACGTGGTGATGGAAACCCCAATGGAAGAGCCCGCCTGGAAGAAGATCAGCGAGAATTTGCCCAGTCACCTAAAAACGCGCTTTGTCTACAGCGGCGGCAGGGTCGTGGTGCGCGGGCTGGGAGTGCTCAAGCCCGAAAAGCAGCTGGAGAGCCTGACCGAATGGTTGGGATACTTGCAGGGGGCAGTTCCAGAGCCGCTAGCTATCTAAACTAGAGATGCTGTGTAGTGATCTCTCGGGCGGTTGGTCTGTCTTATACCGTAGATGTCCAACCTGCCGCAGGATCTACGGTAGTCAATAGGTCACCACGGTAGAGGGTGAAGCCGTCCATTAGCCAGACTGCATTTTCTCCCGTGGTGCGGTTCTGCCAGAGAATATCTAATTCGCCATCCTGATCAAAGTCAGCAGCGCCTTGAGCTTGCCACTCAGCCGGGGCAGCGGTGGTTTCAATACCCTCAATAAGGGTAGTACCATCCATTCTCCAAAACACATTGGTGCCCGCAGTGCGGTGCCGCCAAAAGATATCCATGTTGCCGTCGTTGAAGAAATCTCCCACCGCCCCTACTTCCCAATTTAGGTCAGCGACGGGAGTAATGAGTTCGGCGGAGATGCGCTTAGTACCATTCATTATCCAGACAGCATTTTCACCGGAGATGCCATGTCGCCATAAAAGGTCGTCCTTACCATCGTTATTAAAATCGCCGGCTTCAACTACCTTCCAGTCTGGGCCAACATTCTCTAATACCTCACCCGATAGAAGATTTACCCCATCCATTAGCCAAATAGCGGCTTGGTTAGAAAATTTGTGTTGCCAAACTAGGTCGGAACTACCGTCACCATTCAAATTACCTACAGCTTTGATATCCCACGCCGCATCAACTTCAGGGCTGATGAAATCTACACTGGAAAAGTTAGTGCTATTCATTAACCAAAGACCGACTTTTCCTCCCGCCTGGTTACGCCAGACAATATCGGCCGTATCATCACCGTTAAAGTCGGGAAAACTGGGTAAAAGGGGAGGAATATTGAGGGTGACTTTGCCTAGAGTGAAGTCAGCATAACCTTGGTCAGTGTTATCGCCAAAGAAAAGAAAATTCTGGGTTTCGTAGGGGTTAATTGCAGTAGGAAAGGGAGGATTGCTACTAGATGGGTCAAAGTTATAGTCGCGAAGTAACCCCGTCAACAGAGTTTCGTTATTTACAGCTAGCGAATAGCGATCGCCTTTAACAGTAACTCGGTATTGGTTTTTGTTGCTGATTTCTAAAGCAGCTGTGCTCTTCTCCCCTGCGTTGACCGCATTGAAGTTTGCATTTTGAATGAAAATATAGTCGCCATTAGCACCAGCTTCTTTAAAGCCAAATTCGGCCCCTTTGCTGAGGTCGTTACTAATTAGGGTGAAGCTAAACCCGGCTCTATTGGGATTGCTCTGCTCATAGGCAATGGCCAGATCAAACTCGATGCTAAAACCCAAATCTGGATTTAAGGCAAGAAATGAGGGATTAACCGGTACCAGACTGGCCGAGTCAAGGTTGAAGTTAAAAATATCGACATTTTCAAGACCAAGATCGATGCTGTAGTTGCTAAACCCAGCGTAGCCCTGGTTGGCGGTAGGCGTTAAAAACCGTCCGGTGGGGATTTTAGTCGCCCCGTCTGAGAGATAGTAGGCTGTCGGATTGTAGCCTGGCGAAATTGCCAGCCGCGTTCCCCTAGTGTTGAGTCGAACCCCCGCACTGCTAGTGACTCTGCTGAGAGGTGCGACCTCAAAAACGTCGGTGATATCTGAGATGTTGCTGGGCGGGAACGCCTGCACAAAAATCGGAAAGGTTGGCAGTTGACCATAGGTTAAAAACCCGCCTGCTAAAGGATCCGGATTGATGGCAGGGTCATAGATAGTAGCTGACAAGCGAGGACGGATAAAATCAAATGACATGCGAGGCTCTCCAAAACAGCTGCTAGTTCGGTAATGACGTAGTGATAAGGTCGATCGCAGAAGGGGAGCGATGCCTTAGTCTGAAAGGCTAAACGGTGGCGCGATCGCAGCTAAAGTTCCCACAGTAGCGCCTTCTAGCATGTAGGAACTCTGCTAGGTGTAGAACACACCAGAATTAATTTCTCAGTAAATTTACGATACTTCTAGTTATTGATGAACTTCGTGGTTCACGCCTCTACTGGCAAGACGGCCTTGAGTGGTGGATTGAACTCCTCGGGACGTAGACGAAGGTGTATCGCTGGGCCGTGACGTGATCAGCTCGCTTTGCCCAAGGTCGCTTATCAACGCCTGCCTGCTAGCCCTAAATAGGTTGAGCCAGTTGAGTCTGAAGACTGTACCTCGGCTAGAGCCAATGGGTCTCCAACATCTTTTAGCCTGAGAAAAATGCCGGATCAGCGCGTTCATGCTGATGGGCAAAGTCTAGTTTGCTTGGCCCCAAATTAACCTCAATGGCTACAACCTCGCCTCCGCTTGTTGATAGTGCATCCCTGAATCTGGCGTTACCCTCAGTCACAATTGTGGAACCAGTTCAGTCAGCTCGGGCTGCTGGGCTGCGCTACATCTGCGACGATCGCCCCGGTTGGGGACGGCGGCGCAGCGGCAAGGGGTTCATCTACTTTGATGAGAAGGGCGATCGCATCTCAGACCCCGACCAGCTGAAACGCATTGAGGCTTTAGTTATCCCCCCCGCTTGGGAAACGGTGTGGATCTGTCCCTCTCCTAAAGGGCATCTGTTAGCCACCGGGCGCGATGCCAAAGGGCGCAAGCAGTACCGCTATCATCCCAACTGGCGCACCGTTCGCAACCAGACCAAGTTCGACCGGCTGATTCCCTTTGCCTATGCTCGTCCCCTCATTCGCGAGGTCACCGATCGCGATCTACGCCAGCGTGGCCTTCCGCGAGAAAAGCTGCTGGCAGTTGTCGTGCAGCTGCTCGATGCCACCGTGATTCGCATCGGCAACGACGAGTACCGAGACCAAAACCAGTCCTTTGGGCTCACTACCCTAGAGGAACAACACGTGGAGGTGGGAACGAGCAAAATTCGCTTTCACTTCGTGGGCAAAAGCGGCGTAGAGCACGAGATTGAACTGAGCGATCGCCGTCTGGCCCGAGCGATTAAACTTTGCCAAGATCTCCCCGGTCAACAGCTGTTTCAGTATTTGGATGACGAGGGGCAACCCCAAGCGATCGATTCCGATGATGTCAACCGCTATCTGCAAACCATTACCGGCGAAGACTTCACCTCCAAAGACTTTCGCACCTGGGCTGGTACTGTCTACACAGCCCGAATTCTCAACGAACTAGGAGAACCCACCTCAAAAACCCAGGCCCAGGCCAACATCCGCGAAGCCATTAAAGGAGCGGCGCAGCACTTGGGCAACCGGGTTGCTACCTGCCGCAAGTTTTACGTGCACCCCACCGTAACCCAGGCCTACGAAGAGGGCTGGCTGTTAGAAGTCTGGCAAGCGGGAGAACATACCCCTAGCGATCTAGATTTAACCACCGAGGAAAAAGCTTTGGTTGCGGTGCTGAGTCATCCTCAACAATAAAAATAATACGAAACCCGCCTTGGGAAACCCTGGTTCAAAACAGAGATCTCGTAGGGGCATTGCACTGCAATGCCCCTACAAACCGGGTGTAACTGACCAGCTACAGTTAGCTTTTTCTCTCCTTAATTAAGAAGAGAAAAAGAGGGTCTTTCCAACGCGTTTCATGAATACATCCGGTCCTATGAGTGAGGCTAAATTAACCGCTGCAAAACCATCAGCGATCGCGCCACCACCGGAATAGTATCATCACCTGTAAAGACACGTTCCTCACTAACAAATCGAGGTTCCGTCGTGTCGATTACTACTGACCATTCATGGGGTTGAAACAGCTCGGCCAGCTTGAAATCAATGGTCTCGTAATGGGCGTTGAAAAACATTAAAAAGTCATTGTCGCTAACCCGTTCTCCCTGCTTGCCAGGGCTGGGAATCTTGTCGCCGTTGAGGAAAACTGCGACCGACTTAATGTAGCCAATTTCCCACTGCTCTTGGCTCATCTCAGTGCCATCGGGGCTGTGCCAGCTAATATCGGTTACCCCAGAGCCGTGAATGGGCTGGCCCTGAAACCACTTGCGGCGACGAAACACTGGGTGCTGCCGCCGAAAGAAAATTAGCTCTCGGCAAAAATTGATCAGGTCTTCATTGCCTTTGGGCAGGTTCCAGTCAAACCAGGAAACTTCATTGTCCTGGCAGTAGCCGTTGTTGTTGCCCTGCTGGGTGCGGCCCATTTCGTCACCCCCCAGCAGCATGGGCACCCCTTGCGAGAGCATCAGGGTGGTTAAAAAATTGCGCCGCTGCTGCTCGCGCAGCTGCAAGACCCCGGCGTCATCGGTTTGCCCTTCTACCCCGCAATTCCAGGATGAATTGTTGCTTTCCCCGTCCTGACTGTTTTCGCCGTTGGCTTCGTTGTGTTTGTCGTTGTAGCTCACCAGGTCATTGAGCGTAAAGCCATCGTGGGCGGTGATGAAGTTAATGCTGGCATTGGGCTGCCGACCATTCATCTGGAAATAGAGGTCAGGGCTACCGGTGAGGCGATAGGCAAACTCACCCAGGGTTTCATCCTGGCCGCGCCAAAAGTCGCGCACGGTGTCGCGGTAGATGCCGTTCCACTCCGACCAGTTGACCGGAAAGTTGCCGACCTGGTAGCCGCCCATGCCCACATCCCAGGGCTCAGCAATCAGCTTTACCCCAGCCAGCAGCGGGTCTTGGTGAATTAGGTCGAAGAAGGCCGATAAGCGATCGACGTCGTACAGTTCTCGGGCTAGGGCAGACGCCAGATCAAATCGGAAGCCGTCGATGTGCATTTCGCCGACCCAGTAGCGCAAGCTATCCATAATCAGCTTGAGCACTTGGGGGCTACGCATGTGGAGGGAGTTGCCGCAGCCGGTGAAGTCCATGTAGTAGCGCGGGTCATCTTCCATCAGGCGGTAGTAGCTGACATTGTCAACTCCCCGCAGCGATAGGGTTGGCCCCATGTGGTTGCCTTCCCCAGTGTGGTTGTAAACCACATCGAGAATCACCTCAATGCCCGCTTGGTGAAGGGCCTTCACCATCTCCTTAAATTCCTGCACCTGTTCTCCTAAAATGCCGCTGGAGCTGTAGCCGGAGAAGGGTGCAAAAAAGTTGAGTGAGTCGTAGCCCCAGTAGTTTTTTAGCCCCTTGTCGACCAAGTGACCAGGGCTAGAGAGATAGTGGTGAATCGGCATCAGCTCTACAGCACTGATGCCAAGCCGTTGCAGGTGCTCAATGGCGACGGGGTGAGCCATGCCCGCATAGGTGCCCCGCAGCTCTTCCGGAATGTCGGGATGCTGCTTGGTAAACCCTTTGACATGCACTTCGTAGATGATGGTTTCGTGCCAGGGGGTGCGCAGTAGGGCATCGTCTTCCCAGTCAAAGGTTTCGTCGATCACGACAGACTTGGGCATGAGGGCGGCGCTGTCGAGATCGGAAAAGGAGAGGTCTTCGTCAGGGCTTTCCCAGTCGTAGCCAAAGATCTCAGGCCCGCTGCCCACTTCTCCCGAAATGGCTTTGGCGTAGGGGTCAATCAGCAGTTTGTTGGGGTTGAAACGGTGCCCTTCGTGGGGGGCATAGGGGCCATGCACCCGGTAGCCATACTCTTGACCGGGGCCGATGCCAGGTAGGTAGCCGTGCCAGACAAAGTTGCTGACTTCAGTTAGGGGAACCCGAGTCTCTGTGCCGTCTTTATCAAAAAGGCAAAGCTCAACTGCGGTTGCATGCTCAGAAAATAACGCGAAGTTGGTGCCTTTGCGGTCCCAATGGGCACCTAGGGGATAGACGTCACCGGGCCAAACTGCAACATGCATATGAGTGAAGGGCTTGGGATAGATGGGTAAAGGGCGATCGGCTACCCAAGTTTTTCTAAAGTTGTCAGCTCAAAGCCGACAGCCCTAGGAACAAACCTGGGCAACCGTAGTCAGAACACTAAGCCGAGGGCAAATCAGGGAATGTCTTAGAACGCAGGTTTCTAAGCAAAACAAAGCGACCCCTCCTCGCTACTATTTGAGAGAGTCAAGGCTGTTTTGTTTCGGCTTTTTAACTGCGTCCGAAGATTATCAGACCTTAGCAAAATCTTTTCTGTTCAGAATCTATCTAGGGAAAGACCAAAACCTCGGCGATTGCTACCCATTTCCAAACCGCGCCGCCACTCTAGTCGTTCGCCCTAGTGCCCGTTATTGCACCACCTGGCGCATGTAGTTGCCCCAGACAGCGGCGGCTTGACCGCTGCTGCCCTGGGTGGAGGTATTGTCGTCGTTGCCGAGCCAGACGCCCGTGGTGAGGTCGCGGCCGGGAACAAATCCTATAAACCAGAGGTCGCGGTTGTCGTCCGTGGTGCCGGTTTTGCCTGCTTCCCCTAGGCCCAAAAAGGCGCTGCGGCCAGTACCACCCTGCACCACGCCCTGCATGAGCCCCGTCAGAGTGCTAGCAATGCTGGAGTCGATGGCCTGGCGATCGGCGTCTCCGGCCTGGCCAAACTCGTAGATGACGCGGCAGGTGTTGATGTCGTTGAGGTCAGTGCAGTCGCTGCTGTCGAGCACCCTTAAAACGCCATGGGGTCGGTTCCACACGCCGTTGTTGCCCACAGCGGCAAAGGAGCCGGTGATTTCCAGCGGGGTGACTACACTTTCACCCAGGGTGAGGCCCGGCGAGGCCACCAACTCAGACTCGATGCCCATGCGTTGGGCTAAGTTGATGACGTTGCGCAACCCCGCCTCCTGGGCAATGCGCAGGGCCACGACATTCTCAGAGCGGGCCATACCGGCATACATATCCAGCGAGCCTGAGCCCGACCGGCAGCCTGCAAACTGCTGGCCGCTCCAGTTCATCGGTTCACAGGAGAACGATCGCCCCGGAGAAATGCCCTGCTCTAGGGCCGCCCCATAAGCAAACAGCTTAAAGGTTGAGCCTGGCTGGCGCAGCGCCTGAGAGGCCCGGTTGAACTGGCTCTCGGCAAAGTCTACGCCACCCACCAGGGCGCGAATGGCTCCGGTACTGGTTTCAAGGGTGACCACAGCCCCCTGGGAATAGGCCAAGGCAGCTCCCTGAGTGGCAATATCCTGGCTGAGGGTCTCTTCTGCCGCCGTCTGGAGATTGAGATCGACGCTGGTCTCCACATAAAAGTTGCCCTCCCGCGCCAGGTTGGTGCCCAGCACATTGTCTAGCTCTTCAAAGACATAGCTGTAGAAGTAGGGGGCGCGAGTGCTTTGAAGCTGGCGGGTGGCATCGGGGCTGATTTCAATGCGCGATCGCCGCGCCCGCCGCGCCTCTTCCTGGCTAACCATGCCTAGGGCCACCATGCGATCGAGCACAAGATCGCGGTTGGATACGGCAGCGCCGTAGTTCTGTACGGGGTTAAAGGCGTTGGGAGCGGGCAAGATACCCACCAGGGTCGCCGCCTCCGACAGGGTCAATTCGCGGGCGGGCTTGTCGAAGTAAAATTGAGATGCATCCTCAAAGCCGTATAGGGTTTCGCCTAGATAAACCCGGTTGAGATAGGTGAGCAGCAGGTAATTTTTGCTGTAGAAAGTCTCCAGCTTGAGGGCCGTGATCGCCTCACGAATCTTGCGTCCTGCCGAATCCTCAGTGCCTGTGTACTCACGGTAGACGCTGCGGGCCAGCTGCTGGGTAATCGTGCTGCCCCCTTGGCTAATACGACCACTGCGCAGATTAACCACTACTGCCCGTAAAACGCCGAGGGGGTCTACCCCCAGGTGCCAGTAGTAGCGAGCATCTTCAGACGCAATCAGAGCCTGGGGTAGGTAAGCCGAAAAGTCGCTTATGCGGCGCATTTCTTGGTGAGACTGAGTCAGCTGCTCCCGTAGCGGCACGGTAGCCCCGTCTTCTTCACCCAATACCACCACAGGTCCCTGCACCGAGTCGGGCAAAGGTCGCATCGGAATTTTGGGCCACTCTATCCCAACAATCCAGGCACCAACAGCTAGCGAGAGGCCGGTAAAGCCGTAAAGGGTGTAGCGGGCAGTTTTGACGTACCAGGGGGGCGGCTCGCTAAACCGCAGCTTGACGGCATCCTCCAGCTCTGGCGGGCCGAGGGTATAGACATCGCCGTGGTTCATCACAACCTGGGTGAGCCGCTTTTTGCCCCGATAAATGCCGTTGGTGGAGTTGCGGTCCTTCATCACGAAGGGCTGGCTGGGGCGATTGGTGTCGCGGGTGAGGGTAGCGTGCACCTGGCTGACGATGGGGCTGGGGGCCACAATGTCGCACTGGGAGGTGCTGCGCCCCATGATGTAGTGCTCACCTAGTAGGGGATAGGTGGTGGGCTTGCCGTTGACCGTGACCTCTAGCTCGGCGGCGCGAGCCCCAGGCTTGACCGCCAGCTTGCCAAAGTCAACCTTGGCTTGCACAGCCTGAAAGGCCTGGGTAACGGTTTTGAGCAGGGTGCGAGGCGGGGATGGGGGTGAGGGCGACATGGCAAGTGGCAATAAGCCCAACCGAAATACTGCCCTATTGTAGTCATAAGCTTCGCGATCGCTCTGACAGATAGACCACTTTTAGAGATTGCCACCCAAATTAACGGCCCTGCTCTAACGTTTCTATAACTAACTAAATGACTCCGTCTCAGTATATTGAGCGTTGTTTGCTATTCACAAAATCAAATTCTTTGTCGGGCGCTGAGTGCGACAGTACTGCACTAGGGCAATGAAGATAACTATTCCTGCAATGTATTTGAACTCGTCAGGAATCCAGGTCTGAGGCGAGAAAAACCCTTCAATCAGCCCCGCAATCACCAGCATGGGAATAATGCCGTAGAGCAGCTGAGCCGCCTGTAGGCCATACAATTTCAGTGCATCAATGCGGCGGTAGGGACCGGGCAGCAAAATGCCTCGAGCTAGCAGCAGCCCGCCTCCTCCGGCCATAAAAATAGCCGGTAGCTCCAGCGCCCCGTGGGGAAACACAAAAGCCCACAAGTCGTAGGCCAGGTTGGCTTGGGCCACCAGCACCCCAACGCAGCCAATCATCAGCCCGTTGAACACCAACATAAACACCGTAAACGCTCCGGGCGGCGTAACCAACGGCACCTCGGGCATAAACATCGTCACACCACCCACCAGCGCCCGCAAGGAAACCCCAATGTTGTTGATCATGATGCCGCTGGAGGCAACGGGCTCAATGCCCATGATCGAAACCGTCCACAACTCCTGGCTGGTTTTGACCTCTTCAACAAACTCTTGACCCAGCACTAGCGTGAGAAAGGCGGGGTCTTGCCAGGCAAACCACCAGCCCACCAGCCCACCGATCGCAAACAGTCCCGTAGCCACGGCAATGTAGGCCCAACTTCGCTGCACTACCGCCGGAAAGCCATAGCGGCAGAAGTCCCAAAGCGCTTGCCACTCTTGGCGGCGGGAGCCCTGATAAATTTGGCTATAGCTGCGACTGGTGAGCCGCTGCAGATCCTTAATGACGGCCTGACCCACACCATGCCCCTTGGCCCGAGCCAAATCTGCCGAGACTGATCGATAGAGGCTGGCCATCTGCCGCACCTCGACGGCAGAGAGCGACCTAAGCCCGCTTTTCTCAGCCTGGGCGAGTAGAGTTTCGAGCTGTCGCCAGCTCGCTTCTCGCCGGGCCATCCAACGCTGAATATTCATGAAGCAAAGCCAGAAAAACGGGCATTCTACAGAGAAGTGTAGGCTAACCTCGAAATGAACGCACACCGTTGTAAAACTCCTAGGAGACGGAGCCGATGACCCCATTCGCACAGCAGGGTAGCCATCTCGGCCCCCTCAATCCCGGTGATGTAGTGAGCGCGGCGCTGCGGCTCTGCAAAGACCGATTCAAAACGTTTTGTCAGTTGGCAGCGCTGGCCACCCTGTGGCTTGTGGGTGGGGTTTTTGGCATGGGTCTGGCGATCGCCATTCTGGCCGGCATCGGCTATGGGGCTGGCGGTGAGGCGGGGGCTGTGATTGGTGGCCTAGTAGGATCACTGCTAGGGTTTGCGCCTTTGCTCTACGGCTCTGCTAAGTATTACGCGCTCTCCAGCGTTATCGGCAGGCTTTCGTTTCGAGAGCTGATCAGCCAGCCCGAGACCGCCTTAGATGCTAGGCGCGCAGTGGCTCCTCGTTTGGGGCAGTTCTTATTTCTGGGCTTCTTACTGCTGCTGGCCTATATGGCCGCTTACCTGGCGGGGTCACTGCTGGCGCTGATTGCTGGAGGTAGCATCGGATTTTTGACAGCAGGCATTTTTTCGGCGCTGATTAATGAATCGGTCGGCGGTGTGATAGGCATTTCCTTAGGGATGCTGATCGGCTTTGGTGTTTTGCTCGTAGCGCTGATTTGGATAGCCTCGCGGCTATTTATTTCTGAGGTAGTGCTAGCCATCGAGCCTCAATGCGATGCTGGCGGCAGCCTGAGCCGCAGTTGGGAACTCACCAAAGATTCAATTGTGCGCATTCAGGTGGTGTTTCTGGCAACGTTTTTAATTCAGCTGCCCATTTTGGCTGTGACTAACTATATCCCCAGCATTTTGCTGGAGCTGATGCCCGTCAATGACGCAGTCTATGGCATTACCGCTATGCTCAGCCTGTTGCTGAGCATAGCGGGCAGCTTGGTGGTGCTACCCCTGTGGCAGGCGGTTAAAGGCGTGCTCTATTACGACCTGCGTAGCCGCCGTGAGGGACTAGATCTCTCCCTACGCCACGATGACGGGCAAGGGCTTAATTCTGATCCTTAGTCCTGAGGTAAGGACGATGAGGAGATAAGGGAGATGGGAGGTTAGGGAGAGTAGGTGAGTGAAGAGATAAAACCGTTTGATAAAACTTCCCTACCTTCCCCACCCTCCTCACCTTCCCCACCCCCCTTACCCATTCACTCCCTTACCCATCCACTCCCCACTCCCTCATCCCCCACCCCTCCATGCCCCTCTTCAACACCGTCACCATTCGCACCCCCGAGAGCGTTGAACTAGAGTTTGTGCTGGCGGGAGTAGGTAGTCGGGCTGTCGCGCTCACCCTCGACTACCTCTGCTTGGGGGCAGGGCTAACGGGACTAGCCGTTATCTATAGTTTTTTGCTGGTGCGGCTGCTGGCGATGGATACGCTGCTGACGATTCCGAGCGAGACCGTGCAGCTGTGGATCACAGCGATCGCCGCCGTTCTCGCCTTTGCCCTCTACGTCGGCTACTTTGCCCTGTTTGAAACCTGGTGGTATGGCCAAACCCCCGGCAAGCGCTACGCCAAAATTCGCGTCATTCGCGACGATGGTCAGCCCGAGCGATTGCCCCAGGCTACCCTGCGATCGCTGCTGCGCCCCATCGACGATATTCTTTTTGTCGGCTTCTTCTGCGTGTTGCTGAGCAAAACCGAGAAGCGAGTAGGCGACTGGCTAGCTGGCACCCTGGTCGTGCAAACCGACCCCGTGACCAGCGGTGAGATTCAAGTGTCCGAGCGATCGCAGGCGATCGGCAAAGACCTGCTAGCCCTGGTAGATATCACCCGGCTCTCCCCCGACGACTTTGCCACCGTGCGCGAGTTTTTGCAGCGCCGACAGGCCATGAGCCCCAAAGCCAAAATCCTAGTCAGCGACCAGCTAGCCCGCCGCTTTAGAGATCAACTCGGTCTTGAGACTCTGCCAACTGAGATGACTGCCGACACCTTCTTAGAAGCCCTCTACTCTGCCTACCAACAAGGGAAGTGAAGGGGTGAGGCGTAGAGTGTAGGGCTGAGGAATGTACCCCTACCTCCTACCCATCCACCCCCTACCCTCCCACTCCCCACACCTCCCCCCAATCCTTAGAAGCACCTTAAAGCTTAAGGAGTCCTGACAACGCGGCTGCTATCATTCCCGGAAGACAACTTGTCAGTCATCTACACCTCCAGGCTAGGTCATGTTCTTCGACCCCATTTACATCCTGCTGGTTGCTATCCCCACAGCCATCCTCACCTTTTGGGCGCAGAGCAAGGTCAAAGGTACCTATCGCAAATATTCTCAAGTGCATTCCACCATGGGGATGACGGGAGCCCAAGTGGCCCAAACCATTCTGGTCAAAAAGGGTGTGCGCGATATCAAGGTTGAGCCTGTGGCTGGTGAACTCACCGATCACTACGATCCCCGCGCTAAGGCCGTATGCCTTTCCGAGGGCATCTACAGGTCAGGTTCGTTAGCAGCGGCGGCGGTGGCGGCCCACGAGTGCGGCCATGTGCTGCAAGACGTGGAGGGCTATAAGTTTATGAACCTGCGGGCTGCCCTCGTGCCGGTGGTTAACCTAGGCTCTCACATGGGGCCGATATTGATTATGGCGGGGCTGATTTTTAACATTCTCAATTTGGCCTGGCTAGGGGTCATTTTCTTTGCGACGGTGTTGTTGTTTCACGTCGTTACCCTGCCGGTAGAGTTTGACGCTTCGCGTCGGGCCCTGCGGTTGGTCGATGAGTTGGGCATTCTTCAGGGTGAAGAGAATAAAGGGGCGAGAGCCGTGCTCGGTGCCGCCGCTCTGACTTACGTAGCCACGGCGTTTACCGCGTTTCTCAATTTGCTTTACTACATCATTTTAATCAACCGCCGCCGCTAGCTCCGTTCTACCATAGCCACTTGAGCTTCCACCGCCAAATTTCACGCGGGCATGGTCGAGATCATGGGCAGGGGTAGCTTGAGGTGAGGATGGGGCGATAGAAAATCGCACGGTGTTGCTGATTCTGGCTCATGAAGGTACTCTCCTTAGCGGGCCAAAAAGTATTCCATTAATTTTTGGTGGCTCCAAGGGCGATCGATCGCAAGGGATAGAATGCGGCCTAGTCAGCGATCGCGACGATCGAGGGCTATCCTCAATGTGCTCTAAGAGGCGTTTCACTGGGGCAAACAGCATGGCCTGTGGTGAATCGGCTCAAGCAGATGGTTTATCCTAGACCAAGCCTGCTTCAATGGCAGGGTCATGCAGCACCGACCTCAGGATGGTGCTGTAAGTCTGAACCGCAGGCGGTTGTGAGCCTGCTGCTGTCCCAATTTTGGGCAGCGATCGCCCACTGGTGGCCCATCTAGCGGGCTAACCTTACCCTTACCTAGAATCAGGTGCCCATGAAAATTGTAATTACTGGAGCCACGGGTTTTGTTGGCAGCCGCTTGGTAGAACGGCTCCAGGCCGATGGCCACATGGTGGTGGTGCTCACCCGCAGCATCGATCATGGCCGCCGGGTATTTCCTCAAGCCGCCTTCCCCAAGGTGGAAGTGGTGGCCTACAGCCCCCTAGAGTCAGGCAATTGGCAAACGGGCATACTCTCGGGCTGCGATGGGGTGGTCAACCTAGCTGGGGCACCGATTTCAGAGCGCTGGAGCGACGAGCACAAGCAGGCGATTTTAGACAGTCGCAAGGTGGGCACCGAAAAGCTAGTCGAGGCCTTGGCTAAGGCCGATCCCAAACCCAGCGTGTGGGTAAACGCTTCGGCCATTGGCTACTACGGCACCAGCGAAAGCACCACCTTCGACGAAACCAGCACCCCCATCGAAAATGACTTTCTCTCTCAGGTGTGCCAGGCCTGGGAAGGGGCGGCCCACTCGGTCAAAGACTACGGCACTCGCTTAGTCATTTTGCGCTTTGGCATTGTGCTGGGCATGGGCGGAGCGGTGGCCAAAATGCTCACCCCCTTTCGCATGTTTGCCGGCGGGCCAATCGGCAGTGGTCGCCAGTGGTTTTCGTGGATTCACCGCGACGATCTCGTGAATCTGATTGTAAAAGCGCTCAACGACCCTCAAATGGAAGGAATTTACAACGCTACCGCCCCCAACCCAGTGCGCATGGCCGAGTTCTGCAAAACCCTGGGTAAAGTTCTCAATCGCCCTTCTTGGCTGCCAGTGCCTGACTTCGTGCTAGAAGCCATTCTGGGCGACGGAGCCCAGGTGGTGCTAGAAGGGCAGCAGGTCTTACCCAAACGCACCGAGGCCAGCGGATTTACCTACCACTACGCCCAGGTCAAAGACGCCCTAGACGAGATTGTTTAATACCGAGCCCTTAAGCCTGAAAGATTAAGCCGAAACACGTCATGGATATTGGTGAACTGCGCCGTGACTACAGTCAGCGGGGGTTAGACCTAAGTGAGCTCAACCCCGACCCCTTTGCCCAATTTGAGCTGTGGTTTCAGCAGGCCCGTGAGGCTGAGTTATTAGAGCCCAATGCGCTGGTGCTGTCTACGGTGTCTCCAGCAGGGGCTCCCTACCAGCGCACCGTACTGCTCAAATATTTCGATCGCGACGGCTTTGTCTTCTTTACCAACTACGGCAGCCGCAAGGCTCAGCACATCGCTGAGAATGCCCAGGTTTCGATGCTGTTCCCGTGGTATTCCCTAGAGCGGCAGCTGACGATCGCCGGCCCCGCCAGCAAAATTTCGGCGGCAGAGTCGCTGCGCTACTTTTCGTCGCGCCCCCGGGGTAGTCAGCTGGGGGCTTGGGTATCGCAGCAGAGCAGCGTGATCGCCTCACGGCAGATGCTAGAGATGCAGTTTGAGAAGATGAAGGAAAAGTTTCTCAATCAGGAAGTACCCCTACCCGACTTTTGGGGGGGATACAGGGTCAAGCCCACCAGCTTTGAGTTTTGGCAGGGGCGACCCAGCCGCCTCCACGACCGATTCTTGTATAGCTGGCAGGAGGATGAGTGGGCGATCGCCCGGCTCTCTCCCTAGACCAACAGGCTAAAGTCCACTCGCTCATAGATATCCATCATGGGCAGGCGGGCATCGGTAATCGCCAGCTCTACCACTGAGTCGAGCCCGCTCTGAGCCGTCATGCCCCACAGATGCTCCTCTGCCCGATAAAATTGCTCTACCCGGGCCTCAGTCTGGTGCACAAACAAGTAGGCTTGCAGGTAAGGAATTGCCCGGCAGTGGCGAAACATGCGGCTGCGCTCGGGCAACGTGGCAGATTCTGGGTCGTAACTCGGGGTTGGCCCTGTTAGGATTTCGAAGATGACGCAGGGGTTGAGCAATCTATCAGCCTGACCATTGTGGAGCAGAGGTTCGCCAGCCACCACCAGCAGATCGGGGTAAATCCCTTTACCTTGCTCTGGCAGCCAGACCTGTACTCCGCGGGGCAGCACCTCGTAGAGGCTGTGGCCGCAGGTAACGTCCATCAGGCGCATAAGATTGCGTAAAATGCGCCCCTGGTTCACTGAACTGTCACTCATCCTCGTCTTCAGCCTCGCCCCCTACCACCACATTGCGAATGCGTAAGCTGGGGCCTCCACAGCCCACGGGCAGCCCATTCTGCCCACCCTTGCCGCAGCCTCCCGACTCATCCCAGTAGAAGTCATCGCCGATCGCTTCAATATCGGCCAGGGTGCGAAACACATTGCCCGATAGGGTAACATCGCGCACGGGCTCCGCCAGCTTACCGTTGCGAATCATCCAGGCTTCCCCGGCGGTAAAGGTAAACATTTCGCCATTGGTCATGCCCTCTAGCCAGTTGCGGGCATAGACGCCTTCTTTGATGTCAGCAAATAGGTCATCAACCGGCGTGGTGCCCCGCTCAATCCAAGTGTTGGTCATGCGCACCAGGGGCGAGTAGTGATAGTTGAGGCAGCGGGCATTGCCCGTGGGCTGCTCACCCAGCTTACCCGCCGTTTCGCGGGAGTGCAGTCGCCCTACCAAAACGCCATTCTCAATCAGCTGAGTGGTGGTGGCGGGGGTACCCTCGTCGTCATAAAAATAGCTGCCCCGGTGGCCCTGGGGAGCAGCGCCATCAAAAATTTGCAGGCTGTCGGGGCCAAACCGCCGGCCCAAACTCATCGACTCCAGCAGGTCGGGATTTTCGTAGGCCATATCGGCTTCTGACAGGTGACCAAAGGCCTCGTGAACAAACAGTCCGGTCAAAATTGGGTCGATCACCACATCGTAGGCGGCGCCCCGCACAGATGGTAGATCCAGCGCCGCAACTGCCCGTTGGGCGGCTCCCATGACTTGACCATCCAGATCCTCTAAATCTTCGTAAGCCTTACGCGAGCCAGTGGTTTCACGCCCGGTCTGTACAGTGTTGCCGTCGCGGGCGGTGGCGGCAAAGCGCATTTCCATGTCTGACCAGGCCTGATCGATTAGAGTGCCTTCGGAGGTGGCTAGGAGCACTCGCTGGGCCACATCGTTGTAGCGCACAGACGTGGTGGCGATCCGGTTGTCGATGCTCTGGAGCAGGTCAGCGTAGTGGTTGCACAAGGCCTTTTTGCGGGCTAGAGAGATCTGGCGTGGGTCGGTGCCGGTAAGAGGCAATTGGCGGGTGATTTGCACGGGGTCTACGGGGGCCAGCAGGGTTTCGTCATGGCCGACTAGGCGAGCGGCAGCGATCGCAGCTTCGACGCAGGGGGCCAAGCTCTCTAGATCATTGAAGCTAGCAAAGCCCCAGCCTCCCCGGTAACAGGCCCGCACATGGCCTCCGATCGCGATCGCCTCGCTGAGGGTTTCTGCCTGCCCACCCCGCAGAAAAATGTCGGTGCCCTCCGACTGCTCTAGGCGAATGGCCAAATAGTCTACGCGGGGACCCCAGCGATCGCATAACTCCTGCACCCGAGTCTTTGCCTGGTCAATCGCTTCTACCATATCCATGCCCCCAAGCCTTTCCCCAAATGTATCATTCAGAAGACCCTGTCCCCAGGCTAGAATCACAGGTATGACTACAGACTTTGACTACACCCTACCCCCCGCCGTACGGCGTATTTCAGGCTCCTTTCGCGTAGTAGGCTGGATCAGCTTTTGGGTACAGATAGTGCTAGCAGCAATCTCCAGCCTGGTGCTGATGTTTGCTCTAGTCAATCTGGGGGCGCGATCGGGGGGAACGGCAAATCCTGGCACCGGTGTGGGGCTGCTGTTTGCTGCGCTAGGGTTGGTAGCCGTCTACCTCAGCGCCTTTTGGGCCTTTCGCTACACTCAACTGGGGCGGCGGCTACGTAGCCGCGATATCGCCAAGCGCCCTAGTCCGAAAGATGCTCTCCAGGCCTTGCGGCTAGGCACCATCGTCAGCATGGTTGGTATGTTAATTACCCTGTTTGGCAGCCAGGCGCTGATTGGGTCTCTATTGGGGAAGGCATTGTCTCAACCCCAGGGCGGCACTGTATTTACGCCAGGCAATATCAATCAGTACGTTGAAGCCTTCGACATTTTTGTAGTGCAGGCCAACACCAACACGCTGCTGGCCCACTTTGTGTCGCTGTCTGCCACTCTATGGCTGCTGCGTATGGTCAATCGTGCTTAGGCCATGACCATGCCGCCGTCCACGTTGAACACCTGGCCCGTGATGTAAGAGGCCGCCGGATCTGCTGCTAAGAATCGCACCATGCCCGCAATATCCTCGGGCTGACCAAACCGTCCTAGGGGAATGAATTTGCGAATCTCGTCTGTGTTGGACAGATCGTCGGTCATGTCGGTTTCGATAAAGCCTGGAGCCACAGCATTAACGGTGATGCCTCGGCTAGCCAATTCTTTCGCCACGGTTTTGGTAAACCCAATCACGCCGGCCTTGGCCGCGCTGTAGTTAGCTTGCCCTGGATTGCCCATCTGACCAGCCACCGACGCAATGTTAACGATTCGCCCCGATCGCTGCTTCAGCATGATCTTGGCCACGGCCCGAGTGCATAAAAATACTCCGGTTAGATTGAGGTCGATGACGCTCTGCCAATCTTCAAGCTTCATGCGCAGCAGCAGGGTATCGCGGGTAATGCCAGCGTTGTTGACCAAAATATCGACGCGGCCAAACTTCTCTAAGGTGCCGCTAATCAGCGCGTCCACCTGATCGGTCTGGGAGACATCGGCTTGGATGGCTACGGCGCTGCCGCCTGCCTCTGTAATTTGAGCGACCACCTCATCGGCGGCGGTGCTAGAGCGAGCATAGTTGACAACAACTTGGGCTCCTGATGCAGCTAGGGCGATCGCTACGGCCCGACCAATACCCCGCGAAGCTCCTGTTACGATAGCTACCTGGCCCTCAAGGGATGGGGAAGATGCAACCATGGGATACCTCACTTAGCTCGCAAAACACGCCCATTGTTTTTATCACAAAATGGGGCCAGTCGTGAGTAGATAAACCCTGGGCATCAGATCGCCTAGCTGCGACTTTTAACAGTGTGGTACTTGGTTAGTTAAGACCAACTCTGGGGTTATCGCATTCAGTGTTATTGGCGGTTTTGAGACTACCTAACAAGTTAGCCACGATTACACACTGCTGGATTGTGCCTGGCCCGCCGCTGATAGTAACTACAAAGGGCAGTCTATTTCTATCAGTAGGCAATCCCTGGTGGTTAAAGGCAATACTGTTTACCGTAGTGTCTCTAGTGCCGTTAGGCAATGCCCTGTAGGCTGTTACCGTAATTTGCCCTGTTTTGTTAGCTTCTCCCCCAAGTACCTGTTCCCTGCCGTTAAATACCGCGGTGCCGGTGCTAAAGTCTAACGAGCCAATTCTAAGGGTGGGGTTAGTCGCAGTACTCACAACCTCTACCTGCCTGGCCTGCCGCAGCTGTATGGCGTCTTGCTGAGCAGTTTTAACCGCTTGAATAACATCGCTACGTACAGCGATCGCCCTCTGGCGGTTTGAAAAGGCAAACCAGCTCGGTGCCGCGATACCAGCTAGCACCCCAGCAATAACAATGACCACCAGCAGCTCAATTAGGGTAAACCCCGCTTCAGACTGTTTAGCTAGTGTGCGCAGGCGTTTCATAGCAGCTACCAAAGAAAACAACTCAACTCAAACTAACCTTGAACTGCACCTAATCAACTACAACCCAGGTTGCTTGTCTATAACACCCCGGATCAGCACTTCAGACTTCAGTGTGGGTAAGCGACCGGCCTGCGAAAATGCTCCAAGAGCCGGATTGTCAGCGGCAGTATTGCCTCGCAAAAATACAATTAGCGTTTGGTTACTGCCAACAGTTAAGCTACTGTCTTCAGTGCTAACCTGCGTGGTGCCTTGCCTCACACAGGCATAAAAATTATTTGCATTGGCTGGAGTTTGCAAATAGCCTGTTGGGCAAAGGCCAGTAGTCGCTTCGTTTGGATCAGTATTGTCTACATAGTCGGTAAGCACCGACAGGTTGCGAGGGGTAGTTCCTGTTCCTTTTGTCCAGGTGGCAAAGGTATTGGTGCTGCCCGTCGGTTCTGCATAGCCCGGCGTAATAGTTAGGCTTGACAACCCAGTTGCCGTGTATTTGGGTAGCTCGTAGCGCACAATTCTAGACCTGCCACCCCAAATGTCGTTGCCAGTGTTTTGCTGTTGGGCATAAATCACAAGGGTGTAGTAGCCCTGGCGAAGTCGTAGAGTATTGCACTCGTTGAGTTTGACCCCTGAAAAGGCTGCAGAACATGCTGTGTTAAAAAAGGTTCGAACGCCAGCATTAGTTGGATCTAACGGGTCTAGCCGCCAAAAGGCGAGCACTGGCACTTCGCCACCGTTGGGAAACCCATTGAGTTGGCCAAGTACCGCAGCGGGAGTTGAGTAAATATAGACAGCCTCACCAGCGTCGCGAGTGATGTAGTCGATCGCGCGACGCATATCCTGCTGAGTTTGGGTCAGTATTTCTTCGCGGCGGTTGATTCTCAGCATCTCAACCACCAAATATAGCATGGTGCCAACGATGAGCGACCCAACTACGATCGCAACCAGCAGCTCAATTAAGGTAAAGCCCCGACGACTAGTTTGTTTCGCCCGCAGCAGCCAAGCCAGCATTAAATTCATATCGGCTTTATTAGCCATAGGGTGTCACCCTCAAGAGATGATTGTAGATCGCACAGTTAGTTGCAGCCGGTAGGCACCGAAGCCGCAGTATTGAGATGCTGAATGTATTGACACAGCGAATTACCGCCCTCTCCCACTGTGACATTGGTGTAAAGAGCAACTAGAGGGCGTCGGCCCCGCTGCCCTGCACCATCAACCATGCGTAGAGCAGCGGGGTCTTTAGATAAGTTGCCGCTGCCCGTCAACACAGCTTCGTAGTCGTACACCCGCACGCCCATGCCAAAGGTAACGGGTACACTGCCGACAAATCGACCTGGGGTACGGTAGGTCTGCACGGCAAACTGGTTGCCGTTGAGGCTAGCTGCACGGGTCTGAAAGGCCGTAGTGGGGGCAGCCACAGGGGCACCGTAGGTTGGCCCGGCCACCTCAGCCACCCTACTGTCTGGGTTAGCACCGGCGATGGGAGTAGAGGGCGGCAGATTGCTATCATTGGCCTCAGCGCGCTCGACGAGTAGACGCACCCGATCGATTTCAGACTGGGCTAGCTCTAGGGCCTGCTCTGCCTTTTGGCTCTGTACCCGAGTGGCTACCGAAATAACCAGGGCAGGAGCAATGGCGCTGCTGACCAAACCCACGACAATAATGGCGACTAGACATTCAATCAGGGTGAGACCCTGCTGCCCTTGGGCTGGGAATCGCCCCCCAGCCCAGTAAAGATGGCGTTTGAGTCGATTGGTAATCACGGTGTGCGGCCTCCTGGTGTCACAGTGCGGGTGCAGTTGTTAGTTAGGCTTTTGTACAGAAATTAGGCATCAGCCTTGTACCAGCAGCATCTTCTGCGCAGCGCAGGTTAACGATGTATGGGTCGTCGGATGGCAGCTCGCGGTAGTACTCGCTGCGGGGGGTGCCAATGCTCACGAAGCGTCGAGCCGCAGGGGCTGGGGGCACGTAGAGTAGAGCTACATCGTAGCCCCAGCGGCGACTGGGCGGCTTGTAATAGCCCAGCCGTTCTGCGGTTTCAGGGTTTTGAGTAGGGTGCCAGGCATCATGCTCAAAGGGACCTGTGGCATTGGTTGAGAAGTTGAGCTGAATCAACGACCCAGCAATGTGTAGATCCACATCGTCGTTCCAGTCTTCTAGCAGGCGCACAAAGTTGTGAAGACCGCCGTAGCTTTGTTGAGGGCGCTGGGGTACCAGACCGCTGACAAAAGTGGCATTGACGAAGGTTGTAGTAGCCCTTTGTGTGTTTCTCCGTCTATCGTCGTCAGAAGTTGTGAAATCTGTCCAAGCACTGGCGCTGTCGTAGAGACTGTAGAACGGTTGAATTGGAGTACCAGTAGTAGCATTACTGCGGTAGTAGGTGCCATTGCGATCAATCCATACCGGAGCAACGGGAACACCTCCAACCACAGCAGCACTCTCACGTACCCAGCCTGTTTGATCGGCGCTCAGCGTAGGACGGTTTTGGTTCATGTAAGACGAGGTAGCACCACCGAGAGTTGCTGGCCTAGCCCTAACAAAGCCGTCTTCTATGGCACCGTCTCTGAAGGAGCCAGAGAGAATGGTGATGGCATCGGCCAAAATTTCTACCGGTCTCCAGTGGTCTGCAGAGAGGGTTGCAAACGTACTGGTGTTCAGCTCAGCCTGCGTTCGGGCGTTGTAGAACGGCAGGCCAAAGGCGTTGGCAGGGGTTTTGTTGTAAAGGGTGTCGGTAAACTCCTCAATGATGTTGCCAACGCCACCCGTGGTGCTGTGGGGGTTGAAGTCTCCTTGAATGTAGACGCTGTTGTCGGTAACAAATGTCATACCTACCCGGCGGGCAAAGCTAGTGCCGCTAAAGTCTGCCGGGGAGCCGCTAAAAGTGCGGAGCCTAAAGCCGTGGGCCCGACGCTGAGGATCGGCATAGAAGTCTACGGGTTTGAGGCTGATTAACTCATCTGTTAGGGGTGGGTCTTGAAAGACAGGGGTAGTCCCTGGCTCAACCCGCATGCGGCAGTTGGCCTCGGTTTCAATATTAAAGCGCCTAGGGGCAGAGCCATTAAGTGTTTGGCAGAAGGCTGCTGTGACAGTGTTCGTGGCATTTTTGGGTCGGGTGACTTCGTCTTCTCGCACGGCGTCTTCTCTAAAGGCGTAGACGACGCCCTCGCCCCGGTTGTCGGGGTTGGCCGAGAGCCAGAAGTCACCACCAGGAGTTGTGCGGGTAGTTAGCGCCTCAATGTCAATATCTAATGCTCGAGTATTGAGCTGTTCGCGACCGTTGTAGACGCCTTTGTCCAGGAAGGGAACTCGAATGACGGCACCGCCAGGGCCAAGGATTTTGAAGGCTTGATCCTGATCGCTAATGTTTGCGGCTGTGGGTGCCCCGGTAGCAGTGGCAGCAGGTACGGCCCAGCTGCCAGGGGTAGCCGACTTGGGTACGGCGGCAAGGTTGTCGGTATCAACAACGGGGTCTGCACCGCTGCCTACCCGGCGGAAGAGAATTGTGGTAGAGCCAGGGGGGTTGACTGCGCGAACGTAGGGGTTGGTGATGTACTCTTCAGCAGGCTGAGGGAGGATGGAGAAAACGGTGCCATCGGGCTGCTGGGTGCGGCCGTCGCCATCGAGATCGTGGTCAGCCAATGGGAACAGGTAGTACAGCGACGGGTGGCGGACATCCATAACTGTAGATTGGCTACAGGCAATGTAACCAAAGATGCCAACGTCGTCTTCGCCACCATTTCCACCAGCGACAGTTTCACCGAAGAAGTTGGGGTCGCACTGTAGCTTAAAGCGAGCGCTATTGCTGCCAAACAGATTAATGGGAGTTGTGTAGCCGGTCGCTGGATCCCAAGTTACGTTGTTTCCCCCGATGGTTGTAGGGCCAAGGGAAGTTTGTGGCAACCCTTTTCTAAAGCCCAGTTCGCGATCGCGAATAGTGCTGGTCAAGTAATCAATCTTTGTGGCGAAATCCGCAATTGCTGCTACTTCGGCCGGAGTCGCGTTAGTAGCCTGGCTCCCAAGGATTGTGATCCAGTCTTGACGAGTGTACTCGGCAAAATATTCGCCAAAGTCACAATCTTTTTGGTAGCCAGCGGAATCAGTAAGGCCGTTTTCACAGCTTGAGTTAGGGTCTTTGTCTACCCAGTCTCTGCTTTTACCCATCAGAGCAAACAGTGCCGATACACTGGTGCCTCTAACAGTCGGGTCGTCAGCACCGACACGACTCACATAGTTGTTAATCCGAAACAGCGCGTTTCTCATTTGAGAGCCGATGTTTTGGAAGTTGACGTTGATATCGCTACTAGCTAGGGCACGAGCTTCTAGGTAGTCGCTCTGGATGTTGTAGGCCAGCAGGCTAATGGTGCATGCGGCGCTGTGCAGGGTGGCTTTGTCAGCGGGGCTGAGGTTGGCGTAGGCTGTACCCGCATCAAGATATTCGACAAAGACGCGCCGCAGCGGGGAGAAGTCGCCCCACATGTTGAAGTAGGGAGCCGGATGCACTTCAGCACCAACGGCACCAGCTACATCTTGCACGGGCTTAAACGAAGGAGCACCCCCTTTGGGATCGCCCGCAAAGTAGGCCAGGTTTCTGAGGGCTTTACCCAAGGGCTGACCAGAGCCAATCTGCGTGGCAAATTCGCCTTCTGTATCAAAGGCCGGGTTAAGCGCAAACTCCCAACCGTTGGTGCCAGTGCCGTTTAAGAAATCGGCTCGCAGGCGCGTGGTAGAAACTGGGTAGTTATTGAAAGTGCGGCTGTTGAGAATGGTTTGGGCTGTACCAGGGTGGGCTGTTGTAGCCATGCAGGCGGCGGGGAAGGTGCCGCTGTTGATTTGATAGTGGTAGACAACCATGCCCTGGACGGCGGCCAGGTTGTCGCGCAGGGATTTGCGCTGTAAGTATTCGTGGCTACGACCAAATCGGTTGTCGGCAGCGGGTCTAATTTTCGCTGGGTAGAGCGGGTCTGCGCCGTTGTCAGCGGCTGGGGCCGCACCAACGGGGCTGGAGTTCCATGTGTTGGCATTGCCCAGCTCCAGGCGCTGGCCCACAATCAGGCGCATGCCGGTCGAGGTTGCCTGGCGCTCCCAATAACCATCGAGGCCATTGTCTGTATCGGTGAGCCGACCTAGGCCATTGATGCGATCGCCGATGGTGGCTGAGTTATTGGTGACATCCAGGGTAGTGTCACGGCTGTCGTAGCGGGGTTTTGGCCCCCAGCGATTGTCGGCCCGGTAGAAGTCGTCTACGAAGGGACGAACGACCTGATCGTTGATGATGCGTTGGCGAGTTTTGAAGTCATCCGCGGAAGCGTCATCCCAGTTAGGATCGCGCTGCCAAACTCCGGGGTTGATATGCTCGGTGACGTCGCGAGTAAACAGCGCCAGGGGGTTCATCGCCACGTCAGATGGACGGACGGTGTTATCTAAAGCGTTAGTTCTGACAGAGTCGGTCGCATTGGTGAGGCTGAGGTCAATTTTGGCAGCCACGCCAGCACCATTCCACACGTGGATAAGGGAGTTATTGCCGGCAGGTGTGTCATCGTCGCGCATGGTGCCTCGAACGGCCTGTCCCTGAAACTCTTGTTGACCGTTGACTACAGTACCTGGTACACCCCTACCATCGCCGTTGAGGTCGAGTTCAGACAGTGAAATTTCTGAGGCTTCCTGGCTATAGAGACAGGAGTTATGAGAGCTGACCATATGGGCGCGATAGCCGCGGCCAGCGCCAGTGCCACCAGGCGCAAAGGTGAAAAAGTTGCCATCGGTGTGCATGGCGCCATTCCAGTTAAATTCTGGAAAAGGGGATACGTCCAAGTCGTAGCGGAACCAGGCACCCCACTTATTGGCCCGAGCGGCAGTACGCGACTGCTGAAACTCTAAAGTCTCAAAGGTGCGGTTGGCATCGTTGAGGTTGGCAACAAAAGCGTTGACCTGAAAGTTCTTTTGCAGGGTTGAGTTGTTGCCCTGCTGCACTACCTGCCAACCGCCCTCTGCCAGCGCACCGGCACAGGCCGCGCTAGCTTCGGTAGTGGCTAGAGGCCCGGTGCGGGTTACTAAGGCATTGGCTTTGGCCTGGTTGACGGGGCCATCAATGCGGGTGGTAGTAGTGGCTTTTGGCCCTTGGTCGTCGACCAGAATTGAGTAGACAACTAGTTCGTTGGCGGCAACCGTGCCATCGCCATTGAGGTCGATGTTAAATGACCAGGCGTTGTCTAACTCACCATCATCATTGATGTCAACCCGGGTTTCGTCGGGAAGAGTGTAAGGATCGTTGGCACCCGGCAGGCGGGACACGCGGCCTGTATAGCCTGCATAGGTGTTGGTGATGAGCATGAGGTCGGCCAGAATGTCGCTGGCGGGCACCCCACTGGGAAATCGGTTATCGGTCTGAAACAAAAACTCAATCTTGGCTTTGGCCCGGTCGATGGCAGGCGTTGCAGCATTTGAAATGACCTGCTGCTCACGCTGGGAGATGGCCATATCGCTGCGGGTAAAAGAGCGATAGGTAAGAGCGGTGGCGGTGAGCACCACCATAAGCACTAACAACACCGTGGTAGGCAGCACAAAACCTGACCGGGCTAAACGGGCCGGTCGGTTAGCCAAAAGCACAAGTTGTAGCAGCCCGGTAACTAATCGCTTAATTGCTGCCTGAGGAAGCCGCAAAGCCTTTCGCAGTAGATGACGACTCATGTTTCTAAGACCGATATGCCGAACAACAAAACTGATAACGCGCGTGGGGTAAGGCTTAGGTTGGAGGCTAAACCTTACAGCAACAAATAAATGAGCCTAAAGCGCGATCAAGTGCCTAGTTAGGGCCGCTACGCCTAGGATGAAAACAGGGGTGCTCCATTGGCTTTTGGTAATAGCCAGTCAACGTCGAGGGCACTTCTACGGAAGTGACCAACGTTTACCTACTAAAATACCCAGCTATTGTAGCCAAGCGATCACGGTTGTAAAGTCGCTAGGACGACTACGGCGATCGCCTGCTATGTCTTTAACTGTTCTCCAAGTATGCCAGGGACCAATAGGTAAGCTTAGGGATGTGCACCTCAGGCCTCCATCTTAGTGAGAACTTCATATTGTGTACTGAGTATTTTTTCGATACTTAATAGGATCTGAGTAACTTTTTTATGCCAACACTAGCCAAATACGTAGATGGCTATGGAGCTGTACCAGCCATCTTGGCCAGATATGTATGCATAGGCTTCGAGACCAGTGCTGAGGTTGCTGGGTTCCTGGCTTAGGTGGTTTCTAGTTCCCAACCTTTTGTAGGTGACGGACCTCCCTTCGCGTGAACCATATCAACCTTGGTTGGGGGGGAGGTAACGCTGATTCTGGGCCGAGCGTTGCGCTGCTTGTCCATAGGGAGTACGGCAATCGTCTAAGAAAGGTCGTAAGCACCGTACAGCTAACGATTGGCCCTTCGGTAACTACTGCTAGCTTGGGGCGTTTCCCCCTCTGGAAGGGCGAAGGTTATGTACTGCAAAATCAAGACAGTGAGCGGTTGGCAGGGAGCTTCCCCAGCGCCTCGCACCTTTGAATTCGCCCCTATCTTATAGGACTTGCCCCATGAAAACGGAAACCCCCTTGCAGTCGGTCTACAGCACCTTTGTGGAGCAGGTCAACGATGCCCAGGTGCAGCGGGTGACGATCGAGCGCGATCGCATTGACTATACCCTCAAGCCTGAATTTGGCCGTCGCCGCTACACTACGCAACCAGTCGGGTCTACGGATGAGGTGATCAGCAAGCTCAAAAGTCAGGGGGTGCAAATCACCATTGCTCCTGAACCTTTACCGCCAGCGAGCATCGCGGGGTTGATTATTTCGTCAGGTCTGCTGGTTGGAGCCTTGGCCCTGGCCGCAAAATTTAGCAGCGCGGGTGGCGGGGTTGGCACCGCTGTGGGCATGGGCAAGAGTAAGGTCCGCAGCTATAGCAAGAGCAAGACTGGTGTCACCTTTGCCGATGTGGCTGGGGTAGACGAGGCCAAGCAGGAACTGCAAGAGGTGGTCGACTTTTTAGCCAACGGTGACAAGTACCGCAAACTGGGAGCAAAAATTCCTAAAGGGGTGCTGCTGGTAGGCCCTCCGGGCACAGGCAAAACTCTGCTAGCCAAAGCCGTTGCTGGCGAGGCGGGTGTGCCTTTCCTCAGCATGGCGGGCTCGGAGTTTGTGGAAATGTTTGTGGGGGTTGGTGCTTCACGGGTGCGCGATCTGTTCAACAAGGCCAAGCGCCAAGCGCCCTGCATTGTGTTTATTGACGAGCTGGATGCTGTCGGTAAAACCCGTGGCGGCAACCCTGTGGGCGGCAATGACGAGCGTGAGCAAACCCTGAATCAGCTGCTGACCGAGATGGATGGCTTTGACGGCAATGACGGTGTGATTGTAATTGCTGCCACTAACCGCCCCGAAACCCTAGATCCAGCCTTGCGCCGCCCAGGCCGTTTTGACCGTCAAGTACTGGTCGACCGCCCAGACAAGAGCGGCCGGTTAGAGATTTTGCAGGTTCACGGTCGGGCTGTCGTCCTTGGTGAAGACGTGAACTTGGCAGAAATCGCGGGTCAAACCGCTGGTTTCGCTGGTGCCGATTTGGCCAATTTAGTTAACGAAGCGGCGCTGATGGCCGCCCGCCACAACCGTCAAGCGGTGCTAATGACCGATTTTATGGAAGCCATTGAGCGGGTGATTGCCGGGCTAGAGAAGCGGTCTAGAGTGCTCACTCCAATGGAGCGGCAGACCGTGGCTTACCACGAAGTGGGCCACGCCCTGGTGGGAGCACTGGTACCGGGCGGCAACCGGGTTACCAAAATTTCGATTGTGCCGCGGGGGCTAGGAGCTCTGGGCTACACCATGCAAATGCCCGAGAATGACCGCTTTTTGATGCTCGAAGACGAATTACGGGGCCAACTCGCCACTCTGTTGGGGGGACGCGCCGCTGAGGAAATTGTCTTTGGCAAGGTTTCCACTGGCGCTAGCGACGACATTCAAAAAGCAACCGACCTGGCTGAGAAAGCGGTGACCGAGTACGGCATGAGTGCCAGCCTCGGGCCGGTGGCCTTTGCTAAAGCCTCGGCTCAGTTTTTAGATGGGGGTAGCGACAGGCGGGTGACTAGCCCCGAAGTGGCTACTGAAATCGATCGCCAGGTGAATTTGCTGCTCAATGGTGCTCGCACGGTGGCGCTGGCGATTCTTCAGCTCAATCGGGGGCTGTTGGAGTCTGCCACGCAAACGCTGCTTGAAACAGAGGTGCTAGATGGTGAACAGCTCAAGGCAGTTTTAGCTCAGGCTCAGGCTCCTGCGGAGTTAAAAGCCTGGTTGGCCCAGGGCAATAGCGTAGTGTAGAAAGTCTCAAGCCCGCTAGGGATGTTTTATCAATGGGGGCGGCGCGATCATCGCGCCGCCCCTTTTTGCCTGCAAATCAATCGGGCAGCTTGTACTGACTGACAATGCGCTTGGCAAACTCGGGCACGTGGGCAGCCAGCTTTTGCGGATAGTTGCGCTTGACGTAGAGATAGTTGCGGGTGAAGTGGGAATCGATCGAAAAGCGGGCGTACTCTAGCCCTTTGGGGCCAATGCGCTCGATCACGACACCCATCAGCTTGGCCGCCCACATGGGCAGGGTAACAGCCTTGTCATAGGCAGGGATGCTCTGCTGTACGGCGGCCTTGCGATCGCCCACCGACATCACTGGCTGGGTGTCGAGCTGATCCATGACGGTGTCGAGCATGGCCTGGCCGCGATCGTTGCGCACCACGATCCACTGCCAGCCGAAGGGGGCACCCATGTAGCCCACGACTAAATCAGCCAAGCCGTTCACATAGTCAAAACAGCTCATGCAGGAGGGGGCAAACACGTCCTTGAGCTGGTTGGTCTTGAGGCCAAAGAAGGGCACCGTTTCGGTAGAGCCATCTTCGTGCTTGAAGTGCACCCGAAAATCCTGCATGAATTCGTAGTGGACTACAGTGTCGGGCGATCGGCTGGTGGTTTCGAGAAACTTTTGTAGCCCGGCGCGGCTGACGTTATCGACACAGGGGGTGCCCAGCACGTAGAGCTGCTCTAGACCCAACTGCTTTTCCACCGCCCGCAATGCTTGAATTTGGCAGCCGACGCCAATCACCAGCAGGCGCTTCATGCCCGATCGCTCCACCTGTTCTAAGACGGATAGGTTAGGCGACAGGGTGGGCTTATTGACCCGCGCTGCCAAGATTTCTTCGGGGGTGGTAGCGAGGACTGGCTGGGGCTGGAAGCGATCGCTCTCCGTATTCTGAACGCACACCACCCCTTCTACCAACCCTTTGGTCAGCATTTCAATGGCAATGGTACTCACGATACCGGTCCACTGTGCTCCCTCGATGGGCTGCTGCTTGCGGGCGGCCATCATGTCCTGGTGCACGCCAAAGTAGACATCGTTCTCAGCCTCTAGATCGCGGCTGCGCCCGTGGGTCTGCTGCTCTAGGGTAGGGAACTGCTGGTTGAGAAAGGCGCAGGCCTCTTTGACGTAGTGAATGTAGTAGGTATCGCAGAAGCCGCACTCGCTACAGAGTTCTTTGGCGGGGCGGGTGGCCCCGGGGCGGAGGGCTTTAGCTTTGTTGTGGGAAGGCTGGGCCAGGGTCATAGCGACGGTGGTGGATTGCTCAGTGACAGCTGTTCTTCACCATACCGCAAGGGTTTGGGCCGATTGGCGCGATCGCCCAATTATTACGAAATATAGCGCCGGTCTTACGACTCAACAGGACATCAAACGCACTAGCACCGCAGTAAAAAGGGGGTGAGAATGCGATCGCCCTAGGTTCTTGCTACGCTTTTGTTTAACTTGGGAGTTACGCAGCATCTTCATCCTGCTTCCTCTTGGTTATGCAGCGTCACTCTGTGCTTTGGCTAGCTGGGCAAAATCCCCCTCTCCGACCGATTGCGGGTTAAATGGAAGTAAGCATAAGCAGAAGCTATGCCTCCGCTCCCCGGGTTTACCGTTGTGATGATCTGCTGCCTCAATCCCCACTGCACCCAGCCTAATCACGCTACCCTGGCTGCGGTTTGCCCCACCTGCGGCAGCCCCTTAGAGCATCGTCTTCGGGGCCGCTACCGTCCATTGAAGCTGATTGGCCGGGGTGGTTTTGGGCGCACCTACTTTGCCCTTGATGCCGATCGCCTCAACACCCGTTGCGTGATCAAGCAATTTGCTCCTCAGACCCAGGGCACCAAATCATTTTTAAAGGCCGTACAGCTGTTCGAGCAGGAAGCGGTACGGCTGCACGAACTGGGAGAGCACCCACAAATTCCCACGCTGTTGGCCTACTTTGAGCAAAATAAGTATCTCTACTTGGTGCAGCAGATGATTCAGGGGCGCACCCTGTATCAGGAGATTTCAGCCCAAGCGGCCTACAGCGAGGGCAGCCTACGCCAGCTGCTAGAAGATCTACTCCCGGTGCTGCACTTCATCCACGAGCACGGCGTCATTCACCGAGACATTACCCCGTCGAATATCATTCGCCGCAAAATTGACCAAAAGCCCGTGCTAATCGATTTTGGTGTAGCTAAACAGTTCAGCGAAGCGATTCGCTACGAGCAAGGCACACGCATTGGCACCGAAGGCTATGCCCCTATCGAACAGCTGCGCAGCGGCCAGGCTTACCCCTCTAGCGACCTCTATAGTCTGGGGGCCACCTGCCTGCATCTGTTGACCGGCCGCAAGCCAGAAGACTTATACAGTCCCCAGGAGGGCCGCTGGCTGTGGCAAGAGCACCTGCAAAAACAAGGGCGCACCATTCACGCCGGCCTAGCGGAGGTGCTCAACTACATGACCAAGGATTTGGTTAGCGAGCGCTACCAAACCGCCCAATCCGTGCTGGACGACCTGCGACGACTGCCCAAGATCGAGGGTGCGGTGCCGGGCTGGGTTTCAAATCAATCTGGCCAAAGCTTATTTACCGGCATCGATCGCCCCCCCCTGAGCAGACCAGGTCAGTCGGCTGGCCTGGTTATGCCCACCACCTCGCTGCCTTCCATGGCTGAGCCCCAGGTCCCCCTGACTGACCCTACCCCAAGTTCTCAGCCCGGGCCAGTTTCTGGCAAACCTGCCTCTGGCTTACCTCGACCTGTGAGCCGACCGCCTATCAGTAACGGCCCCAGCTCGCAGCCGCCTAGTTCTGGCCTAGGCTGGCAGCTCATTGCTACCTTGAAGGGGCACCAGTCGTGGGTTACTGCCCTTGCTTTTAGCGCCCAACAGCCCGTGCTTGTCAGCGGCAGCTTAGACGACAGCGTTCGCATTTGGAACTGGCAGACGGGAGACTTGCTTCACACCCTCAAGGGGCACGCTCGAGGTGTTAATGCTGTGGCCATTGATCGGCGTGGGCAACTGCTGGTCAGTTGTGGCGACGATGCGACCATAAAAATTTGGCAGCTAGGCGACGGATCGCTGCGCCACACCCTCAAGGGCCATTTGCGAGATGTGAATGCGATCGCTCTTGGCCATGGCGGTAACTTGATCGCTAGTGCCAGTGAAGACGGCACTCTGAAACTGTGGAATCTGAGCCAGGGCACCTTGCTTAAAACCCTGCCAGGCTCGGCGGGCATGCTCAAAACCGTAGCCTTTGCCGCTGCCGACCAGCGGCTGGTTAGCGGCGGCCTTGACAATACCGTTCGCGTTTGGGACGCGCAAACCGCCACTACCCTTAAAGTTCTCACTGGCCACACCAATACTGTCAACCAAGTTGCGATTAGCCCAGATGGTCGCCTAATCGCCAGCGCTAGCAAAGACCGCACCGTGCGTCTATGGGATTTAGCCGCAGGTACCCTACTGCATACGCTCCAAGGCCACACCCAGGAAGTGAATACTGTGGCCTTCTTCCCTGATGGACAGCGGCTAGTCAGTGGTAGCAGCGACGGAACTCTGCGGTTTTGGCACAGCAAAGATGGCACACTCAAAAATACCCTGTCGGCCCATATGAATCCCGTGCATCAGGTAGCGGTGCAGGCGGGTGGCAAACTATTGGCTAGTGCTAGTACTGATAAGACCATTAAGCTGTGGCAGTGGCAGCGGTAGCAGGTGGAGGCGTAAGGGGTAGGGGGTTAAGTAGTTTAGATAGGTTTGGAGGTCAGCACTAGACGCAGCTTGGCGTGGATGAGGTTGAGTTGCGCCATCCCTAAGTCAACGTCGCCTTCGACGACGACACCGGTATCGAGGAGGCGATCGAGCAGCTCTAAAATGGTGGGGTTTTGATTTTTTTGGCCGGGGTAGTAGTTGCCTTCTTTAGGCAGCAGGGTACCGATTTCCCCTAGGTCGATGTTGAGGTCGGCCGGGTCTACATCAAAGATTTCGCACATCGAAACGACCTGCTCCTCTAGCTTGCGCAGGCTGTCGGCGGCTCGTTCGAGGTCATTGTCGTTCAGGTCGCCCGATTCCATGCGGCGAATGACCTGAGCTTCCATCAGCTGCCGCACTAGCTCAATGACGGTGAGCAGCAGCGGCGCTAAGCCCGCATCAGTTTTGGCGGGAGGCTGTAGCGCTAGCGTGGTCGACAGGTCTGGCTCGGCATTTTCGGAAGTCATAGCCACAGTCTAGTGCATCCCAAGGCAGGCGATTCTGCCTCTATAGCCCTGGCTATGGCCGATTTTGCCACTGCTGTTGAAGCCACTGGCGACGGGCTTCTTCTGCTTGGGCTCGACTTTGTTGTTGGCCTATGCGGCCTGCATCAACTGGACGTAGGCGATCGCCTTGGCTGCGGCTAGGGACCGAGCGAAAGCTGGGAATGGTACGGCTAGTGGCAATTTGCCGCAGGGTGCGAATCGTCAGCATAGTAGTTCTTCTTTGGGGTGTTGGGTTGCATGGGAAACCCCTGGATTCTTCAAGAACCCAAGGGTTTGTCTGTGGCAAATCGACTGGGTTGCTAGCCTAACTCACGGGTTCGGCAGATCGTAGGGCTTTGAGTTCGGCCTCTAAGGTTTCTAAACGAGTTTGGAGCTGTTGATTGGCCTCTAGCAGTTCATTGGTGCGGCTGCTGAGGTAGGGATCGCTCTCCCACCAGTTAATGCCGATTTCGCGAGCTTTATCGACCGAGGAGATAATTAGGCGAATGCGGATGCTCAGCAGTTCTGTAGAACCGACGGAGACTGAGATATCTCCAGCAATCACAATGCCTTTATCGAGCACTCGCTCAATCACATCCACCAGGGAAGACCCCTGGGTGGCGGTGGCCATGCTGCGACCGGGTTGGGGACGGGTCGCGGGGGTGGAGGGGGTCACGACAGATTACCTTCAGTTAGAACTCAGCTGGTAGCCCTGGAGCTGCCCGTCAGTTTCCTGTTTCTCTATTAAGCCCTGATCGAGCATCGACTTGACAGCATTGACAGCCTGAAATCGGTTCAGATCTAGGGCTCCCTCAATGTTAACGAGAGATGCGGTACCGGTCGTGTCGAGATAGTCAAAAATGCGAGTTTCAATATCATCGTTGGGGTTGACCTGCACCTTGAGCACCTCCTCTGGCAAAGACTCGGCTTCAGCGGGTGCTTCTACTATGGTTTCACTTTGAGCCTCAGGGCTGATGGACTCAGCGAGGTCTTCAGTTTGAAGGTCTTGGTCTTGGGCCTCAACGACGGGCTCATCATCAATCGCAACATCGTCCTCGGCAGACTCAACCAGTGCCTCAAGGGGTTGGAGCGGGGCGTCATCCTCTTCTTCGCCATGGAAACGGGCAGCGGGCTGGGCCTCGGGCTTGAGGGTGAGGTCGTTAACCAGCGCGGCCTGGGACACCACAAAGCGGTTGAACAAGTTCCACAGGTGGCGGGTGGCATCTGGGGCGGGCTCTTTGGAGCGGGCTAGCAAAATGTCGCTGCACACATCGCGGAAGTCGGCGTTTTCGGCCAGGGGCAAAATGCCGTGGTCGTTGCAGATGGTGGCAATCATGAGACTGGGGCGCAAGCTGGAGACCATGTCTGGGGCGACCGACGACTGGAAGGCCTTGACCAACTGCACAATTTGCAGTGCCGCAGAGCTGTCGATGCCAACCTTTTGCACCAAAATTTGCTGCTGAGCCAGTTCGTCAGGCTCGGGCATGTTGATGGTGATTAGACGGTCCTGGAGCGCATCTTGGGTGCCGTGGACGCCGCAGTATTCTTCGGGGTTAGAGGTGAGAATGGCACGGAAGTGGGGGCTGACGCGAATGTACTCGGCCCGGTTGTTGCTGGGGGGCAGCACCAGAAGTTTTTCTTCGAGGGCCGACAGCAGCACGTTGTTGACCTCGGGGCGGGAGCGGTTGAACTCGTCGTACACCATGGTGAAGCCTTCGCGGCAGGCCAGGGTGAGGCGCGAGTCAGTCCAGTTGTGGCGCAGCTCGTCTTCCACTTTCACAACGCTGTGGATGTAGTTGTCGACCACTTTTTTGCGGGTGTAGCCCGACTGGTTGCCGATCAGGTCCGAGGTTTTGAACTCGTCATCGCCAAACAGCAGCATGATCGGGCGAGCCAGCAGGTCGGCTAGGTGCAGGGCCAGGGTAGTTTTGCCGGTACCAGCGGGGCCTTTAAGGTGAATTGAGTACCCCGATTGCAAGTACCGCAAGGCTCTGAGGCTGGTGCGCTCTAGGGTGGGGGTGGAGACAAAGTTGCGGGGGCGGGCTTGTAGAACGGTGTTCACAGAACGGCTTCCTCTTGGACGAGATAGGTACGGTCTTGCTTGACGACGAGGTCTTTTTGGATGAGCGATCGCAGCGCGTCTACCGCCTGAAATCGGTTAATGCCAAGCTCCGTCTCAATTTTGCTGAGACGGGCACCCTGAGCCAGGTGCAGGTAGTTGTAAACTACCTCTTCAAGGGAAGGGGGCTCGGGGGCGGGGGGCGGTTCCACAGCCACCGCTGCCGGGACAGCTGGGGCCGTGACGGTAGCAACCGGGGCAGAGCGGGTTGCTGCAACAGCGCGAGCAGGGGCGGTCTTGACCATGGCCGTTGGGGCTGGAGCAACCTTAGCCACAGGAGCTGCCTTAGCTGGTGCCGCTTTGGCGATTACGGGTTTTGGCGCAGCTTTAGGGGCCACCTTGGCTGGCGCAGGCCCACGAGCAGGTACCGAAGTAACGGCCGGCCGGCTCGTGGCTGAGTGAGGGGCTAGAGTCTGAGCTACGGCAGCGCTGCCCCAGACAACGTGGGAGAGCTGAGCCCGCTGGGCCTGAAGCTGGTGGCGAAAGTCGGCCAGTTCGGTGAACATGGCGTCTACGGAATCGGTGAGGGCGGCGCGATCGCTTTGCCGCTGCTCCTGGTTTACTACTGCTGCTTGCTGACGCACAGTGGTCAGGTCTTTGAGGGTGGCCTGTACCTGCACCTGGAGGTCTTCGACGTAGGCGGTAAGCTGAGGTAGCAGTTCGGCGCGTACCATAGCCTGCTCTTGGCGATAGCCCGCTAGCTCAACAGCCGTTTGAGCCTGAATGTTGGCAACCTGTTGCTGCACCTGGCGCAGTTCCTGGGCAATCTCTAGCCGCAGTTCGCTAACAGTAGCTTGAAGTACTTGGCAATCGTAAGCGAGCTTGTCTCGCACCTCAGCGGCACAAATTTCGCGATCGGCTTGGTACGTTGCAAGCAGCACTTCAGTATCAGCCTGGAGCTGCTGAATATAGTCTTGGCGAGCCTGCTGCCGGGGTAGAATCTGGACGGCGCGATCGGCGGTTGTTTGAGCTAGCCATAGGGTAGTGTTGGCGCGCAGGTCGGCCATCAGCTGGTCGAGGTCTTGGCGCAGCTGCACAGCGTGGGTCAGCCGATCAGTCTGCCAGCGCTCTAGGTCAGCAGAGACCTGATCGCGCCGGTTAACCACCTCGCTCTGGCGCAGTTGTCTTGCGGCTTGCCACTGGTCATAAAGTGCTGTCACAGGACTGCTCTCCCTTTGGTGAAAATGAAACGGGGTGAATGTGTGGTATTTGAGGACGGCAAGGAGAGGAGATGGCGCGGAGAGAAGAACGTTGCTAGACTCTAAAACTTAGCTATGTTTGAGTGTCTTAGTGCAGTAATGAGGCGCTGTTCTGAAACTTGCCGACAGCAGAATTGCCGCTGATGGTCGCTATTCAAAGCATTGAATTTGTTCGATTTATGGGGCAGCTAAACGTTGGTTAATCCAGCATTCTACTGCCCCATTAGGTATCAAAAGCGGCGCTCTTAGGCAGCAGGTACAGCGGCTTGAGCAGTCAGGCCAACGGCTTCGGCATACTTTAGATAGGTGTCAACGGAAGCGATTACAACGCGGGCTTCGATCGCCAGCAACTCAATCCCTACCAGAGAAACACGAACCCAAGCATCAATAACGATGCCTTTATCCAAAATGCGGTCAACAACTTCAGCCAAGCTAGAGGAAG
This sequence comes from Nodosilinea sp. FACHB-141, assembly GCF_014696135.1. NCBI lineage: Bacteria > Bacillati > Cyanobacteriota > Cyanophyceae > Nodosilineales > Nodosilineaceae > Nodosilinea > Nodosilinea sp. FACHB-141. Next base: position 125,802 of record NZ_JACJPP010000013.1, on the reverse strand, counting down.
AGTTTACTTTTTCGACAGCCATGGTTTTGAATCCCTAAACGATTAATGTGTTCAATGAAATTGCAAGAAGAATGCCTTTGGATGCACCTGACTGCTACTGCAAAGAAGCGGTAGAAACAGACTTAGTGCGTAGGGCTTATTCCTTGCACATTTGTAGTCTGCCCATCTGCTTAGAACTGCTCACAACTTTGAAAAAATCAGTTCACTTATTGTTACTTGCAACGCTTTGAGCTCTAGGAACCAAAGGCCAAAACGCTTTTAGACAGCCAATCTCAGCCAAATACTTGATAATCAAAGGCGCAACACAACGGTTAGGCAAAGGAAGCATGGATGACTCGACCCTAGAAGTGCTGCTGCAGAGCTTGAAGCAGGCCGATGAGTATCAGCGCGAGTTGGCAACCGCTGCTCTCTGGCAGCGTTGGTTTTACCAAAAGGGTGAAGGGGGCAATCAGCGTCTGCAAGACGCTCAGGCTTTAGTGGATAGCGGCCAGATGGATGCGGCAGAGGACCTGCTTTCAACCTTGGTGGGCGAACTGCCGGATTTTGCTGAAGCCTGGAATCGCCGGGCGGTGCTCTACTTTGTTCAGAAACGCTACGCGGAGGCCTTGGCTGACTGTGAGCAGGTGATTGAGCTGGTGCCCTACCACTTTGGAGCGCTCCATGGGCTGGGGCTGTGCTATGCGGCCTTAGGACAGTACGAGGAGGCAATTCAGTCGTTTCGTCGGGCGTTGGTGGTGCAACCCTACGCGCTGGTCAACCAGCGACTGATTTTAGAATGTACAGCACAGTTGAGCTAGGAGGCTGGGATTGCTGGTTGACGCCTGGTTGGGCATGGCGGCACTGCATCAACAGACTACAGAAATCAGGATTAACCTGAGCAACCCATGCAGTTCCCGTTTTGCAAAGTGAGGGATTTGGAGCGGCCTACTATGATTGGGTTGCTAAGGGCCAAGGTCTTCAGGGTCCAGACGATGCTTTTATGCCAGACAGGTCTATGCCAGAGAATGCCTCGACGATTTTGACTCGGTTGCGGGAGGGCAAGGTTCGTTTTGTGCGGGTGGTGTGGTGTGACAACGGCAACGTCATTCGTGGCAAGGCCATCCACATTGATGCGCTGACGCGGCAATTGGAAGGGGGAGAAACTGTTGCCGTGGGTCTATCGGCAGCGCAGCAGGCAATTCCGGTGGTGGCTGACGCAGTGGCCCCCGGCAGCGGGCTGGGGCCAGTAGGAGAGGTCTGGCTGGTGCCCGACTGGAAGACGCTGCAAATGCTTCCCTACGCCCCTGGCCAGGCGCGGGCGCTGGGAGAGATGGTGAAGGATGGCCAGCCCTGGCCCTGGTGTTCAAGGCAGTTTCTCAAGCGCATGGTGCAGCGGGCGGGCGATCGCGGGTTGACGATCAAAGCGGCCTTTGAGCCGGAATTTTACTTGCTCAAGCAGCGCGACCAAGACATTTTCCCTGCTGACAATATGCCCTTTGCCGCTAGTTTGGCGATGGACCTGCACCAGGAGGTGGTGATGGCGATCGCAGATGCCCTAAGCGCACAAGGCATGGCCGTAGAGCAGTATTACCCCGAGTCGGGGCCGGGGCAGCAGGAAATTTCGGTGCGCTACACCGATGCCTTAGCTGCCGCCGATCAGCAGGTGGTCTATCGCGAGACGGTAAAGGCGATCGCCCACCAGCACGGTCTAGTTGCTTCCTTTGTGCCCAAGCTGTTTGAGTCCTGTGCAGGCAGCGGGTGCCACCTGCACCTGAGTCTGTGGGAGGGAGAGCAAAATCTGATGCCTGATGGGGCTGGTGGGCTCTCCGAGACTGCCCGATCCTTTACCGCTGGGCTACTGCATCACCTACCCGCTCTGATGGCGATCACCACCCCCAGCCCCAACTCTTATCGGCGGCTGCAACCCCACAGCTGGAGCGGCGCCTACGCCGCTTGGGGTATGGACAATCGGGAGGCGGCGCTGCGGGTGCCGAGCAATTTTTCGCTGCCCAGCCCCACCCATCTGGAGCTGAAGACGGTGGATGGGGCGGCAAACCCATATTTGGCGTTGGGGGGGGCGATCGCCGCCGGTCTCGACGGCATTGCCCAGGGCTATTCGCTGCCGGAGCCGGTGCAGCAAGACCCGGGGAGTTTGTCGGAGGAGGAAAGGGGCGATCGCGGCATTGCCCTGCTGCCTCAGTCTCTAGCGGAATCCCTTGCCGCGTTAGAGACCAATTCTCTCTTGTTAGACGCTCTGGGCGAACCCCTAGCCAAAACCTACCTGGCGGTACGGCGGGCCGAGCTAGCCGCCATGGCCGACATGACCCTGGAGGCTGAAGTGGAATTGCTGCGCGATCGCTATTAGTTGGCTCAATGAACTTGATGGACAATCTACTCGACTGTTAGTTCGTGGATATTCCAGAGCGCACCGCCCAGGGCTGTAAATTTCACCCCCTGCACCCGGTTGCGCACCGCGGTGAGCGATAGGTTGTTGATCAAGTACATAAACGGCAGGTATTCCTGGGTGAGCTGCTGGGTTTCTTTGTACAGCTCAAAGCGCTCGTCTTCGTCGATTACCTGGGCGGCCTGGATGTAGAGATCGGCAATGCGGCGCTCCCATTCGGCGGCCTGCCAGCCCTCTAGGGGGTCTTGACCAGGGCCAGCATTCTGGTTAAAGGCGTGGAGGGCACCGTCGAGAAGCCACACGTTAGCACCACCGTTGGGCTCTGTGCCTCCCGTTAGGCCCAGCACCAGCGCCTCCCACTCCAGGCTATCGGTGAGGCGATCGACTAGAGAGTTAAAGGCCAGTGGTTGAAAATCAACCTGAATGCCCAACTTAGCTAGGTCATTCTTAATTTGCGCCCCAATCGATTCGCGAATTTTGTTGCCGGAGTTTGTGATTAGCGTGAAGCGCACCCGATTGCCCTCGGCATCGAGCAGGTCATCGGCAGCGTTGTACTGAAACCCATCGGCCAACAGCAGCTGCTTTGCCTTCTTAAGGTCGTAGTCATAAGTGCGAATGCCCATCTCGGGCGGGGCAAAGAAGGGACTAGGCACTGACATTGGCGAGGTTTGGGGTTGCCCCAAGCCTTGGAAAATATTGTTTACCATAGTCTGGCGATCGATAGCGTAGGAGACCGCCTGGCGAAACGCCACGCTATTGAACCAGGCTGACTTGACCGGGTTAACCAAAGGCTTGCCGTTGCGGCTAGCACGGTTGAGGTTAAAGGCAAAAAAGTTGGTGCCCAGACCAGGGCCGCCATTGTAGATGGTGAAATCGCCGCGCTCTTCTTCGCGCTTTAGCAGCGAGAAAAAGTCGGGTTGCACGCTCTCTAGGTCTAACCCGCCCGAGCGAAACTGGAAGAAAGCCGTATCGGTAGAGCCGACAATTTGCCAGACAATCTGCTCAATGTAGGGCTGCTGGTTGCCCTGGTCGTCTTTTCGCCAATAGTAGGGGTTGCGCTCAAAGACCAGCCGCTCCCCAGAAATATATTGGGCTAAGCGGTAGGGGCCATTGCCCACGATTTTCTTGGGGGCCGTGTCGGTGCCCCAGGTGGATAAAAACAGAGGATTGCCTTGGCCATCGGTGCCCTCTACTGTAGGCCGCAAGATATGGGCGGGGATAATTTCTAAAGACGTGTTTTGCAGCATGGGGGCAAAGGGCTCGGGCAGCGTAAACTGCACCCGGCGCTCGTCCACCTTGCTGACCTGCGGAAAGCGCCCTTCGGTGCCAATGCGAAACCCGTCGCGGCTGTTGGTTGGAATGGCTGGATTGAACAGCACATCGTAGGTAAAGACCACGTCGTCTACGGTCAGGGGTTCGCCGTCAGACCAGCGCAGCCCATCGCGCAGGGTAAATACCAGGATGGTGCCGTCGTCGGAGATCTCCCAGCTTTCGGCCAGGGCGGGTACGGTTTCACCGCTAATCCCGTCGGTGGTGGTTAGCCCCTCAAAGGTCAACCCAAAAATGTTGGGCGACTCCTGACTGAGAATGGGGTTGAAGGTTTTTGGGTCGCTCAGGGCGCTCAGCACCAGGCGGGGCACATCGGCGCTGGCTCGGGCAAACCGAGTCGGGTCGCAGCCGGCACTGGCTATACCAACCAAAATTACCAGCATCAGGGCTACAAGTCGCTTGATCTGACTGCGCCAGGTAATCAGACTGAGCCAACCTGGGGTTGTATGCGATGCCGTTGTCATGGTTGTGACCTCCTAACCCGCCAAGACAATGCCTCACACACTATAGCGAGTTACCCCTAGAGATTTTCACTCGCAGCGGTTTGAGTTGCGATCGCCCTAAGCGCAGCCATTCTCCAGGCGTTGGATTGTAGGAGCGGTGGCCCAACTACTCAGCAGCTCTGATTATCCTGTCGAAGGCTTTGAGGGTTTGGGCATTCTAGGTGCATCCCCCAAGAGACTGTCCTATGGCTGATCGCTACTATCTTTACGGTATTTTCCCGGCCCCTGGCCCCGCTGAGCTACCCCTGATGGGTTTAGACGAGCAGGTGGTGCAGGCTCAACAGCTGGGCGACTTTACCTTTCTTTATTCCCTGGCTTGCCAGAAGCGCTACCTGTCGAGCCGCAAAAACCTGCTGGGCCACGAGAAGGTGCTAGAAGCTGCTATGGAGCAGGGCCACCGCACGCTGCTGCCGCTTCAGTTTGGTCTGATTGTCGAGAGCTGGGACCAGGTGCAGGAAGATTTGGTGACTCCCTATGCTGAGGACCTGACCCAGTTGTTTGGGCGGCTCAACGGCTGCCGGGAGGTGAGCGTTAAGGTGCAGTGGGAACCCTCCACCGAGCTGGAGTTGATGATGGCCGAAAATGCTGACCTACGGGCCCAGCGCGACCAGCTAGAGGGTACGCAGCTGGGTATGGAGCAGGTGATCTTCATTGGTCAGCAGATTGAAGCGGCCCTAGAGGAGCGCAAGCAGGGAATTGTTGACCAGTTTCGCCAAGCGCTGTCCCCCCTGGCGAAGGACGTGCTTGAAAACGCGCCCCAAACCGATGTGATGATTTACAACGCTGCTTTCTTGATTCCCTGGGAGAGCGAGGCCGAGTTTAGCCAGGCGGTGGAAGCCATAGACAGCACCTTTGGCGATCGTCTGCGCATTCGCTATAACAATTTCACCGCTCCCTACAACTTTGCCCAGCTCAAGTAGGGGTTTAAGGTTTAGGAGTGCAAGGCAATCCTTGCGCCCTAGACCCTGCACCTTGCACCCTAATAATTTTTTCCATGCTGTTTAAACTTCTCTTTGCCCCCGTGCTCGGCCCCATTGAGGGCGTCAGCTGGGTCGCTAACAAACTGCTAGAGCAGGCCGACGTAGCCACCAACGACCTCGAAAGCCTGCAAAAGCAACTGCTCGCCCTCCAGCTTGCCTTCGACATGGGAGAGGTGGCTGAGGCAGACTTCGAAATTCAGGAGGAGGAAATTCTCCTCGCCATCCAAGCCATTGAAGATGAGGAAGACGAAGATGAGTGACCTAAAACTGGGGTGCTAGGATTCGAACCTAGGAATGCCGGGACCAAAACCCGGTGCCTTACCACTTGGCGACACCCCATTGCTTTCGCTTTGATAATATAGCAGGTTGCGTGGCGCTACTGTCAACATTACTTGAAAACTTGGAGCCAGAACCTGCCCTCTCTTTAGAGCGACGTGTCAGTCCTTTCTAGGATCGAGGCATGAGCACAGTATACAAAGATATGGTGTAGCTCACGTCCGGCATCCTGAGAGCCGGCAATTTGGGCTTCACAATATGTAGAAACAGGTAGTTTACCTCGGGTCTTTTAGCGCATCGTTACTGCCAGTTGGGCTTGCTCTCCATGTCTTGTGACACGTTCTACGCCGACCTACCGCCCCTCAAGCAATTTTTAGAATTAGCTAACCCTCAAAACTACGTTGAGGCTCCAAACGATTGGTACGTGTTGATTACCGATGTGGTCGATTCGACCCAGGCGATCGCGCGAGGACAGTACAAAGAGGTCAACGTGCTGGGGGCCAGCTCGATTATGGCGGTGCTCAACGCCACGGCCCCCCTGGAGATTCCCTTTGTGTTTGGGGGCGACGGGGCGCTGTTGCTGGTGCCCCCTGGGGCAGTGCAGGCGGCTCGGGAGGCGCTGCTAGGCGTTCGGGCGCTGGCCCATGGGTCGTTTGGGCTAGATCTGCGGGTGGGCATTGTGCCGCTGGCGGCGGTCGCCCCCAGCACCCGGTGCGAGTGGCAAAAATTCGCCTTAGCCCCAGCTATTACCAGGCCAGTTTTATCGGCGGTGGCCTCACCTACGCCACTGAATTGATTAAAACCGATTCGACTTATCGGCTAGATGCGTCGGGCGATCGGTCAACTACCAACCTGGCTGGGTTGGAGTGCCGCTGGCAAGATATCCCTAGCCCGCGGGGCCATACCCTGAGCTTGATAGTGGCGGCGCTGCCCAGCGGTGGCTACGTCAACAAATATCTGTATCGAGAAATTCTGGAAACCATCGGCGACATCTACGGCGAGGGGGAAAGCTACCACCCTGTGGCTCCATCGGCCCTCAACCTATCAATCAACCCAAGGCGGCTGCGGGCCGAGGCAAAAGCTAAAGCCAAAAGTGCTAGATGGGGCGATCGCGTCGCCTACACCGCTCGTGCCTATCTGGAAAGCCTTTTAGGTCTAGGCCTGATGCGGTTTGATGTGGAAGCGGGCGGCGTTGACTGGGGCCGCTACAAAGCCTCGGTGCGGGCCGCCTCAGACTATCAAAAAATTGACGATATGCTGCGCATGGTGATTGCCGGCAGCCCTGCCCAGACCGACCAAATTGTTGCCTATCTGGAGAGCCGGCTGGCTCAGGGCCATTTAGTCTATGGGGTGCATGTGTCAGACCGAGCGCTAATGACCTGTCTGATTATGGATCGGCGCGATCGCCACTTTCACCTGATTGATGGAGCCGATGGCGGCTACGCCCTGGCCGCCCAGCAGCTTAAGGCTCGACTTCAGGGTAAAGCCCAAAACTGGCAGGCCTACTCGCGTCTGGCCCGCCGCCGCCAGCAGCTGGGACAGGGGGCGCGGCAGCCCTAGGATAACGACATAGGCATTTTCAGCGAACCTAGCAACCCTAGGCGGCTATGTCGTATATTCGGCGTTGATCTTGACGTAGTCGTAGCTCAGATCGCAGCCCCAGGCCTGGCCGCTGCCGGGGCCATCGCCAATGCTGACCTGAATGGCAACGGTATCGGTCTTAAGGTATTCGCCCTGGGTGGCCGCCGTCAGGTAGGCGCTGGCGGCGGGGCGATCGAAATCTAGGGGCTGGCCGTGCTCCATCAGCAAAAAGTCGCCCAGCTGCACCCGCAGGTCGCTCTGGTCGAAGGTGACGCCGGCTCGGCCCGCGGCGGCGGCGATGCGGCCCCAGTTGGGGTCGTGGCCAAAGATGGCTGCCTTGACTAGGGATGACCCGGCAATGGTCTTGGCTACCTGACCCGCAGCGGCGGCGGTAACGGCCCCGGTGACGGTGACCTCGATCAAACAGGTGGCCCCTTCGCCGTCGCGGGCGACGCACTTGGCTAGATATTGGCAGACGGCGGTGAGCATGGCCTCTAGCTGGTCGGCCTCGGCCCCTTCGTCGGTGATGGCCGGAGTGCGCGACTCGCCGTTGGCCAGGGCAATTAGGGTGTCGTTGGTGCTGCTGTCGCCATCGACAGTGATCTGGTTAAAGCTGCGATCAGCGGCGCGGCGCAGCATATCTTGCCACAGTGTGGGCGATACGGTGGCATCGCAGGTGACAAAGGCTAGCATAGTGGCCATGTTGGGGTGAATCATGCCCGACCCCTTAGCGATGCCGCCAATGCGTACGGGGCGATCGTGGATGGTGGTTTCCATCGCCACCGATTTGGTTACCAGGTCGGTGGTGATAATCGCCCCAGCGGCGGCATCGGAGCCTTCAAACGACAGACTTTCGACCAGCTTAGGAATGCCCGCCTTGAGCTGGTCCATTTTGATGCGTTGGCCAATTACCCCAGTTGAGGCAATCAGCACGGCCTCGGGAGGAAGGTTGAGGGCTAAGCCGAGGGAGGCGGCACTTTCGATCGTATCAACCCAGCCCTGGTTGCCGGTGCAGGCGTTGGCCTGACCGGCGTTGATCAGAATGGCGCGGGCGCTGGGGCGAGCTTCGAGGCGCTGGCGGCAGTAGTCAACGCAGGCAGCGCGCACGTGGCTGGTGGTAAAGACCCCCGCTGCGATCGCCTCGCAATCTGAATAGATTAGCGCCAGGTCGGGCGCACCAGAAGGTTTGAGCCCTGCGGTAATTCCCGCTGCCTGGAATCCTTTGGGTGCCGTAATGCCCCCTTCAACCACCCGCCAGTCTGCCATGCTGTTGTTACCCCATAGGTCTGCCGGGGATTATACCAAGCTTCTGTGGGGATGCTGCTGGACGTTCAAACACCAAATCATGCCCGCGATCGCCATCGTCAACTGTGCAGAGCTTCAGCAGCAAGCCATCGATCACCTCGTTGCAGAGAGCCAGCGGGAGGGCTTTCGGTTTATGAAGCGACTGGTTGAGGAGTATGACAGCGGCGTAAATCGCTTCGACCAGCCTGGTGAGGCATTGCTCACAGCCATTGTGGAGGGGGCAATTGTCGGCATTGGCGGACTCAATCGCGACCCCTATTTCCATCACCCAAACGTGGGGCGATTGCGTCGTGTGTACGTTGAAGCTGCCTGGCGCAGGCGGGGGGTAGGGAGGGTTTTAGTTACTGCCCTCATAGATGCAGCCCAGCCGCACTACCAGCTTTTGACCCTGCGCACGGATACTGCTGCTGCCGATGCGTTTTATCAAACCCTAGGTTTCAAAACTGAGCCGCGCTGGACCCACACTACCCATCATCTACAGCTCGGGGATGGTGGCGATTATCAACCTGGGGTTATCAGCTAATGCGATCGCGCCTTCAGGTCTCCACTGTGGAGGCGAGAGGATGTTCCAGGAAAGCAAACTCAGCGACAACCTGACCGCCAATTAAGTGCTCTTGAATGATTCGCTCAATCACCGCTGGGGTGGCGCTGTGGTACCAGACGCCGTCGGGATAGACGAGCAGGATGGGGCCTTTGTGGCAAACCCGCAGGCAGTTGGCCTTGGTGCGAAAAACAGAGGTTGGGCGCTCTGCTGTAGGCCGATCTAACCCCAGCTCCTTAAGGCGGTTTTTGAGATAGTCCCAGGCGACGATGCTCTTGGCTTTGTCGCAGCACTTCGGTTTGGTCTGGTCGGCACAAATCAACACATGGTGCTGAATTGTGTTGAGCGCTAAGGCCTCTACACAGGCGGCTAGAGAATCACAGGTGTCGGGGGCGCTACTCATCAGGGGCGATCGCAGGTTTTGTGGGGTCAGTGGCCGCTGGAGATTCGGTCAATGCTGTGGTTTCAGGGGATGCCGCAGGCTCTACAGCCTTGGCGGGCTCAGGTGCAGCAGACTCGGTTCCAGAGGACTCAAGGCTGGTGGCAATGGCCTCGGATGCCGGCTCAGGTATGGCGGCAGGTTTAGGGGGAGGCAATTCCTCAACCGGAGGCAGCTCGGGGCGCACCCGGCGAATGGGCAGATTGGCGATCAGCGCCGTCATTCGCTGGTCGCTTTCGAGGGTGAATTCCAAATGCTCTTGGTCAAGCTCGACGTAGCGGGAGACTACGGCAAGAATCTCCTGGCGCATTTTTTCGACCATCTCGGGGGTGAGGTCGGCGCGATCGTGGGCCAGCACAAACTGTAGCCGCTGCTTGACCTCAGCCCGGGGGGTGATGGTGCGGCTGCGGTTAAACAGCTTATCGAGAAGTTCACTTAGCATCGGCACTGGCGGCTAGGTAGAGAAAACATCAAACACCGTGGCAATAAACGGCCCTAGCCCCTAAAGAAGCGGCGCAGGCGGCTGAACAAATCGTCATGGGTGGCGTTGAGGTCAATGAGGGGCACCTCTTCACCCAGCAGGCGGCGGGCCACGTTGTTAAAGGCGACCCCGGCCATGGAGAGCTCTTTGTCGAGCACCAGGGGCTCGCCCCGGTTCGATGAGACAATCACCCGCTCGTCATCGGGCACCACGCCCAGCAGGGGCACAGCGAGAATATCGAGCACGTCGCGCACCGACATCATTTGGTCTTCTTGCACCATCTTGGGCTTGATGCGGTTGATCAGCAGCTTGGTAAATTTCACATCGTTGGCTTCGAGTAGACCGATTACCCGGTCGGCGTCGCGCACGGCAGAAATTTCGGGGGTGGTGACGACGATCGCCTCTTTTGCCGGGGCGATCGCATTCTGAAAGCCCATCTCGATGCCCGCCGGACAGTCGATTAAAATGAAGTCGTTGCTGGGGGCTAACCCTGCCACCAGCTGCTTCATCTGGTCGGGAGTGATGGCTTCTTTGTTGCGGTTTTGGGCGGCAGCTAGCAGGCCGAGGGTGGGCTGGCGCTTGTCTTTGACCAGGGCTTTCTCGACCGTGCAGTCGCCCGCCAGCACGTCGAGGGCGGTGTAGACGATGCGGTTCTCGAGACCCAACAGCAGGTCGAGGTTGCGCAGGCCAAAGTCGGCATCGACGACGGCGACCCGCTGGTTCCGCTGGGCCAGGGCCATGCCCAGGTTGGCGGTGCAGGTGCTCTTGCCAACGCCCCCTTTGCCCGAGGTCATTACGATAATGCGAGTCATGGACGAACCCAACTTTCCTTAAAGAACCAACTACCCGACGAAAACAACCGTTAATAATACGCTATGGGTGCAGGCTGAGAACTGCGAATTTAGTCGATCTATAAGGTGCAGGGTTTAGGGTATATGGCTAAAGGACTGCCGTGAACCATATGCCGTAAACCTTGAACCCGATTAACCTGTCACCTTTGGCTGGGCAGACTACTAAATCTAAAACCCATCGGTTGGCTGTGCGCCCTGCTCTAGAGTGGCGTTGAAGTTTTGGCGGGCAAAGGCTTGGGCCTGGGCAATGCGGATGCCGTTGTTGCCCACGTAGGCCACTTCGGGTAAGTAGTCTCCGATAGGGCCATCGGGGGCGCGGGCTACCAGATCGGCCAGGCGCAGCTGGGTGGGGTGCATTTGCAGGGCCATGATGCAGCGACTGCGATCGCCCCCCGACCCCGCGTGAGCCATCCCCCGCAGCCTCCCCCACACCAAAATGTCGCCCTCCGCCACCAGCGAGCTGCCGGGGTTGACATCCCCTAGCACAACGATGGTGCCGGGATGGCGAATTTCGACCCCGCCCCGCAGGGTGGTTTGTAGGTACAGCGGTTCGGCTAGGGGCTGGCCGGGGGCCGGGGGCGACTGCACCAGGGTGTCTTCCGCGGCCAGCTGATCGACGGAGTAGCCGGCGGCCACGGCGGCCATGGCGGTCTGGCGACGGCTGGTGGCGACTCGCTTGAGGGTGAGCTGGGCAGCGGTGAGAATTTCTTCTAAAGTCTGGAGCTGGCGGGCATCAAGCAGGCGATCGCGGGCGGCTAGGTGCACCACCGTATTGGGCTGCCAAAATGGCTCGCTGCCATTTAGCCGCTGTTTGAAGTGCTGCAACAGCTCTCCCCACGACAGGGCACCGCCTTCGGCCTCGACCTGGGGGCCGTTGGGCATTAGAAGCACCAGGTGATCGCCGTCGTTGCGCAGCCGCAGCTGGGTGCGGGGGTCGATGGGGGGGGCGGGCACGGGGGCAGCGTCCGCCTCAACCTCGGGGCTGTCCGAGACTTCTGAATTAGTTGGGGCAGCGGCCTCGGGACTATCCGAAAACGCTGGAGTAGAGGCATTGGCCGAGGTCAAATCTGGGTCGGTGGCGGCCTCGGTTACAGCCAAGAAAGCAGAGTCGTCAGGAACCATAGGGGTTTGCGGAGGTTGAAAACACTGGGCCAAGCCCGGTGCTGCCATATTAGATCACGGTGGCAGAGATAGCCGGTCAGTTAAGGTCGGTTTTCCTCTTGCGGTTTGTCCCGGGCTGTTGGTTATAGTAGAGGAGGTCTCACTACGGCGTTGGTGACTACCAACAATGTTTGTCGATCTATGTTTGTTCCGAACGGGAGCCAAGTTGCACCGGCGGCAGTAAACCGAGCTTGTACTCGGAAACTTTAAGCCAAATGCCATGGCACCCCCCTGGTTTTCCCAGGTCGGAAACTGAGGTAAGACGGCGTTGCGGTGAGGCCTTCAAGATTTTTGGCATTCCCCTGTCTCTCGCAGATGGGGGAATTGCTTTTGAAATGTGATTTAGCTTACTTGAGCGCTAGTATTGACAGCATAGCTAGCCTCGAATTCAGATACTGCGATCGCTTAGCAGGTCGGCTTCAAGGTGGCTTGGTGGTTTCTTGTAGGGCCCGCACCGTTGAATTCGGTTGATTTTCCCGCCAGTGTAATTCGCTTGGAGAATGGGCTGACCCTGATCCACCAGGAGATTGCGGCAACGCCCGTAGTGGTGGCCGACGTGTGGGTGAAGGCTGGGGCCATTACTGAACCGGCGGAGTGGGCAGGCATGGCCCACTTTCTAGAGCACATGATTTTTAAGGGCACCGATCAACTGCCGCCTGGGGTTTTTGATTACGCGATCGAAACCCAGGGGGGCATGACTAACGCCGCCACCAGCCACGACTACGCTCACTTTTACATCACCATTGCGGCCGACATGCTGGCGCAGACCCTGCCCTACCTGGCCGATCTGCTGCTGCACGCGGCAATCCCCGCCGATGAGTTTGGCCGTGAGCGGCAGGTGGTGCTCGAAGAAATCCGCCAGGCTCAGGATGACCCCGACTGGTTAGGCTACCAGGCGATGTCGGAGCTGGTGTACCAAGACCATCCCTACGGTCGCCCGGTGCTGGGCACAGCGGAAATTTTGCAGCAGCGATCGCCCGAAGAGATGCGCTGCTTTCACCAGGCCCACTATCAGCCCGACAACATGACAGTGGTGATTACAGGCGGCATTCCCCTAGAGCCCACGGTGGCGATGGTCAAGCATGCCTTTCGCGGTTTTGCTTCCCCACCGCCCTGTCCAGCGGCGGCGATCGCGTCCATTCCCTCCCTACCGGGGGTGCGCCGCGAAACCCTTCACCTGCCGCGCCTTGAGCAGTCGCGCCTGTGCATCGCCTGGCTGGCTCCGGGCATTGCCCAGCTCGAAACCGCCTACGGCTTAGACCTGCTGGCGGCCATTCTGGCAGAAGGGCGCTCGTCTCGCCTAGTGCGCGAGCTGCGGGAAGACCGCCAGCTGGTGCAGGACATCAGCGCCGGATTTTCGCTTCAGCGCGATTGCAGCTTGTTCACTATTCAGGCCTGGCTCGACGGCAAGGATGTGGACCGGGTCGAGGCGATTGTGTGCGATCGCATCAGCGAGCTGGCAGCTAAACCGATTACCGATGCCGAACTGGCCCGCGCTAAGCGCCTGCTGTGCAACGATTACGCCTTTTCGACCGAAGCTCCGGGGCAACTGGCGGGTCTCTATGGCTACTACGGCACCGTTACCAACGCCGACCGCTGTCTCAGCTATGTCCCCACCCTAAAGCGCTACACCGAGGAGCGCCTGCGTCAGCTAGCCGCCCAGTACCTTACACCCCTGCGCTATGTGTCCACTATTTTGCGTCCAGCCTAATGCCGCCTGGGCAGACTATAGTTAGACTGGCCAGCGCCGCGATCGCCAAAGCCTAACAAATCCAAATCATTTCAAAACCATTCCCTGTTCGTTTCGTTAACCTACTTTTTGCCCTGTGACAGCTTCTCTTCTTCAAGCGCCACGCCTGCACCGCACCGTTTTAGCCAATGGCCTGACGGTGATTGTTTTAGAAAACCCCGTTGCTGATATTGTCTCCGCTCGTCTGTTTATTCGAGCTGGAAGCGCCTTTGAGGCTCCGCACCAGGCGGGGCTGGTAAGCTTTTTGATGGGGCTGCTGACCAAGGGCACCGAGACGCTTTCATCGATGGCGATCGCAGAAACCGTCGAGTCGGTGGGGGCCAGCCTGGGCACCGATGCCGCCGCCGACTACAGCCTTATCAGCCTCAAAACCGTCTCCGCTGACTTTCCCGAAATTTTTGCCCTGGCCGCTACCCTGCTGCGGCAGCCCAGTTTTCCCCTCGACGAAATTGACCTAGAGCGGCGGCTCACTCTGCAGCAGATTCGCTCGATGCAGGAGCAGCCCTTCACCATTGCCTTCAACCAGCTGCGCCAAGATATGTACGGCGAGCACCCCTATGCCCTGCCCGGCATTGGTACCGAGGCCTCGGTTGCGGCCATTACCCAGCAGGCCCTAACCGACTTTCATCGCCAGCACATGCGTCCCGACAACGTAGTGGTGACCATTGTGGGTCGCATTAGCCCTGAGGCAGCCCAAGCCCAGGTCGAGCAAACCCTGGGCGACTGGCAGGCTCCGGCAACGCCGCCTCCGGTGCTAACCCTGCCTGCGGTGGCTCCCGCTGCCACCTGCTCAATGGTGGCTCAGGAAACCAACCAGGCGATCGTCATGGTGGGCTACCCAGCGGCCCCGGTGAAGCACCCTGCCTACGCCGCCCTCAAGCTAATCAACACCTACCTGGGCAACGGGCTCTCTAGCCGCCTATTTGTCGAACTGCGCGAAAAGCGGGGTCTGGCCTACGATGTATCGGCCTTTTACCCCACTCGCCTGGGGCTGTCGCAGTTTGTTGCCTATATTGGCACCGCCCCAGAGAATGCTGCCACGGCCCTAGAGGGTCTGCGCTTTGAGGTGGAACGGCTGCAAGAGACGGTGCTCTCTGACGATGAGCTACAGTCGGCCAAAAACAAGCTGCTGGGCCAGTACGCCCTGGGCAAGCAAACCAACGCCCAGATCGCCCAGCTGCTAGGCTGGTATGAAATTTTAGGGCTGGGAGTCGAGTATGACCAGCAGTTTCAAGACATGGTGGCGGCGGTGACAGTGCTCGACGCCGAAGCCGTCGCCCAAGAATTTTTCCACACCCCCTGCATTTCGCTGCTGGGGCCAGAGGAATTTGTCGCTCCATTGGCTGCCGCCCAGGCTTAAGCCAAATTCTAGATTATTTCTATGGCCATGGAAATTGGTTACATGATGCTGAAGGCTTGACGCTAGAGATTAGTGCGATTAGTCATCCTCATTTTTACCAAAACCAAAGAGCCTAAAGTCAGTGACGATGCAGACAATTTGGCCATTGTCGTCGTATCCCCAGTAAGAGGCATAGCCACCGTCTCCCCAGCCTGAACCAAAGGCCATCACGTTGGCCCCGGTGCTCTCATTAATGCAAAAATTGGCCCAATCCCCTTTTCTGTCATAAGGATATTCAGCGCTGACGGCTGCTTCTCCATTGCTCTCCATTTCATCAACTACGGGTTGGCAGTATTCATTTTCAAATCTGTCGGAAGCCGCCTTTTGCAATGCCCACGCCGCTTCTCCACTTTCTTGCCATGCGGCAGCGTACTCGTCAGGATCAGGTTCATCCATCTGCTTCAAGATTTGGGCAACCTCGGCATCCATGAAGCTGCCAGTGCCTGAATCTACGCCGTAGTTTTGATAATTAGCGGGCCTGTCAGAATTAAGAATCGCCAGCTCCCATCGAACTGGCATCTGTTGGCTCACCTGTAGCATGGCACAAGCGATTCTTCTATCTTGTCTAGGTTTGAAGCCCGCAAGACTCAGCACCACAGGATAGCGTCCTGGCTCTACAGTTTGTGTAAAGCAGTACCTGAGATCAGGGGGTAAGAGCGGATCACAGGCTATCAACTGGCCTGAGGGCAGTACTAACTCCCCAATGGAATGGGTGGTAAATTCGACCGTTTGCGGCCCGTCGTAGGGCAAGTTGTACTGAAATTGATAGCCGTCTCGAAACGCCTTTTCAAAGTCAGTGCGGATATTCCCGTCGGCATCGCGGATGTTGAGCATAGGTAGACTCTGAAGCAGCTCGATCGGCATACATAGGTCAATAGTGCCCCAAACAGCTACCATCTACAGGCTCGCCAGCGGGTAAGATGAGGCGATCGCCTGATTGATAGACGCTGCTGAGCAGCCAGGGAGAATGCGGTGGGGAGTGGATTGGTATTGGCGCTGGCCGGGCTGTTGGCCGGGGTGCTGGCGGGGTTTTTGGGCATTGGCGGCGGCACGGTGATGGTGCCAGTGATGGTTGCCCTGGGGCTGTCAGGGGTGCAGGCAGTGGGGACGAGCACCCTGGCGATCGCCCTGATTTCCCTGGTTGGTAGCGTGCAAAACTGGCGCATGGGCTTTCTCAACCTCAGCAATGTCGCCATGCTGGGCCTGCCCGCCCTGATCACTGCCTACCTGGGTCAAAAGCTGGCTACGGCCCTGCCTGAGTATGCCCTACTGGGAATTTTTGGCCTGTTTCTGCTGCTCAACATCTACTTGATCGGTATCAAAAAACAGGTTATCCGTCAGGCGCAGCAGGCCGAAACGAGCGGTGGTGCTGTGCTACCCAAGGCGCGATCGCAGTCAGTATCACCTACGGTGTTTCGCTTGGGTATTGGTGGGCTGGCGGGATTTTTAGCTGGGCTGTTTGGCGTTGGCGGCGGCGTGGTGATGGTGCCGCTGCAAATTTTGCTGCTGCAAGAGCCGATTAAGGTAGCGGTGCAGACCAGTCTGGGGGCGATCGTGATTACCGGGCTGTGGGCCTGTCTGTGGCATGCCCAGGCGGGCAACGTGCTGCTGGTTACCGGCTTGATTTTGGGGGCGGCAGGGGCGATTGGGGTGCAGGTAAGCACCCGCTACCTGCCCCGCCTACCCGACCAGACGGTAAATATAATGTTTCGCGCGCTGCTAGCGCTGCTGTCTGGATACTTCTTCTTCAAAGCCTGGGTCAGCTACAACGGCTTCCCTGCCTAAGCTAACCAAAGCGCGAAGCTAGTGGTGCGGTGTTAAGCAGATTGAGCAAAGCTCGCTGAAGAATATTCCAGGCTCATGGCAACCGGCGAATAAACGGGCTAGCGTGCGTATAATGCGTTCTCACTGCCCATGCGACCTCTTCGGACCGGCCCCCTAACCGTTGAAACGGTGACTGTCCCCATCCGCGATCTGCCCCAGCGGCTAGAGGGCTGCCGCATTGTGCAGCTCTCTGACTTTCACTACGATGGGCAGCGCCTCTCAACTGGGTTGTTGCAGCAGGCGATCGATCGCGTCAATGAGCTAGCCCCCGATCTGATTGCTCTGACGGGCGACTATGTCACCCGCAACCCCGCCCCTATTTTTGACCTGGTGACTTATCTCAGCCAGCTCAAAAGCCGCTTTGGCACGGTGGCGGTGCTCGGCAACCACGACAACGTTACCAAGAAGGGGCGCAAGACAATTCTGCGATCGCTCCAGCAGGCTGGTATTTGCGTCCTGTGGAACGAGATCGCCTATCCCCTGGGCGACGATCTGCCGGTGGTGGGCCTGGCCGATTTTTGGTCTAAGGAGTTTCAACCAGCACCGCTGCTCGACTCGCTGCCCCCGACTCAGCCCCGGCTGGTGCTCTCCCACAACCCTGACTCAGCAGAGCTTTTGGCTGCCTGGCGGGTCGATTTGCAACTCTCTGGCCATACCCACGGCGGGCAGGTGGTGCTACCTGGTATCGGCCCTATGTCTGCTCTCCTTCAGTCTCTGCAACTGTCGGTGCTGCCGAAGTTGCCCTTCGACCTGCCGTTTCTCAAGCGCAAACGCAACCGCGCCAAAATCGTGCGTCATTGGGAATGGGTTTCAGGACTGCACGCCGTGGGCCAAAACCAGCTCTACGTCAACCGAGGTCTCGGCAGCTATGCGCCAGGGCGGTTGGGGTGTCCGCCGGAGGTGACGGTGTTGAAGTTGGTGAGGGGATGAGGAAGACGCTATGCAGGTAATAGGTTTAGAGACTCGCTTAACCCTAGGCACTTGCTAGGACGCAATCGGCTCGCGCTCAATCTTTTCGGCTGTCGGTTCCTTGGCGATCGCGACCTGGGGCAAAAACCCTACCGCTTTCATGATTGCCCCCAGATTAACGCCGTCTTCGAGCAGGCTGACGTGACCGCTGTGGGGCAAGGGATAGATGCGGGAATTGGGCAGTAAGGTGGCGAGGCGCTGGGCTTCTTCGAGGGAGGGCAGGAGGCGATCGCCCAAGGATGCCACTAGCAGAGTTTGTGCGGTCACCCGGTGCAGGCGCAGCGGCTCTAGGCGAAACTGTGACAGCAGTGACAGCCGCCAGGCAGTGCTGGCCTGGGTGACTGCAGCCATGGCGCGCATCAGCGCCTGGCGGTTGACCTCCCCAATGCGGCTGAGGTTGGCTAGTACTGGCAGGCTGGTTAATGTGGAGCTTTGGTATAGGGGCGGGGCGACCCAGGGGGTGATGCTGGCTACCCACTGCATCCATGGGAAGCGGTGGAATGCCGAGGCAGAGTTAATCAAGATCAGGTGGCTGGCTAGGGCTGGGGCCAGGGCGATCGTTCGCAGGGCCAAGCAAGCTCCAAACGACTCACCGCAGAGATAGATCGGGGCCGTTCTGGCTTCTTGGCGAATTAACTGCACTGCTTGGTGGGCCAGGCCTTCCCAGGAAGACATGTCATTGCCCGGAATCACTAGGCAGCGAATGTCAAAGTGAGATTTTAGTTCGGCGCTTTGAAGCCCAAATAACTCGCCACTGCCATCCATGCCGGGGAAATAAATAAATAGGGGATGCTGGGGATTCTTACCAAAGGGGGCATAGAGCTTAAGAATGGCAGGTTCAGGCATGGAGAAGTAGGGGTGACGACGGGCGCTCGGATAGGCCAACCAATACAGTTATACCCACTGGGGCATCAAAAGCACCCTAGTAAAACCCTTGCTTAAGCAGCATAGCTACTTCATCTTGGCAGCACTGGGTTAGCTCTGAGGCTAGAGCGCCATTGCCTTTGCTGCGGCGGTGCGATCGCAGTCGGGTATCTACCCGCACCGGGCGACCAACCATAATATCTACCTCGTGGTAAAACACCGCTGGATGCCAGCCCGGCTGCTGAAACAGCGGTTCAGAGGAGTCAAATAGGCTAAGCAACCGCAGGGGCAACACCGAGTTGTTGGTCTCGCGATGAGCGGCGATCGCCACGGGCACAATCGCCAGTTCATCCACCGGTGCTCGCAGGGCCAGTTGGGCAAACCCTCGATGAAAAGAGTTGAGATTGTCGGGGGTGGTTTTGTTCACCATGGGGGCCGCCCCCTCTGGGAAAATGCCTACCGCTTCCCCTTCTTTGAGCGCTTTCATGGCCCGACGAAAGAAAGCAGTTTGACCCTTGTCGGGGGCATCCAGCGGTAGACAGCCCAAGGCGTTGATCACCGTGCGGAGGACGGGCACCTGACTCATGTAGTGGTGGCAGGCAAATCGCACCGGACGCCCTAGGGCGCTCATTACCAGCGGCGCATCCATAATGCTACGGTGGTTGCTCACTACCACCATGGGCTGGTGAGGCGGCAAGCGGTCTTGTCCGTGAACTGACATCCGCACCTGCGATAGGGTCAGCAGCCAGTTGGACACGTCTAGGGGGTTAGCCGTTAGAGATGTTAGCGGCGGTACAGGAGCTAGGGTCATGCAAACCTACAAAGACGAAGAGAACTCAGCCACCTTTAGCAGGAGGTAGCAAAACCTTATAACTCACAACTTAACAAACTATTCAGCGTTCAGAAGTGTATAAACCCGTTGATTTAAGCGAGATCTCCCCACCGGTATAGCTCTATCGCTTAGAGGCACGCAGCTGCCCACAAGCAGCATTTTCCTCTAGCCCGCGCGAGTAGCGAACGGTGACAGCAACCCTACGCTTCTCTAGCTCGGCAACAAAGTTGCGAATGCTAGCTTCGCTGGGGCGTTGATAGTCGGCCTCATCAATGGGGTTGTAAGGAATTAGGTTGACGTGACTCTGAAAGCCGCGCAGGTGCTGAGCCAGCTCAGCGGCGTTGGCAGGCTGGTCGTTGAGCCCCGCCAGCAGAATGTACTCAAAGGTCACCCGGCGACCCGTCAGCTGCACATACTCTCGGCACTCGTCGAGCAGCACTTCTAGGGGATAGGCCCCAGCGCTGGGGATCAGCTGCAATCGCTGAGCCTGGTTTGAGGCGTGCAGGCTCACGGCTAAGGTGACTTGAAGCTGCTCCGCCGCCAGGGCGCGAATGCGGCCCGGCACCCCCACCGTAGATAAGGTCATAGCGCGCTGGCCAATACCCACATCCCGATTGAGGCAGCGGATGGCAGCTACCGTGTTAGCAGCATTCAGCAGCGGCTCGCCCATGCCCATAAACACAATATGGCTGACTCGCTGGCCAAAGTCTTCCTGAACCGTAAGCACCTGGTCAACAATTTCGTGGGTGGCCAGGTTGCGCATAAAGCCGCCCTTGCCCGTAGCGCAAAAGTCGCAGGCCATGGGGCAGCCCACCTGCGACGACACGCACACCGTCAGCCGCTTGGCCGAAGGAATGCCCACGGTTTCAATGATTTGGCCGTCGGCCAGTTTGAGCAAATACTTGACGGTGCCATCGCTGGCTACCACCCGGTGATGCAGGGTGGATCGGCCCAGGTCAATGTGGGCCACGGTTTGACGCCAGGCCTTAGAGAAGACTGTGATGTCTTGGAGCGATCGCGCTCCCTGCTGATAGATCCACTGGTAAAGCTGCTTGCCCCGATAGCTCGGCTGCCCCTGGGCTTGTATCCACTCGGTCAGCTCCTCCAAAGATTTCCCTAGCAAGGGCGCTGGCAAGATTTCCCCAGCTGTAGGGGTTGGCTGGGCAACAGCGTCTGCGAGAGGTGAGTCAGTGGAAGACAGGGGAGAAGCCATGGCCACAGGGAATGCACAATCCTCTATGGTAGCGATGTTTGAACCGTAAGGGTGCTACCGACGGCGACTGGGAAAGTCATCAGAGTCTTTCTTGGGGGATGCCGTGTCCGTGTGCATCAGCTCGACTATACCCTCTGTCAACATTTTAGGATCCATAAAGACCACTTTGGAGTTTTCGCTCTCCCCGAGTCTTTGGTTGGCCTCAACATAGCGCTGAGCTAGCAGATAATTCAAAATCTCGGAAGTGTCACCCTGGTTTTGCAGCGCCTGGGAGAGCATTTGAATCGATCGCACCGTAGCCTCAGCCCGCTTAATGGCGGCCTCCTGTTCGCCCTGGGCTTCGAGCACCATGGCCCGGCTTTTTAGCTCTGCTGCCTGCTGCAACTGCATCGAGCGCCTCACCTCTTCAGGGGGAATAATTTCTTGTACTTCGACCCGCGTCACCTTCACTCCCCAGGGCTCGGTCGCTTCATCCAGCTGGGAGAGCAACGCCCGGTTTAGCTCATCCCGAGAGGAAAAGGTCTTTTCAAACTCCATTTTGCCGATTTCCGATCGCAGGGTCGTTGTGACCAGTTCTTGAATGGCCTGTTCAACGTTCTCGATCGCGTAGTAGGTTAGCTCTAGTTCCAGAATGCGCCAGTACACCACCGCGTCAACTTCCAGCGACACGTTGTCTCTGGTGATCGCCCCCTGTTTGGCCACGTCGAGAATCTGCTCACGTACGCTGTCGCGCAGCACAATATAGTCGAGCACCGGCACGATGAAGTTTAACCCTGGCTTGAGTTTGCGGTTGTAGCGCCCCAGCCGTTCTACCAGAGCTTCGGTACCTTGATTGATGATGCGCACCGAGCCAACGGTGTAGCCAATAATGATTAATGCCAGAATCCCGATGATTGACGGCACGGCCAGCTCCCGGAGCTAAAGAGTCGAGTAAGCCTGTTCTACTGACCAGTGTACTGATTTCTCGCTAAAGTGAGCCATTTGCTCGGCCAAGCGGGTTCACGGTTTGGGGTCTAAGGTTTGACCGCATTACTCCTTGCTATCTCGAACAGGCCACCTGCTGTAGCACCGTCATCGGGCCAAAGGCTTTGAGCAGGTCAAGCTGCTCCGGGTTTTTGACCAGCAGCGACCCCGCAAACCCCAGCGAATTTACCGGAATCGATTGGTAGTGATCCTGCCGGCGAGCCACCGCCATCATCCACTCGCGGGTAATCAATAGGTTGTAGGGAAATGCTTGGGGGGGCTGACTCCAATCAACTCCTAGGTGAGTCAGCAGGGCGAGGTAGGTCTCCAGCAGCGTTTTGCCCTTTGGAAAAGCCCCCTCTTGGAGGGCAGCAATGGCGTGGTGAAAGGGCAATCGGGGGGAGGCTACTGGAGCCGAGGTGGGCTTAAGGGCCAGGTCGGCCACCACCGTGGCTAGGGGCAGAGGGCCGCGATCGGGGCAGAGGGGCGGTGGCACCAGCTGAAGGTGTTTGTGGCGCTGGCTTGCCCCGGCCAAACGACCGCCGTTGTAGAATGCTAGCCCGTCAATGTCGGCCATACAGGTGGCTAGGGCTTCAAAGTCGGCCAGGGTCAGCCAGCTATCTTGATCTTCGTAGGCGCGGGTGACGATCAAAATATGGTGGTCGACCACATTGTACTTATTTAAAAGGCACAGGTGGGTGGCTGACAGGTTGGCCACAAATAGGTCTGGGTCGTAGGGCAAAAAAGGATTGACGGGCTTGCCCATGCGCTGCTGGCTCTGCTGGGCCAGATCGGCCTTTTCCTTGCGGGCCAGGTTGGCCAAAATTCTGACTAAAAACCGCATGCCTCCCTGCTCTAGAAACTCGTAGCGGGTGTCGATGGGCTGAAGGGCACCACAGCTTTGGGCATGGCGCGTCTGCTGCTGAATTTTGCTCCAGAGGGCACCGGGCGCTAGCTCGACCTCGGGGAAATGCTCCATAGGGAAGGAAATGGGGAGAGAGTTGCCTTCCCGACTGTAGCAAACCGTTGACCGAGCAGTACTGTGACAAGGCTACAGAAAACGTCTATCAAACCTTTTTGAAACTAATTTCCTTTAAAGCAACAACACCCATTCTCTTGACCAAAGAACTTCCCGTTTATGGTTGAGCTTTCGTGGAGATACGGGACAAAACTTACACTTCAAAAGAAGGTGAGTTTATCGCGCTTAGAACTCCCATTTGCTACTGAAGGAAGGGTTGGTTTGAGCGTTGGGTGTTGCCGTTTGAACGAGACAGATGTATAGCTAACAGCGTTTCACTCCTTTTTCTGGGTTGACTTTTGGCTGTTTTATCTGCCAGGGGAGCCTCGTCAGCTCCACATTCAATATAGCCCCAGAACCTGCTAATCCCTGCTGCTGAAACGATAGTTAACAGTGAGCTGAATGCCAATATTTTTAACAAACAATGACCTTGATAAGGTCATTGTTTGTTAATGAGCTGAAGCAGTCTTTTTAGTCTGCTCAAAAAATATAGACGAGCGCACTCTGACGCAAATTGCGTAGAAACAGGCACTAATCTAGAGGGCTGAGTGAGCCTAATTCTCTGAAGGATCGTTGAAGCCACGGCTGCTTAAGATTTGCCGACCGCGCTGGCGGGCCAGTATTTGTAGGTCGATGCTGCGATCGGTCTCATCAACAATTTCGCCAGTCAGCACCTCTAGCACGTCTTCGAGGGTGACGACCCCCGACACGCCGCCGTACTCATCGACGACTACGGCTAGGTGTTCGCGAGCGGTTTGAAAGTCTTGCAGCAGCTTGTCGGCCCGTTCAGACTCGGCCACAAAACGCACCGGGCGGGCTACCTGGCTGAGCAACTGGTCTCCCTGACCGCGAATTAAGGCGGTGAGCAGCTCATTTTTGAGCACTAGCCCCACAAGCCGATCAATGTCGTTTTCGCTAATTAAGATGCGGCTGTGCTGAGAGTTGAGAATCTGGGCCTCGGCTTCGGCAATAGTGAGGTCGCCCGGCAGGTGGGTGACGGCTACCCGGGGCGTCATGATGTTGACCGATTTCATATCGTTGAGGCGAAACACCCGCAGAATCATTTCGGCTTCGTCGGCTTCAATAATGCCTTCTTGGTGGCCGATGGTGGCCAACAGCTTAATCTCAGCCTCGTTGGTGCTAGGCCGATTGCCATCGCCCACGAGGGGCGCTGTAACCTTCTCAAGCAGTAGTACTACTGGAGTAAACAGCCAGGTTATCCACCGCACCGGTATAGCCACGGCAAGGGCGACGGGAATGGCATAGCGCTCACCCAAAACCTTGGGGAAGATTTCCCCAAACAAGATGACGAGTAGGGTCAATACGCCGGTGAACAGCCCCAGCAGGGCATCGTTAAAAACCGTGGCGGCAATGCCCCCAGCTAAAACGCTGCCCACAATGTTGAACAGGTTGTTGAGGATCACAATGGTGGCAATGGGCCGGTTGATCTTGCGGCGGATGGCTAAAAGGGTTATGGCAGCAGGTTTTTTAGACTCGGCTAGCTGCTGGGCTTTAAGAACTGGCACCGATAGCAGTGCCGCCTCGCTGCAGGAGCACAGGGCAGAACCAATCAACATGGTCACAATGGCGATCGCGAGGGTCAGCATGGGTGAGTTAGGGGCGAACGAAATCCGCAGGAGGGACGCTGTTATGATTCATCTACTATGGTCCATTGCCGAGATTAATTAAAATTCTCTCGCACGCAGCTATTCAGCATTGCACTGGAGATTTGCTCCGGGTTAACTCTGAATAGCCTGCGCCGCGGGCTGCCCTGTTCTGAATCGTCTGTCTGCAAGCAACCTCATGAGCGATACCATTCTCAACGTTAAGCACCTCACCGTTCACTTTGAGGTCGACGGCCAGCTCATCCAGGCCGTGAATGACATTTCGTTTCAGGTGCAGCGGGGGCAAACCCTAGGCATTGTGGGCGAGTCGGGGTCGGGGAAATCGGTGACATCGCTAGCGGTGATGGGGCTGGTGCCCAATCCGCCGGGCAAGGTTGTCAATGGTGAAATCTGGTTTAATTCGGGCACCGGCGCCCCAGTGGATCTCGCTGCGCTGAGTGAGACTCAGCTGCAGGGCTACCGGGGTGGTCAGATATCAATGATTTTTCAGGAGCCGATGAGCTCGCTAAACCCGGTCTATACGGTTGGATTTCAGATGGTGGAGGCGATTCGTCAGCACCAGAATATTTCAAAGGAAGCGGCCCGTCAGCAGGCGATCGCCCGGCTGCAAGAGGTCAAACTGCTGCCTGCCGACGCTGCCCTAGCGGCTACCATCAAAACCGAAAAGCCGCGCATTGATGACGAATCTTTGAAGGAAGAGGTCGATCGCCGTCAGCAGGCCATTCTCGATCGCTACCCCCACGAGCTGTCGGGGGGCCAGATTCAGCGGGTGATGATTGCCATAGCGATCTCCTGCAACCCGGCTCTGCTGATTGCCGACGAGCCCACCACGGCGCTGGATGTGACGGTGCAGGCGACAATTCTCGACCTGCTGCGCGAACTGCGCGATCGCCGCGGCATGTCGCTGATTTTCATTACCCACGACTTGGGCATTATTGCTGAGATCGCCGACCAAGTGGCGGTGATGTACCAGGGCAAAATCGTTGAAGCCGGCCCAGTGTGGGACATTTTTGCTCAGCCCCAGCACCCCTACACCAAGGGGCTGCTGGCCTGTCGCCCCCAGCCCAACCAGCGGCTGCGGCTGCTGCCCACAGTGGCCGACTTTATGTCGGTGGAACTGGCGGGTACCGAGATCAACGCCGCGGCAGCCAACGGTGGCCTGCCGGTGGAGGGTGCAGCCCCCATCATTCGCGAGCGGGTGCTCGACGCCGAGGCCCAGGCCCGCTTTGCACCCCTGACAGAGGAAGAACTGACGGCACGAGCCGCAGCCCTAGCGGCCAACGGCCCCCTGCTGGCGGTCGAAAATCTTCAGGTGGGCTACCCGGTGCGGGGTATCTTTGGCAAGACCCGCAGCCACATCATGGCGGTGCAGGATGTGTCGTTTCAAATTCAAAAAGGCGAAACCTTTGGCCTGGTAGGCGAGTCGGGTTGCGGCAAAACCACCCTGGGCCGCGCCCTGCTGCGGCTGGTGCCCGCCATGGGCGGCAAGATTTGGTTTGAGGGGCGCGACGTGCTGGCGCTGGGCTCGTCGCCGCTGCGGCAGCTTCGCCGAGACATGCAGATTGTCTTCCAGGATCCCTACAGTTCGTTGGACCCGCGCATGAGCATTGGGGCGGCAATCGCCGAACCGCTCAAAATTCACGGCGTGATCAAGAGCAGGCGCAACCAGCAGGAGCGGGTGTCTTACCTGCTCGATCGCGTCGGTTTGCCCGCCAGCGCCATGAACCGCTACCCCCACGAGTTTTCGGGTGGGCAGCGCCAGCGGGTATGCATTGCCCGCGCCCTGGCCCTCAACCCCAAGTTCATCATCTGCGACGAGTCGGTGTCGGCCCTGGATGTGTCAGTGCAGGCTCAGGTGCTCAACCTGCTCAAAGAACTCCAGGCGGAGTTTGACCTCACCTATATCTTTATTTCCCACGACCTGGCGGTGGTGAAGTTTATGAGCGATCGCATTATGGTGATGAACCAGGGCCGGGTCGAAGAAATTGGCCCCGCCGAGCAGGTCTACCGCCAGCCCCAAACCCCCTACACCCAAGCGCTGATCAACGCCATTCCCATAGGCAGCCTCGATCGCATTCAGGAGTTGCAGCGCGATCGAGCCTCGGTAGCTTAGAACAATTGTTGGGAACTTTAGCGCTCATGCCTCGTGGGATAGCTCTCAAGCTCTGAATGTTTCAGATCCATCAAGAGAGGCCGCTTCAATAAAGATGCGGGTCACATCTTGATGGGTGGTGCGAATGCTCTGCTCGATACGGCGCACCGCCGCTTCGATCTCATCAGCAGAGAGATGATTGCAGAACTCAATATTCATCGCCAGCATGATATCCCTCGGGCCTAGGTGCAGGGTAATCGGTGGCCCCATGTCAGAGACGGCCTGGTCAGCTTTGACGAGGGTTTTGATGCTGTCTCGCACCGTTACCGAGGCGCTTTCCCCCATCAGTAGACTCTTAGTTTCGATGACCAACAGAATGGCGACTACGATGAGCAATAGCCCAATCATGATGGAAGCAGCGCCGTCATAGATAGCGTTGTCGAACATCTGGGTGAGCACAATTCCGCCAAAGGCAATGGAAAGGCGACCAGCGCAGCGGCATCTTCCACAATGACAATAAATGAGCCGGGATCTTTACTGTCGCGAATGGCCTGCCACAAACTAACCTCAACTTTGCGGGGATAGCTTTTGTTGAACTGCCGGATAGACACGGCTAGGGCTAAGCCTTCAAACACGGCAGCGGTGGCCAGCACGATATAGCTAACTAAGGCATGGTCGCCGACCTCAGGGTGTTGAAAGCTATGCCACCCCTCATACATCGACACGCCACCCCCAAAGAAAAAATCAGCACCGCAACCATCAGCAACCAAAAATACAGTTCTTGCCCATGACCCAGGGGAAATTGATCGCTTGGTGGAGCTTCGCTTTGCTTGAGACCGTAGAGTAGCAGCAGCTCATTGACAGAATCGACCACGGAGTGAATGCCCTCTGACAGCATGGCCGAGCTGCCGCTGATTGCAGCACCGACAAACTTGGCAACGCCAATGGCGATATTGGCTCCTAATGCGGCATAGATTGAAACTTTGGATTCACCACCAGCCATGCTCGCCTTCTTATACAGTTGCAACCCATTGTAGGGGCGTGCCCAGCCCAGCCAGAGGCTGTGATGAATTTTGATGGTGTGATTTTGACCAAACGCAATCGCTTTAGAACTGATGGCTATACTGCTGCGTGGCAAAGATGAACTCTGCTCTAGGCCGCACCCACGGCTTAACCAATCAGTGAGTTCGCGACTCTGTATTGCTGTCGGTGGTTTCTTTGATGCATCCATTAACAATGCTTGTATGACGGCATGACATTTGATTGCAAGGCCGCGATTCGTTAATGGGGGAACGTGATTTATGAATGCATCACCTTGCAATGTCAATGCATTGCCCCGCAATGCTAATACACACCCTCGCACTATTAATGCATTGCCTTGCAACGCTAATGTAGCAGCTTGATATTCAATGTCATCAATTGACAATGCCATTGTCATAGAGTGGTTCGATATATTGCAGCTTAAACAATCGATCTAAGGTTCAATAGGCTATGTGGTTTGTTGTTGCTGAATGCAAGGCAACTCACTGTAAATTCTGGCACACCGATCGCGCCATCCAGACGCGCCCATGACTACCCTAGGGGTGCTTTGCACGCCGAAAAAACCCGCCATGAAACGCGCCCTTGCCTTTGCTCTGGCTCCGCTTTGTCTAGGCCTTGCAACCACCCTGCCGCTGCCGACATTAAACGGCTGCTCGATGTTGGCCTGGGCGCAAGAAACCCGCATCTACGGCAGCGATGGCAGCGATGGCAGCAGTGGGCGATCGGGGCGCGATGGCACGGCTGGGCAGAGCCAAACTACCGTAGCCGATGGCACCTCTGCCAGCTTTACCCTCGCTGGCAGTGATGGCGAAGACGGTGAGAATGGCGAAAACGGCTATCGCCCCTCCTGTAGTGGTCAGCCCCGCAACGTTAACTACAATCTGCGCGCCCCCGACGGTGGCTCTGGTGGCGACGGCGGCAGCGGTGGCAGCGGCGGCAGCGGCGGCAATCTGACGGTTTACTATGGCGATCGCGCGGCTCTGCAACGGCTCTCGATAGATGCTCGCGGCGGGCGATCGGGGCGTGGCGGCCGCGGCGGCAATGGCACCGTGGGCTGTCGCTGTGCTGTGCACGAGTGGGAGCTTCAAACCTGCACCGGCACCCCTGGCCAGGCTGACTATCAATGCCGGGCAAACCGCTACCGCTGCTACGACGGCAGCAGCGGTACCAACGGTTCCTTTGGCCGCGATGGAACTGCCGGTGCCGACGGCCAGCTGTGGATTGTCAACCAGCTAGAGCCGCTGCTGAGCGAAACCCCGGCGATCGCGGTGGGGCTGCAAACTTTAGTTGACCAACCCGTGCGTCTCTCTCGCAACCTATGGGCTGAGAAATCGGGAGCCAACGCCCTGCTGGCCCCAGGGTCACGGGTCAACGATGTTTACCGCGAATATACCGGGCGAGTGGAAGGAGATGTCAGCCTCAACTGGCAAGCCCCCCGACCCCTAGGAAGTTTCGCGGGGGGCGACGTGCGCACCGAGATTCAGCCCGATGGGGCACTGACCGCCACCTTCCCTGACAGCCTCTGGGCCGACTACACCACCAGTCGCCAAGCTGACCAGCTCACCATCACTGTCACCAATGCGGTGCGGGCCAGCGATGTCACCCGCCTCGCCTCGGGAGGGGTGCAGGGCAGCGGTGCCAACCTCAAAGCCGTAGTGCTCGACTTGGCCGGTGAGTCGGCCTACCTAACTACCCAGTTTCGTCTGACGCTGAAAACCACCGACGGCGACCCCAGGGACGATCGTCGCCTGCGCTACGTCACCGTTTACGACGATGTGGTGCCAGCAGAACTGGTAAGCCTGATGGGCAACCGCTTTGAGCTAGCCCTGGGTCGCCTGCCCATCGATCGCGGCCCGTTGACCCGGGGAAAGTATGCCCAGATTGAGATTACGGCGGTGCGATCGCTGGGGACTAACAGCGCTGAGCAGTCGATTTCTTGGCAGGGGCAGTTCTAGGGAGTGGATGGATAGGTGGCTGGGTTCAAAGAATTCGAAGAAATCTCTGTAAAGCTTTGCAGTGGATGACGTAATCGCCCTTTAGGTAGCAGTGCGACTTGCCGCAGTTTGGCTATAGTAGCGGCGAGTAAATATCCTCGCTGGCAAAACATGGGTGGATAACGTATGACTATTTCCTTGGGGCGTCACCTGTGCGGTAATGCGGCGATCGCTACCCAGCAGGAATGGTTGGTCACTAACGGTGTCGGTGGCTACGGCTCTGGCACGGTGGCCGGGGTGCTGACGCGTCACTACCACGGGCTGCTGGTGGCAGCGCTCAAGCCGCCGCTGGAGCGCACCTTGCTGGTGACTAAGGTCGATGAAACTGCGACTTATTTAGGCCAGTCCCACGCGCTGTACTGCGATCGTTGGACCGATGGCACGCTGCAACCCGAGGGTTTTCTATACCTAGAATCGTTTCGGCTGGAGGGCACCATCCCAATCTGGGTCTATGCGATCGCCGATGCCCGCCTCGAAAAGCGCGTTTGGATGGAGCCGGGGGCCAACACTACCTACGTGCGCTACACCGTCAGTCGCGCCAGCGCCCCCGTGGACCTCACCCTAAAGGTGCTGGTCAACCACCGCCATCACCACCACAGCACCCAGGGCAAGGGTTGGCAAATGGCGATCGCCGACTGTCCCCAGGGCCTACGCATTCAGGCGAAAGGAAACGTTGAGCCCTTCTATTTGCTCAGCGAAACCGCTCCAGCTATACCCGCCCACACCTGGAACAATGGCTACAGCCTCGCCGTAGAAACCTACCGGGGCATTCACCCCTACGACGACCACCTGCACGCGGCCACCTTTGCCCCCACTCTGGGCCAGGGTCAGTCGTTTACCCTAGTGGCCACCACTGAGGCTGATGCCGATCGCTCGGGGCAAAGTGCCCTACTCCGCCGCCTGGCCCACGAGCAACATTTGACGACCCAGGGCAAGACGGCTCAACCCGACGACTCGCCGCCCGCCTGGGTAAGCCAGCTAGTCTTGGCTGCTGATCAGTTTATTGTCAGCCGTCCCATTACAGCGCTTGAAGCTAACGACTCCACTGGGGCCAGGGATTTCGAAGGCACCCCTACCCCCCTCCCATTGGGGAACTTTGCGCCTGTCGCCAGTCTGCAGGATGAGGTGAAACAGGAGATCCCCACTGCTTCCCAACCAGCAGATGAGGCGGCAGAATGGTCTGACCTCACCTTTGCCAGCCCAGGCAAAACCGTAATTGCGGGCTACCCCTGGTTTGGCGACTGGGGCCGCGACACCATGATCGCCCTGTCTGGGTTGACCCTAACCACCGGACGCCCTGCCCTGGCCCGGCTGATTTTGCAAACCTTTGCCCGCTTTCTCGATCGGGGCATGCTGCCCAACGCCTTTCCTGAGAATGGCCAAGCTCCCCACTACAACACCGTAGACGCCACCCTCTGGTATTTTGAGGCCCTGCGCGCCTACCACCAGGCCACCGCTGACACGGCGCTAATCGAAGAACTCTTTCCTCAGCTGCAGGAGGTGATTACCTGGCACTGCAAAGGCACCCGCCATGGTATTCAGGTCGATGCTACTGATGGGCTGCTCTCTGCCGGAGAGCCGGGGGTGCAGCTCACCTGGATGGATGCCAAAGTGGGCGACTGGGTAGTCACCCCTCGCATTGGCAAGCCGGTGGAGGTCAACGCCCTGTGGTACAACGCCCTGCTGGTAATGGCAGATTTTGCCGGAATTTTGGGCCAGCCCGTCGGCCTGTTTCAGGAGTTAGCTTCCCAAACCCGCCAAGGGTTTCAGCGCTTTTGGAGCGACGATTTGGGCTACTGCTACGATCTGCTGGATGGCCCTGACGGCGCAGATGCGGCCCTGCGGCCCAACCAAATTTTTGCCGTCTCCCTCCCCGATGCCACCCTGGGAGAACCCTGCCTGAGTACTGAGCAGCAGCGGGCGGTGATGAATGTGGTGGCCCAGCGACTGCTGACCTCCCACGGGTTGCGATCGCTCGATCCGGCCCATCCTGACTATCGTGGCCACTACGGCGGCGACCTGGTGAAGCGCGACGGAGCCTACCACCAGGGCACTGTCTGGAGCTGGCTGATTGGTCCCTTTGTGCAGGCCCACTGGCGGGTCTACCAAGATGCCGATCTGGCCCACAGCTTTCTCGACCCGCTGATTCACCATCTGCACGGCGGGGGCTGCCTGGGCAGCATCAGCGAAATTTTTGACGGCGACGCCCCTATGGAGCCGCGCGGCACGTTTGCCCAAGCCTGGTCAGTGGCCGAGGTGTTGCGGGTGAGCGCTTTACTCAGGCCGTTGATGAAGGAGTAGGAGAAGGGTTGAGGGTATAAGGTACAGGATCCAAGGTCTTCCCTTAAACCCTATGCCTTGCACCTTATTCCCTTTAAAGCGGCGCACTGTCACGATCGCAGCTTCCCCCCAGCGCCTCGACCACCACACAGGTATTCACCACCAGCACATCCTGCATAGTTTCGGCGGCACTGCCGGGACCACCTGGCCCTTCCACAAAGAGAGGCTGATCCGCTACGGTAACGCCCGCATCCTTAGCGACGGTTTCAATTAGCTGGGGGTTGGTGGTGGTTTCGGCGAAAATGGCGGGTACCTGGGCAGCCTTGACCTGTTCCACTAGTGCCGTCAGCGCACCGGGTGTCGGCTTTTGGTCGGTGCTGAGGCCGCTGAGCGCCCCTTTGACCTCAAATCCGTAGGCATCGGCAAAGTAGCCAAAGGAATCGTGGGTTGTTACTAGTTGGCGCTGGTCAGCGGGTACGGTAGCCACCTGCATTTGAATCCAGCGATCGATTTCTTCGAACTGTGAGACTAGGCGGCTGGCGTTCTCAGCGTAGAGATCGGCTTGGTCAGGGTTCGTTTCAGCTAGGCGATCGGCAATCACCGATGCCATGGCGGCGTTGTGGGTAGCACTGTGCCAGATGTGCGGATCGGGCGCTAGATCTGGCTCGTCGGTGTAGTTGGCAGACTCATCGCTACGCTCCTGGGCTGCCTCAGCGCTAGGTTCGTGGTTATGATCATCGGTTTCAGCGTGGTCGGTTTCGTGGTCGTGAGCGCTCATCAGAGGCTTCGGTACCGCTTGTTCGTACACCGCCACTCGCGGTGCCTCAGTGGTGCTGCCTTCCACCATCTCGATTAGGGTGGGGGCTGAGCCGTAGCCGTCGTAGAAAATCAGGTCAGCCTCCTCTATAGCCTGGCGATCGGAGGGTTTGACTTGGTAAGTGTGGGGGTCGGTGCCGGGGTCGAGCAAGCAGGTGAGGGCGACGGTGGTTTCGGCGATCTGCTGGGTGAGGTCGCAGAGCACGCTGGTCGTGGCGACGACCACTGGACTGTCCGCTGCCACCGGGGCTTCGGCTCCGGATTCTGCCACCGGGCCGCTGTTGCCGCTGCACCCGACTAGCCCTACTGTCAGGGCGATCGCGCTGCCCCACCGCTTCACTATTAGAGGTAGAGGCGCTAGCGGGTTAACCCGGTGTAAAAACATGGCCTACTTCTCCCAGAAACAGATAACTGCTTTAATATGATAGTGATAATGGTTATCATTTCATGGGTGCCATGCTAGAGGTTCAAAACCTGTCTGTCAACTACCGGGGAATGCCGGCCCTAGAGAACGTTTCTCTCTCCCTAGGGACGGGAGAACTGGTGGGATTGATCGGCCCTAACGGCGCGGGCAAAAGCACCCTAATTCAAGCGCTGTTGGGGCTGGTGCCCTGTCGGGGGCAGGTGCTCTTTCAGGGCGCACCGCTGCGGCGACGGCGGCGGTCGGTGGCCTATGTGCCCCAGCGATCGCGCATCGACTGGGATTACCCGATCACGGCCGGGCAGGTGGCGATGATGGCCCAATCAGCTCTGGCGGGATGGTTTCGGCGGCCCAGTCAGCGGGCGAAGCAGCGGGTCACGGTGGCTTTAGAAAGGGTGGATATGCTGCATTTGTGCGATCGCCCCATCGGTCAGCTCTCTGGTGGCCAGCAGCAGCGCGTGTTCCTCGCCCGCGCTCTGGCCCAGGATGCCGATCTGCTGCTGCTCGATGAACCCTTCACCGGCATTGATAAAAAGACCGAAGCTCTAATGCTGACGATCTTTGCCGAACTCCAAGCCGAGGGCAAAACCTTGGTGGTGTGCAGCCACGAGTGGGGCGACGCCCTACACCGCTACGATCGCCTGCTGCTGCTCAACCGCTGCCTGCTAGCCGATGACACCCCTCAAGCGGTGATGACCTTTGACAACATTCAGCGGGCCTACGGCCAGGGACCAGAACCCAGCGGGGCGATCGCCTCCTACGCCGATTTCTTTTGCTGATGGTTCGGCCTTGGGCGAATCGAAGGCTTCAGCTGGCGAGACATGGAATGGTTCCACCTGAGATTGAACTTTGCTAATAGTGGCCTTAAGCACCCTGAGGGTTAGCCTTTGAAAAGTCACGATCACAACATAGCAAGATTGCCTGCGCTAGGGCGAGCTGCGCCACTGCAGATGACGGTATTAGGGGCAAGAAGCTGCAATACCGGCATAGGACGATATCTCGCGGTAGCTTGAAGAAGCCGCTTGTGGCACTGAAACTTACCTTCTAACCGAGATGACCCAATATACGCTCTACGGACCGACCATCAGCACCTACGTGCGCACCGTCCGCATAATTTTAGCGGAGACCAACACGCCGTACGATTTCAAAGAGGTTGATATCTTTAGCGATCGCGACCCTGAATACCTAGCCAAGCATCCCTTTGGGAAGGTGCCCACCCTGGAGGTAGATGGGGAAGCGCTCTACGAAACCTGCGCCATTGTGGAATATCTTGACACGGTGGTGGGCAATCGCACCTTTACCCCCGCCGACCCCATGGGCCAGGCCCGCATGCGCCAGATCATGGGAATCGTCGATAGCTATCTCTACACCCCGGCCATTAGCACAATCACCATTCAGCGACTGATTGTGCCCAGTCAAGGCGGGCAACCCGACGAGGCTGCTGTGGCCGAAGCTACCCCTAAGGCGAAGACTGCACTGGAGGCAATTGAGGCGATCGCCTCCTGTAGCCCTTACCTGCTCGGCCCCACTATTACTCTGGCCGACTTCTATCTGATGCCGGTGATGCTGTATCTGTCTAAGACGCCAGAATTTGCCGCCGTCACCGGCCAAATCCCCAAGCTGAACTCTTGGTGGGCTGAGGTCAGTCATCGCCCCAGCTTTTTAGAGGTGATTGCCTAGAGCTACAAAGCAGAAGGATGGAAAGGGTCTAGATACACAAAGGTTTTCGCCTCAACAGACTGGGCGAGGTTGTTGCCGTTGCAGAGTGTCACTAGGCTTCTTAAATATTGGGATGCGTTGAAGTTGTCAACAACGCATCCTCACCGTTATTAGCCACACCTTTCGACGTAGGATTGCCACAAGTATTTTGGTGTCCACCCAAGGATACGCTTGGCATTTTCAATGTCTAACAGTGAACGAAAAGGGGCTGTTTCATAATCAATCCCGCCTCGCCATTCAACATCTGGCAGTACGAATTCTACAAGCTGACGGCTTGTCCTGCCTGAGGTGGTAACGTCGGCAGAAGAAACCAATAGACATGTGAACCGATCAATATTGCACGTTAGTGCGCAAATGCAGGCCTGCGATAGATCGCGAACATCAATAAATGCGCCGTACTCCAAAAAGGGTGCCATTCAAACTGAGCATGTTTTGCCCGTTCTAATTGAATCCAGCTATATGTTTCCTCCGTCCACACGCCGGGTGGTCGAAAACAGACAACTGAAACATCGGTAGATGCAGAGAACTGACGACACATCACTTCTGCAAGATACTTGGATATCGCATAGGGTGTGGCTGCATAGCAGGGATGAGAATCATCAAGAGGCAAGTAGTCTGGCGATCGCTCACCCTTGAAAACTCCCAATGCATCAACGCTACTCAAAAAGACAACTCTTGGGATGCTTAGTTTTTTCGCTACAGACAAAACATTCCAAGTTCCCTGTAGATTCACCGCCATAATGTCGGTATCACTTTGCTCAGGAAGCCCAAGCAGAGCTGCTGCGTGAATAATGGCGTCGCATTCTTTGGCTGAATGAAACAGTGAATCAGGATCGAGGATGTCTTGACCCTGGGCCAGATCGTACTCCACGACCTCATAGTCAAGACTCGTTAGATCTGATACAACCTGCGAGCCAACTAATCCACGACTACCGGTGACTAGAACTCTCATTGTTTGCAAAGTGCCCCTGTACAAGGCTCAACTTGAACCTTTAAACCGATTCAGAAGACTCAAAGGTGCCTGACGTTCAGGGATCGCTTAAAAGCTGAGATCAGAAATTACTCTCTCGAGCAATAATCTCCCTCTACCCCCGGAACTCTGAAGCTACAATCATCGAGCCAATGCCCAGATCGCTAAAGATCTCCAGCAGCAGGGCGTGGGGCACGCGGCCATCGAGAATGTGGGCGGCACCGACCCCCTGGGCGAGCGATCGCACGCAGCAGTTCACCTTCGGAATCATCCCCCCCGACACCACCCCGCTTTCAATCAGCTGCCGCGCCTGCTGAATATCGAGCTTGGGCAGCAGGGTGGAGGGGTCGTGGTAGTCCTCTAAAATGCCTTTGGTGTCGGTGAGCAAAATCAGCTTTTCGGCCCCCAGAGCGGCGGCAATTTCCCCCGCTACGGTGTCGGCGTTGATATTGTAGGCCTGGCCCGTTTCGTCGCTGGCCACGCTCGACACGATGGGAATGTAGCCCGCCTCCACCAGCGTTTTGATAATGCCCGAGTTAATGTTGCTCACCTCGCCGACAAAACCCACATCAGCCGAGCCCTGGGGCCGAGCGGTGATCAGGCTGCCGTCTTTGCCGCAGAGGCCTACGGCCTTGCCCCCCTCCTGGTTGATCAGCGACACCAGCTCCTTGTTGACCCGGCCCACCAGCACCATTTCCACCACGTCCATCGTAGGGGCGTCGGTGACCCGCAGGCCGTCTTTGAACTGGGGCTCAATGCCCAGCTTGCCCAGCCAAATGTTGATTTCGGGGCCGCCGCCGTGCACCACCACTGGGCGAATGCCCACGCAGGACATAAACACAATGTCGCGAATTACGCCCGCTTTCAGGCTGCCGTCTTTCATCGCCGCGCCGCCGTACTTCACTACCACTGTGCGACCCCGAAACTGCTGAATGTAGGGCAACGCCTCGCTGAGAATACGAACTCGGGCGGCCTCGGCCTCGTGGATGCTGTCCGTTTGTGAAGAAGGAGACTGAACCATGGCGCTACCGATAGGGTTGGCGGAAATTAAGCTGCCAGTAGTGTATCAATTGAGCACGGCAGAATCGGTACCAGAATTAGCCTCAGAACGAATTCTTTCGGCAACCAGATCGAGAATGCGGGCGGCGATCGCCTCCACCGCTTCCCCAGCCCCCACTGTCACCTGCACATCGGCCTGGGCGTAGAGGTGCTGCCGCTGCGCTAAAAGGGTGGTCAGCTGAGTTTCCCAATCCTGCCCCTGCAACAATGGCCGGCCCGTCTCCCCTGCCAGGCGCCCTTGCAGCACCGCGGTTGGCACATCCAGCCACACCACAATGCCGTGGTGCAGATAGCTCCAGTTTTTCTGCTGGGTGACAATACCGCCGCCTGTGGCGATCACCAGACGCCGGTAGGCCGAAAGCTCGGCCAGTACCTCGGTTTCAAGCTGACGAAAGGCGGTTTCTCCCTGGCTGGCAAAGAGGTCGGGAATGGACTGCCCCGCTGCTTCTACTACTACGGCATCGGTATCAAAAAACTGGTAGCCGAGCGTTTGGGCTAGGGCCGCGCCCGTGCTGCTTTTGCCAGCGCCCATCATGCCGATGAGGTAGAGGTTAATGCCGTTGAGGCGATCGGTCAGGGTCATGGAGGGAAGGGGTGAGGGAGTGGGCGGGTAGGGGGTGGGGAAGATGAGGGGATGAGGAAGGTAGGAGAGTTAGGGGGTGAGGGCCTCGTCGGTGTCGTCCCATTCGTCGTTGGGCGGGCGGGTGGGGGTAGATTCGCTGCGATCGGTCCAGGTTGTGGTGGTTGTGGTGGCTTCGGCGGCGGTGTAGGGAGGCACAATCACTCGATAGTCGGCATCGACGACGCCATCTTCAGCGATTTCGGGTTCACCTAGGTCGTCACCTTCTTCCTCATCTCTGTTGTAGGCACTGTTGTCGGCGGCATATACCGAGCCTCTGGCGTAGGCAGTGTCAACATACCGAGGGTCTGGGTCATTGCCGTAGATGACGTCATCAGGGGGGGCGTAGATGTTGTCAACCTGGCCACTCTGGGGGGCCGGGTCGTTTTCGTCGCGATAGCTGTAGGAGTACAGCGATCCGTCTCGATACAATCGGCGCGGGGCCTGGGAGGCTTCAAAATTACGATTGGGGTCGAGGCCGCGATCGCTAGTAGATTCCCAGCCCTGGGTGATGTCATCCAGGTGGTCTTCTACGGGGCTAACGCCAGATGCTCGGTAGGGGCGATTTTCTAGCTCGTCCCAGTCGGTGTCGAGCTCCCGCAGCGACTCGTTGACCCGCTGCTGCTGCTTGGCCTGTTGTTTGCTGCTGCTGAACCATGTAGTGACGCTATCGACTATCCCTGAAGCTGGGGAGGATGACGGGATGGTCTCGGGTTTAGGGGCTTGGCTAAGCGATTCCCAATCGCTCCACTGGGCGGGCGATTTCAAATTTGTCCAGGCTCGCCAGCTGGGGTCATCGTCAGCGGGATTATTGCTGCTGGTGCCTGGGGAGGCAGGCGATCGCCCCGCTCCGCCACTCCTCGATCCTGGTGTGGTGTAGTTGCGTCCGGTCTGGCCCGTCGAGGCCGTCCCAGAAGGTGAACTGGTGGGTTCGTAGAAGGACTGAGGCCGATATTTGTAGGCTGTGGAGCGATTGCCACCGCTAGGGCCAATCGACCCTAGCAGGGCGGTCAATGCCAGAGTGGTTAACGCCCCTAGACCCACGGCCCCGGTTAGCCAAATGCCAAGGGGCAAAGCCTGGGTTGTGCCGCCAAAAAAGACCAGGGGTAGAGCCGGGGCCAAGTTTTGCACCCCAAGCAGCAGCACTGCCCCCAAAACCAGCAAGACCACAATTAGACGTATGGTAGCCATGGTTAGCCCTATAGCGTCGTCCTGCCCATCCTATCGTGACTCGCGGAGGTTAGACGTTAGACAGGTGCCCCTGCCAGCGGTTGAGGGGCACACAGTCGATGTCGAGCTGATCGAGGGCGCGGGCCACCACAAAATCCACCAGGTCGTCGATGGTCTGGGGCTGGTGGTACCAGGCCGGAATGGCAGGCACAATGCGCGCGCCGGCCTCGGCTAGGGTGGTCAGGTTGCGCAGGTGAATCAGGCTAAAGGGAGTTTCGCGCGGCACCACTACCAGCTTGCGGCCTTCCTTGAGTTGGACGTCGGCGGCTCGCTCTAGCAAGTCGGAACTCAGGCCCGCTGCTAATCGTCCCACGGTGCTCATGCTGCACGGTATCACCACCATCCCCGCTGTGCGGTACGAGCCGCTGGCAATGGTAGCCCCCACATCTCCCCAGGGATGGCAGCGCAGCTTGCCTGCGGTGGGCACCCCCGCCTGGTCGCGCCAAAACTGCTCCTGCTTCTCAGGGTCGAGGGGCATGTGAATGCTCGACTCCGCCTGCCACACCATCTGCGATGCCTTGGAGGCGACTAAGTCGACTACCCCATCGGCGTTGAGCACATGTCTGAGGGTGCGCACGGCGTAGATCAGACCCGATGCCCCGGTGACTCCCACGATGAGGGGACGGGTGAAGGTAGGTGAGTCGGTGGAGGGCATTTAGGTGGACGGGTAAATGGGTGGATGGGTGAATTAAAGGGCGATCGCTCTGTTTGATCGCTGCTAACGCTTTTGCCCTCTTCATCCTAACGAGCTAGGAGAATTGGAGCTAATTCATCACCCCATCCCTCACTCATCCACCCATGCACCCCTAACCTGAATCACCCTCTACTCACTCTCATCCTGTCCACCGTTGCGTCCATCGTCGCGCCCTTCCTCGCGCTCCTCAATAAGTTCGCCGTTGTCGTCTTCGCTGTAGTTGTTGTCTTCGTCTTCGGGGGCTTGGCTGCCGCCGCCGACGGCGACGAGGTCGATCTGCTGACGGTAGTAGTCGACGCTCTTGACCTGCACGTCAACTTTGTCGCCGAGACGGTATTGCTGGCGGTTTTTGCGGCCGACAAGCTTCTGCTGGCGGGCGCGATATTCGTACCAGTCGTCTTTGAGTGAGCTGACGTGAACGAGCCCTTCTACCAGCAATTCTTCGATTTCAACGAAGAAGCCGTAGGACTGCACCCCGGTAATCAGGCCATGGAAGACCTCACCGGTGTGCGATCGCATAAACTCCGCTTTCTTCAGCCCTTCTAGGTCTGATTCGGCCTCCTGGGCTAGGCGCTCGCGCTCGGTCAAGTGAATGGCGATGCGGGGCAGATCGTCCTCTAGCTCGTGCTGAATCTCGGGGGGCAGCACATTCCAGTTGACTTGACCGTGGCAGGAGCTGTGGCGTAGGTTGGCTGGGTCTTTGGAGCGGGTGGAGCGGCGATCGCGGCCCGACTCAAACACCGCATGGAGAATGCGGTGGATCAGCAAATCCGCGTAGCGGCGGGAGGGCGAGGTGAAGTGGGTATAGCCCTCGGTAAGAGCCAGCCCAAAGTGCAGGTCAGCGTGGGTGCTGTAAAAAGCGGGCTGAATGGTCTCTAGCAATAGGTAGGTGAGAATTTTCTCCGCCCCGGAGGCGGCAAACTGTTCTACAAACCGCTGGTAGTCTTTTGGCTGGGGAGTAGCCTCGTCATTGAGAGTGAGCTGGATCTCCATGTTCTCAGCCAGTTTCACCAGCTCTTGAACGTCACTGGCATCGGGAGCGCGGTGCAGCCGGTAGATAGCGGGCACTCCCAGAGCCTTGAGCTGCTGAGCAATTAGCTGATTGCCCAGCAGCATGCACTCCGTCACAATTTGCCGAGAGGGC
This sequence comes from Nodosilinea sp. FACHB-141, assembly GCF_014696135.1. Taxonomy (NCBI): domain Bacteria; kingdom Bacillati; phylum Cyanobacteriota; class Cyanophyceae; order Nodosilineales; family Nodosilineaceae; genus Nodosilinea; species Nodosilinea sp. FACHB-141. The sequence goes on along the minus strand of NZ_JACJPP010000013.1, from coordinate 85,436 downwards.
AGGCTAGTGGCCGTCACCATCACCCCGAGCAGTCCTTCATCGTCGTACTGAAATTTGGGCGATCGGTAATGGGCAAGTGGCTCACCCGCATCAGCAGGAAAGTCGTACTCCGGCAAATTTAACTCAAAGGAACCACGGTGAAGGCGCTGCCGCTTGATCGCCTGGCTCAGGTAAAGCAGATTATCCATCAGGTCGTAGACCGGCTCTAGGGCCTTGAGGGCCTTTGGCTTGATGCCTAGGCTCTCGAGGACATCGGAGTTATCGCGCTCCAATATTCCCTGGGCTTCTTGGTAGGAAATTTGGTGGTCTACGGCCACCACCGTGGGCTGTACCTCGTACTCCTTCACGGCACCTGTGTCGTCGAGGGTGACCAGCACCGAGATCGCCAGTCGGTCTTTGCCCGCCAGCAGCGACCCCAGCGGACCCGACAGGGGCGGCGGCAGCATGGGAATAACCTCATCGCCTAGATAGACCGAGGTGCCGCGCTTGCAGGCCTCCTGGTCAATGGCAGAATGAGCCGGGACGTAGTGAGAAATATCGGCAATGTGAATGCCCAGTCGCCACTGGCCAGCGGCAGTACGCTCCAGGCTGAGGGCGTCGTCAACCACCTGGGCGTTGGGACCATCAATGGCTACGGTGAGGGCATCACGCAGGTCGATGCGGTCTTTGATGTCGGCTTTAAGTACGCGGGTGGGCAGAGCCTGGGCGGCGGTGAGCACCGTGTCAGAAAACTTGCGGGGCAGGTCGTGCTTGCAGTAGACGATGTCGATGTCGGCGGCGGCCTCGGCGTCGCTGCCGAGAATTTGGGCAACCCGGCCCTGGGGCGGGTGCTGCCCCAGGGGATAGCGCACGATTTCGACATGGGCTAGCTGATCGACGGCGTCGGCCAAGTTGCCGCCGTTAGCCACCAGGGCCAGCTCAAACAGCAGGCGATCGTCGAGGGGTACGGCGCGGTAGTCGTCGGCCTCTTGCTTGACGCGGGCCAGCACTGAGGCATTGGCCCGCTCAAGAATGAGCTGCACTTCGCCTTCGGGACTGCGGCGGCGGCTGCCCTCTTTGGTGACTTTGACCAGCACGCGATCGCCGTTCCAGGCCGTATTTAGCTGACTCTCACGCACGTAGATATCGTCGGCACCCTCTTCGTCCTGAATGGCAAAGCAAAAGCCCTTGCTGGAGCAGCGCAGCTTGCCCTCAATCACATTCTCCCCCAACTCGCGGCGATACTTGCCCCGCTCTTTGACTAGCACCCCAATCCGCTCTAGAGCATCAACAGCAATCTGCAGGTCGCGCTGGCTAGTATCGTCGTTGCAGTGCAGCTTTTTCTCTAGACCCTTGAGGGTGTGGGTTTTATCTTTGGCAAAGCTTGCCAGTAAGGCCGCGATCGAGAGTTCCATGTAGCGACTGATTCCTAAAACTATTCATGACTGGGGTGCCCCGGGCTACGACAGGTCATCAACCCGTATGAGCACCAGGGATGCGGTCTCAGTACGCTGCCTGTGGCAACGAGGCGACGCCGAAACCAGTGCTGGGGGTGAGCCGTAGCGGCAACTGGCCTCGATTCGTCTTCCTCAAGGCAAGGTTGCAGACAAGCGCTTTGGCTCCCTCCTCTAGCTATGGCTGAGAGGACAACCGACAGACTGGGGTAGCCAACGCCCAAGTGTAACTGCTACAGCCGTGGATGAACCCGGCAGGAGAAAGTAACCCTCACCTCAGGCCCAGCCTCTCAGGGAGGCTAAACCCCTCAAACGATGGGGAGTCGGTTACACCCTACAGTTTCTCAGGAAATGGACCGCTGTCAAATCTTTTTGTCAATGGAAGGCAACGTTTTGTAAAGGAGTGTGGGCTATGGGGTACAAGGTTCAAAGCTATCCCTAGACCTTAAACCGTATACCCTAGTTCACCGCTCGCCCGTGACAATATAGGCCACCCGCTTGCCAATGTTGGTGGCATGGTCGGCAATCCGCTCCATGTAGCGAATGGCCAACACCAGCAGTACTGTCGGCTCGACCGAGCCGACCAGGTTAGTCTGGTGGGCTAGCAGGGCGTACAGCTCTTCGTAGTCGGCGTCGATGGCGTCGTCTTTTTGCTTAATCTCTAGGCCGCTTTTAGCGTCGAGGTCAGAGAGGGCCAGCAGGCACATCGCGACCATCGAACGGCAGCGATCGAGCATGGTCTGCACCCGCCCCATCAGAGGGTGTACGGGGTAAGGGAAGAGTTTAAGCGCTACTTCCCCCAGATCTTCGGCGTAGTCGCCGATGCGTTCTAGGTCGCGCACTAGCTGCATAAAGGCCCCAATGCGCCGTAGGTCTTTGGCCTCTGGCTGTGCCTGGAGCGTAAACAGGTGCATGCAGTCCATCTCGATTTGGCGGTAGAACTTGTCGATCTGCTTATCGTGACGGTGGAGCCGCTGGGCAGAATCGAGATTGCGATCGCACAGGGCTTCCCGAGCCAGCACACAGGAGTTTTCAACCAGTGCCCCCATGCGTAGCAGATCGCGCTGCACCCGCAGCAGCTGCCGATCAAAGTCACCACGCACGGGTTGAGTTGTATCCATATCAAGCATCGCGAAGCACACCGAGTAAAAAGGAAGACCGCAGCGATTGTGGCTCTTCAGCCTAGCAGCCCACCCGGGCTAACCCCAAACAGAAACCCTAGCGCTGCCTAGGGAGGTTCCCGTTAAGCTCTGTAACAGTTAGGCTGGCTGGCCTCGCGAAAGCTCCCATCTTAGTTAACAATCTGTCTAGACCCAGCGTCTTTGCTTAAGCAAGCGTTATTCACTCAGCTTGAGGAGTATTTTTTATGCCTCTTTCAGATACCCAAGTCTTTATTGCCCTAGCCGTAGCTCTATTGCCTGGTATTTTGGCAGTTCGCCTATCCACCGAGCTTTATAAATAGGTTAAGCCGGGGCATTATTTTAACGTCCCAAAGGCATAGTTCACCAAAACAAAAGACTTCGGCACCCGGGTGCCGAAGTCTTTTGTTTTGACCGACTGACAGTTAGGCTGGCCAAGACGCGCTAAAAGCTCATGGCGGGCTCATTCTTAACTGGCCCTAAGGCCCCAGAGTAGATCAGCCCCCGCCGGGTATCGAGGGTAAGAATGCTGCCGTCGCGGATGATCTCGGTGGCGTTTTTGACCCCCACAATCACCGGCACCCCCAGCCGCAGGCCAATCACCGCTGCGTGGCTGGTGGGGCTGTCATCTTCTGTGACAATACCGCCCGCCCGACGAATGGCCTCGACAAAGTCGGCGCTGGTGTGGGGCACCACCAAAATTTCGCCGTCGTTAAAGTCGTTGACCTCCAAGCTGGTGTGGGCAACTCGGGCTCGGCCGCTCACCGAGGCTTCGCCAATACCCAAACCTCGCCCTAGCACCGCTGTCACCACGTCGACCTTGATCAAATCGGTAGAACCCGATATCCCTTGCAGCGTCCCCGCTGTTAGCACCACCAGATCGCCGTCGTTAAGCAGGGCCTTTTCCTGAGCGACGCTCATGGCCGCCTGAAAGGTCTGGGTGCTAGAAGGCAGGTCGAGCACCAGCAGTGGCCGCACCCCCCATACTAGCTGGAGCTGCCGCGCCACATGAACATGGGGCGTCACCGCCAAAATTGGCGTCTGGGGACGGTATTTCGACACGTTGCGAGCGGTAGCCCCAGACTTGGTCAGGGTCATGATGGCCGCCGCGTTGAGCTGTGTCGCAATGCGGCCCACCGCCTGGCTAATGGCGTTGGGAATCGAGCGAGCCCCGCTACTGTCCTTGCGATCGCTCAGGGAAAGCCCCTCCTGCTCGGTACACACGGCCACCTTCGCCATCGTCGCCACCGCCTCCACCGGAAACTTGCCCACGGCAGTTTCGTTGGAGAGCATGACCGCATCGGTGCCGTCGAGAATAGCGTTGGCAATGTCAGACACCTCAGCCCGGGTAGGGCGGGGGTTTGACACCATGCTGTCGAGCATCTGGGTGGCGGTAATCACCGGAATGCCCAGGGCGTTGGACATCGCGATCAACCGCTTTTGCAGAATTGGCACCTCCTCGGCGGGTAGCTCTACCCCCAGATCGCCCCGGGCCACCATTACCCCGTCTGAGAGGGAGAGAATGGCCTCCATCTGCTCAATGGCCTCGTGCTTTTCAATCTTGACGATCACCGGCACGTTCTTGCCGGCGGCGTGGATAATCTCCTTGATTTCCAGCACGTCTTGGGGGTTGCGCACGAAGCTGAGGGCTACCCAGTCAACGCCTTGGTTGAGACCAAACAGCAGGTCTTCGCGGTCCTTGTCGGTGAGCGCCTTGACCGAGAGATACACCCCAGGGAAGTTGACCCCCTTATTGTTCGACAGGGTGCCGCCTACCACCACACGGCAGTGAAGCTCCTGGGCCACCAGATCGACCGACTCCACCTGCATTTCAACTTTGCCGTCATCCAGCAAAATCGTGGAGCCGGCGGGTACTTCCTGGGCCAGCTTGTCGTAGGTGACGCAGGCTCGCTCCTGGGTGCCCAAAATAATCTCGCTGGTGAGCACAAAGGGGTCGCCCTTAGCCAGCTGAATGGAGCCGTGCTCAAACTTGCCCAGGCGAATTTTTGGCCCCTGGAGGTCTTGCAGAATGCCCACCGGCTGGTTGAGCTCGAAGGAGATCTGCCGAATCAGGCGAATGCTGCGCTGGTGATCGTCGTGGCTGCCGTGGGAGAAGTTGAGCCGCAGGGTGGTGGCCCCAGCCTCGATCAGCTCCCGCAGCACATCGGCATTTTGGGTGGCAGGGCCGATGGTGGCAACAATTTTGGTGCGGCGGACAGAGTTGCGCAGGGGCATAAACGACCTCTACTGAGAGTAAAACGCTACTGCATCGGACCTTCAATCAAGCCCGTAGACTAGCAGCCATAAAGCACAGGGATAGTAGCACGAATGCCGATGGGCTTTACGCGTCACCCCAAAACCAGCAAGAATTTCAGCGTTTTCACCGACGATGGGCATGGAGTAAGGAGGTGAGGCAGGTAGCGCTCGTCTGGCACCTTCTATGGCGCGCTACTGACGGTGAGCTGCCGGAGACAGCGTTTATCTTTAGGCTATGTCACAAAAGTTTATTAATAAAGCATCGTAACGTATACTACCGAAGGCACTGGTGTAGGAGCGATGCATCATGTCGGTGGCAGCTGAAGCCCTGACGGTTCGAAAGACGGTTCCCCCTGAGTTACTCAAAACCGAAGGCGGATTGAGCCTCAACTCTCTCATGTTTATAGCTTCCGTCGGGCTGATTAGTCTGTCTACGGTGGGCTATTTTTGCTGGCATTGGACAAACTGGTGTGTGTTTCTAATGAATGTGCTGTCCCTACACCTGGCGGGGACGGTTATTCACGATGCTAGCCACAACTCGGCTCACCGCAACCGCGTGGTGAATGCCCTACTGGGCCACGGTAGCGCCCTGATCTTAGGGTTCTCGTTTCCGGTGTTTACGCGGGTGCACCTGCAGCACCATGCCCACGTTAACGATCCTAAGAACGACCCCGATCATTTTGTCTCGACGGGCGGGCCGCTGTGGTTAATTGCGGCGCGCTTTTTCTACCACGAGATCTACTTTTTTAAGCGCCGCCTCTGGCGCAACTGGGAGCTGCTGGAGTGGTTTTTAGGTCGCTTTGCAGTGGGGCTGCTGGTGTTCATCGCCTGTCGGTTCGACTTTGTGGGCTACCTCTTTAACTACTGGTTCTCGCCTGCCCTAGTGGTGGGCATTGCCCTAGGCCTGTTTTTTGACTATTTGCCCCACCGACCGTTTGAAGATCGCGATCGCTGGAAGAACGCCCGGGTCTACCCCAGTCCCATTCTCAACCTGCTGATCATGGGTCAGAACTATCACCTGGTACACCACCTGTGGCCCTCAGTGCCCTGGTATAAGTACAAACCCACCTACGAGGTAATGCAGCCCCTGCTGGATGAAAAAGGGTCGCCCCAGTCCCTTGGGCTGCTGAAAATGAAAGACTTCTTTGGCTTTCTGTACGACCTATTTCTGGGCATTCGGCTAAAGCGACATTAGAGGCGATCGCTCAAAAGAAACGACCCCAGATTTAGGCCCACAAAGCCATAATTCTGAGGTCGTTTTTGCAGTGCAAAATTCGTCAAAACCTTCCTTCTAACCCGTAACTACCAAGTCGGGACGCAGGTCGCGGGCGCCGCGCAGGTAGACGTGCTGAATTTTGTCGTGGGGGGCTGGGAGCTGCACGTGCATCAAAATGCGGATGCAGCAGGGTAGGCTGCCCTCGACATGCATGTGCTGCACGTCGAGGAGAGCAACGTTGTCCCATTGGGGTCGCTGGCGGGCGATCGCCGCCGGAAACACCGCATCCAAGTCGCGAGTGACGGAGAAGGTGGCGCTAATAATGCAGGCCGGGTCGAGGTGGTTGCTCTCTTCGAGGGCATCCATCAGCTCTGTGACGGCCTCCTGAATGGCCCCCTCAGTATTTTCTGGTACCGTTACCGCTCCCCGAATTGCCCACACTCGCCAGTCCACGCGTTAGCCTCCAAAGGTCATTCTTCAAAGCCTCAAAGGCACCGACGGCAACAATTGGGGCAGAGAGTTGACTGCATTTTACTGCTTTAATCCTACCAGGGCACTGGTCTGTGCTGGTCCTTAGGGCCGATACAGCCATAGGGGCATGCCGCTGGTAGAGCGTTCGAACTCCAGCCACTCTAGGGTCGCATTGAGGGCCGGTACCGCCAGCCCAGGATAGGCTAGGCCAGAGGCAGCGACATTGCTGTTGCCGGGCACTAGCCGCCGCAGGAGAGGCTTTTTCTCATCAAAGGTGATGCACTCGGCCTTGTCAGGGTCGAGGCCGGCTAGTTCGGCGGCCCAGCGGCGGGCGTCTTCCTCGCTGCCGAGCCGGTCTACAACACCAAGCTGGAGGGCTTGCTCGCCGGTAAAAATGCGCCCATCGGCAAAGCTACGCACCGTCTCTTCGCTCAGATGGCGGGCCTCGGCGACGGTTTTGACAAACTGGCTATAGCTGACGTCGATTAGCTCTTGCAGAATGCCTTTTTCGGGGTCGGTGAGTTCGCGATCGAAGGCGAGAATATCTTTATAGGGGCCAGACTTAATTACCTTGAATGACACGCCCACCTTGTCGAGCAGGCGCTCTAGATTATTGCCCCGCAAAATGACGCCGATGCTGCCGGTGATCGTGCCGGGATTGGCCACAATGTGGTTGGCTCCCATGCCGATGTAGACCCCACCCGAGGCAGAGATATTGCCAAAGCTGGCCACGATTTTGAGCTTGTCTTTGAGCCGTTTGAGGGCGATGTAAATTTCTTGGGAATCGCCTACGGTGCCGCCAGGGCTGTCAATGCGCAGCAGCAGAGCCGGGAAGCGCCTTTCCTCAATCTCTTTGAGGGCCTCTAGCATCCGCTTACGGGTGGCGGCCCCGATCACGCCGGTCACTTCGATGCGGGCAATGGACTTGCGAGAACGGCGAGAAAACGGCCAAATCATAGGGGTATTAAAACTGTAGGCGGACAAGGGTGAATAGTAGATAGCCCTGGCACTGAGCGTGCTAGGGCCAGGGTCTATTGTAGCCAAAACAACACTATGGCGGGGCGTTAGCGCCTCAGCCCGTTAGGGGGTGAGTGATTCGGGGCAGGACAGCACCCTACCCCGAACTGCGTTAACATTCCTTAAAGAAAGCCTTTTTGGCCACTGCGCTCGCCCTTGCGGGTCTTTAAACTATCTCCCTTCATTTCCCTACCATGGACTCAGTCTCCGTTCCCCAATCGGCCACTCGCAACCCCATTGTGCTGATTGCGCCCTTCTTTTTGTGGGGCACAGCTATGGTGGCGATGAAGGGAGCCATGCCCCACACCACACCGTTCTTTATGGCGGGTATACGGCTGGTGCCCGCGGGCATGCTCGTACTGTTGGTGGGGTTGTTGTTGGGCCGTCCCCAAGCCATTAGCCGCCAGGGCTGGCTTTGGATAGCGCTCTTTGCTTTGGTAGATGGTGCGCTGTTTCAAGGATTTTTGGCGGCGGGCCTGCAGCGCACTGGGGCAGGCCTCGGCTCGGTGATGATTGACTCACAACCTCTAGCGGTAGCGATCATGGCGCGAGGCCTATTTGGTGAGTACATTGGTGCCCTCGGCTGGATTGGCCTGCTGTGGGGCATTGCGGGTATCAGTCTGCTGGGCCTGCCCGACGAATGGATTTTTTCGCTCTTCCACGGCGACACCGCCTGGCTGACCGATGGCACGGCCCTCACCACCCTCTCGCAAGGAGGCGAATGGCTGATGCTGTTGGCCGCCCTGTCGATGGCCACTGGTACTATTCTGATTCGCTACGTTTGCCGCCATGTCGACCCTGTTGTGGCCACAGGCTGGCATATGGTGCTGGGGGGCATGCCTTTATTTGTGCTGTCATCCCTAGGGGAAGTGCAGCCTTGGCAGGGGTTGACGGGATTGGATTGGGGGGCGATCGCCTATGCAACCATCTTTGGCAGTGCCCTAGCCTACGGCATTTTCTTCTTCTTGGCAGCCCAGGGCAACCTCACCAGTCTCAGCGCCCTAACCTTTTTGACCCCAGTATTTGCCCTGCTGTTTGGCAACCTGTTTTTGGGTGAAACCTTAAGTTTGTTGCAGTGGTTGGGAGTCAGCTTTACCCTGGTCAGCATTTACCTGATTAACCAGCGCGACGTCCTGACTCAGAAACTGCGGCAGTTAACCTTGGCCTACGAGACCGCGACCTCGGGGGAGAGTACCCCAGTGGAGCCGGATTAGGGTGAGGAGTGGATGGGTGGATGGGTAGGGCAGAGTTTTGAGCTAATCGCTGCCGTAGCCTTGCTGAGAAGAAAGGGTAGGTGGAAGAGACAGGTATTCTTGCAAATGAGTACGTCTAGTGGAGTCGTTCAGTCGCAACTCCCCACCCATCCACCCATCCACTCCCTACCCATCCACCCTAGATCACGCTGCCCTCAGCAGGTTAAGTTACCTTAGGGGCATCGACACTGGGTAACCGTCGCCGCCAGCTATGGGCCGATATGAGACTTAGAATGCCAACGCCAGGGAGAGGTCTGGGCTGCCGCAGTGCTTCTGGGGTGAGGTTTGCTGTCTTAACCCTGGTTGCGGGTTTGACTATAACTGACCTGCCGGTGTTAGAGTCTGCGATCGCCAAAGCAACCACTGCCCCAGAGTCTGCCCAGTCAGATGCCAGACAGATTGCTCAATTAGAGGCTCCTGCTGCTAACTCCGAACTGCTACGGTCGGGGACTCAAGACGACGATGTCAAGCCCAATGAGACGGGGGTACCGGCTGAGCCCCCTGCGGGCGAAGACCAGGAAGCGGCTGAAGCTTCTGCGGTTGAAAATGGCACACCGGTTGAGGCTGCTGAGTCTGGTCGCCGCTGGACATGGTTAGTGTTGGGGGGGCTGGCGCTGGCGGGTTGTTTGGGGGGCTGGCGGTTCTTGGGGCAGGGGCGATCGACAAAGCGTTCCACAGCTAACTTAGAGCGAGTACCCAGCACAGCCCCCCAGGCCAAGAGTGGTGCTGAGCCTACCCTGACCCCAGACGATTCCACTGCTCCCCTGGGCACCGTGGGGCAAACAGAGGCGTTAGTCTCCCCGGCCCTCGGTCTGGCTACCCCGGCTGCTACGGCCACCGACCTGACTCTAGACGCCACCACCCGTCTCACCTCGGGGGATATTGTGGATTCATTGATCCATGAGTTGGATAACCGCGATGGGGCGATACGTCGCCACGCCATTTGGGAGCTAGGTCAGCTCGGCCATTCTGAAGCTATTCAGCCACTGATCAACAGCCTGCTCGATGCCGATTCCCAGGAAAAAAGCCTTATTCTCGCCGCCCTGGCCGAAATTAGTAGCCGTAGTCTCAAGCCCATGCACCGAGCTTTGGCCCTAGGCCTGCAAGATCCTAGCCCCGAGGTGCGCAAAAATGCCATTCGCGATCTGAGCCGGATTTACGACACGGTGGTGCAGCTCAGCCATATGTTGGCCCACGCGACCCAAGACCCTGATGCTGGCGTGCAGGAGACTGCCCAGTGGGCGCTCAGCCAGCTCAACCGCATCCCTGCGGCAACCTATTCAGCGGCGCTGCCCCCTGAGACGGCTTCCTTGGACTCACCCTACGACAGCGATAGCCAAAGACTGACTCCAGAGGGCCATCGTCTTCCCCCCGGCTAACTAGCGCCCGATCTCCTGACCTCCTTATCCCCCGATCTTTCCATCTCTCCTCATGACTCTTTCCCTTCGCCTGTTGTTTGTCTCAACTCCTGTAGGGCCGCTAGGGTCTGGTTTGGGGGGCGGGGTTGAGCTCACTCTGCTCAACTTGACTCAGGGCATGCGCGATCGCGGGCATCAAGTGACGGTGCTGGCCCCCGAGGGGTCAAGCCTGGGCGATGCTGCCATCGTGACGGTGCCGGGGCAGTTGCAGCCCACGGCCCATACCCAGGGACGCAGCGCGCCGGTCGTCCTTCCCGCGGACAGTGCGCTGGGCGCGATGTGGCGCTACGCTCGGCAGCACCAGGCCGAGTTTGACCTGATCGTCAACCTGGCCTACGACTGGATGCCCTTTTACCTCACAGAGTTTTTTGTCACTCCGGTAGCCCACTTCGTCACCATGGGCTCCCTCAACGATGCAATGGATGAGGCCATCTGCCAGGTTGCCCAGCAGTTTCCTCGGCGTTTGGGGGCCTACACGCGCACCCAGGCTGAAACGTTTGGGGTAGCCAATGCCTTTGAGCTGCTCAGCAGCGCCATTGATTTGGAGCTATACGAATTTTGCTTAACCCCCGGCGATGCCCTGGCCTGGCTGGGGCGCATTTCCCCAGAGAAAGGGCTAGAGGATGCCCTAGAGGCGGCCGAAATTGCCCAGGCTCCCCTGAAGATTTTGGGCAAGCTGGAAGACACCGACTACTGGCAGAGCCTTTGCGATCGCTTTCCCCGAGCGGCCGACTGCTACCTGGGGTTTTTGCCCACCCACGAACTACAGCAGGTGCTGCGCCAATGCCGTGCCCTGGTGATGACCCCACGCTGGGTCGAAGCGTTTGGCAATGTGGCGATTGAGGCTCTGGCCTGCGGTGTGCCGGTGATTGCCTACGCCCGTGGTGGCCCCGCCGAAATTGTGCGGCCAGGCGAAACAGGCTGGCTGGTGCCGCCAGATGATGTACAGGGGTTGGTGAGTGCGATCGCCAAAATCGACCAGCTCGATCGCTACGCCTGCCGTCGCCAGGCCGAAACCGAATATTCCCTAGGTGCCCTAGCCGTTCGCTTTGAGCGATGGTTTGAAACCCTGATTGCGAACCAGTAGAAAGACTTAACGCAAGTCGCTGCTACTGGGCCTGAGGTACAGGGGCTTGGCGCATCTGCTCTAGACGCTGAAAGTCGTGGTGCAGGGCTTGGCGCAAAGAGCGATTTTGGGGATCGACGCGGCGGGCCTTTTTCAGGCAGGCTTCTGCTTTTTGAAGGTTGCCGTGGTTGAGCAAGTCGTGCCCCCAGCGGTAATAGGTGATGGCGTGCCACTGGCGAATTTCTGGATCTTCTGGGAAGCGCTGCACCAGCCCTTCTACCAGGGCTACCGCTCGGGGGAAACGCTGTCCCTGAAACAGCTCTCGCAGCTGCTTAAAGCTATTTACCTTTAGCTGTTGATCGGCTTCTGAACCCCCAGGGGTAGGGCTGACAGTGAATTCGACCTCTTTGGCAGGTGGAGAGGTGATGGGTACTGAGGGGCGGGGAGCCGCAGCGGATGGGGTTGTTTGGGCAGGTGCTTTGGTGACCTGACTGGGAGCGGCTTTGCGCTGAGCCGCTACGGCTTCCACGGGCAGGGCGTTCACCAGAGCCTGATAGGCCTGGGTCACCTGAATGAATTTCTCTTTTGCTAACTGATCGCCGGGGTTGATGTCAGGGTGATATAGCCTGGCTAGATTGCGATAGGCCAGCTTGACATCGCCAAAGCTGGCCCCGGTTCTAAGCCCCAGTATGCGGTAGTAGTGCGCCAGCGCCATGGTTCGCTAACTCAATAGAATGAGGTACGTGTGCTGGCCCTATTCTGCCAACTGTCGGCAGAAATGGCGCAGCCAATTACACCGCAGCAGTGGCAGGAGAGACAAGTTCCTGAGAGCGGTCTTCAATCACTCGGTCGATCAGGCCGTAGGCAACGGCCTCTTCTGCCGACATGAAGTAGTCGCGATCGGTGTCCTTTTGAATTTGCTCAATGGAGCGACCGGTGTGGCGGGCCATCATTTCGTTGAGTTCTTGACGAACTCGCAGAATTTCTTTGGCCTCAATGGCAATGTCGCTGGCCTGGAGACGCTGCCGCCCGGTGCCGCCCATGGGCTGGTGAATCATGATGCGCGAGTGGGGTAGAGCAACCCGCTTGCCGTTGCTGCCCGCCGCCAGCAAAAACGCCCCCATGGAAGCAGCTAGACCCAAACAGATCGTGACCACGTCAGACTTGATGTACTGCATGGTGTCGTAGATGGCCATGCCCGCCGTCACCGACCCCCCGGGGGAGTTGATGTAGAGATAAATGGGCTTGGTGTTGTCGTCGGAGTCGAGGTACAGCATGGCTGCCACGATGGAGTTAGCCAGGGTGTCAGTGACCTCTTGGCCGAGAAAAATAATCCGCTCCTGGTTTAGGCGGGTGTAGATGTCGACCCACTGGGAGTACTGGCTACCGGGCAAACGATAGGGAACTTTGGGAGTGCCGATGGGCATAGTGCTCTTTCAACCTAAAAATAAAACAACGGACGTGGGATGGTTAAAGACCGACCTTGAGGGACGATTCTCCTCCGGGGAGGCTGCGCCATCGCCTCTCAAACCTGATACCTAGACCTAAAGCCCTGCCCCGGCGGGCACCGGTAATTCTTTGCGGCTAGACAGCACCCGGTCGATGATGCCGTATTCCTTGGCTTCTTCTGGGTTCATGTAGAACATGCGATCGGAATCGCGCAGCACCTGCTCTAGGGTTTTGCCGGTGCTCTTAGCCAGAATGCTCATCATGGAGCGCTTGTTGTCGAGCACTTCTTTAGCCCGAATTTCGATGTCGGTAGCTTGGCCCTGGGCACCGCTGCGAGGCTGGTTGAGCACAATGCGAGCGTGGGGCAGACTAGCCCGATAGCCCTTAGTGCCCGCCGCCAAAATCACTGCCGCTGACCCCATGGCCTGACCAATGCAGATGGTGTGCACTGGGGGCTTGATGTAGTTCATGGTGTCGCAGATGGCAAAGGCTTCGGTGTCGTAGCCAATCATGTTGCCGTCGTGCCAGGAGGTGCCGGTAGAGTTGATGTAGAAAAAGATGGGCTTGTCGGGGTCATCAAACTGCAAGAAGAGCAGCTGAGCAATGATCAGCTCAGTAACGTCAATACCCACCTGCTGTTTGATGTCATCCCCTGAAAACAGGGGCAGGCCCAGATACACAATCCGCTCCTTGAGCAGCAAGGAGGGCAGATCTGGGGGCGGCGTACGGTACGTCGCATCGCCATACGGTGCCTGCACGGCTTTAATCTCTAAACTCATAGACCGAAGACGCCCAAATACGCGTTTTTAACAGTGTAACGCGGGATTGAGCTGGGTTCTACGCCGTCCTTAAGACGGATATCCCCACCTAAGTCTCTGTCGAAATGTAGAGCCCGCTTGCTACTTTCTGGGGATGTATACCATTGGGCTTAACTCTAAAGTAGGGGAAGATTTTCGTTCAAGGAAATTAACCCTATGTCTATTGAAGATCGCGTCAAGGCCACTGCTCAAAATATTGAGGGCAAAGTGCAGGCGGCTGCGGGTGAAATTACGGGCGATACCAGGAGCAAGGCCGAGGGGCATGCCAAGCAGGCCGAAGCCCAAGCTACCCACGCTAAAGAAGATGTGAAGGATGCGATGAAAAAAGCCATCGACTAAGCGCTACAGCCTACTGTTTGAAACCTATTAGTGACCCCCCGGGGCAGCCAGTGGCTGCCCCTTTTTGTTGGATGGCAATAACGAGGGAGTAAAGATATTTCAGAACTATGGCTGGCTATATAGTTGCCGGGTAAATTTCAGTTTGGAAGCCAAAATGGGTTCTCTAAACCAGAGAGGATTTCCTGTCTAGCGTTGGGATGTGCCGCGACTATGTTCTCAATTTTTATACTGACCCACAATGAGGAGCGGGATATTGCCGCTTGTATTGAGTCGGCCCTGCTGTCCGACGATGTAATTGTGGTGGACTCGTGTAGCAGCGATCGCACCCAAGCCATTGCCACCCAATATCCCGTGCGCTTCATCGAACATCCCTTCGCTAGCCACGGCCAGCAGCGTACCTGGATGCTGGAGCACGTACCCTACCGCTACGATTGGGCCTACATTCTCGAAGCCGACGAGCGCATGACGCCAGAGCTGTTTGCCGAATGTTTGGATGTGATTGCCAACGGCGATAAAGCTAGCTACTACGTGGCCGAGCGGGTCATGTTTATGGGTAGCTGGATTCGCCGCAGCACCCAGTTTCCGCGCTATCAGCTGCGGCTGCTGCAGCGGGGCAAAGTCTGGTTCGACGACTATGGTCACACCGAGCGCGAGATTGTAGATGGCCCCACCGGCTTTTTGCAGGCCACCTACCCCCACTACACCTGTAGCAAAGGGCTCAGCCGCTGGATCGACAAGCACAACCGCTACTCAACCGACGAGGCCGCTGAAACCCTGCGGCAGCTGCAGAGCGGCAGAGTGGACTGGCGGGCCATGGTTTGGGGCAAATCTGAAGTCGAGCGCCGGCGAGCGCTGAAGGATCTCTCGCTGCGACTGCCCCTGCGCCCGCTGACCCGGTGGCTCTACATGATGTTTATTCTTGGGGGCTGGCGCGATGGCCGAGCCGGGCTCGCTTGGTGCACCCTCCAGGCGTTTTATGAGTATTTGATTGTGCTTAAGGCGCGGGAATTGATGCATCCCGAATACCTAACCGGCGTACAGCCAGAAGAGCCAACCACTGTTTCAAACAGTTCCCAATCTGTAGAAGAGCATGGCTCGGTTGCATCCAGCATTGCCGTCCCGCCGATGCAATAACCCCTCACTCCCTACCCCCTTATCTTCCTCGTCCCCCTCATCCCCTACCCACTCACCCTCCCTGGCCAAGGCGCTATCGTAGAAAAATGAGTGAATACAGGGTAAAACGGGTTACGGCTCCCCCAAAAAAAGCTTCGTGGCGCAATCTGGGTCAGTCGCTGGGCATGTATCGCTACGGGCAGCGCGCCATTCAGCTAGTGTGGCAGACCGACTGGCGGCTGACGGTAGTGCTGGGGTTGCTGACATTAGTGGCCGGTTTGCTGCCAGCGGCGATCGCCTACGTCGGCAAGCTGATTGTCGATGGCGTAGTCAAAGCTGCCCAGTCAGGATTGGCGGTTGATCGCCAGGCAGCGCTGATGTACCTGGCGCTGGAGGCTGTGTTGGTGGCAGGCTTGGCGGGAGCGCGCCAGGGTTTGACCCTGTGCCAATCGCTGCTGCGGGTGCTGCTGGGGCAGCGGGTCAACGTGATGATTCTCGAAAAGGCCCAGACCCTACCGCTGACCTACTTCGAAGATTCTGAGTTTTACGACAAAATGACCCAGGCCCGGCGCGAGGCATCGTCGCGGCCCCTGAGCATGGTCAACCGCACCTTTGGAGTCGTGCAGGACCTGCTGTCATTGCTCACCTTTGGGGGATTGCTGCTGCAATTTTCGGGCTGGGCGGTGGCGCTGCTGGCCGTGGCTACCCTGCCCGCCTTCATCGCTGAGACCCAGTTTGCGGGGGAGGCCTTTCGCCTGTTTAAGTGGCGATCGCCCGAAACCCGCCAGCAAATCTACCTGGAGGCGCTGCTGGCGCGGGAGGATTTTGCCAAGGAGGTGAAGCTGTTTGGCCTGGGGCCGCTGCTGCTCGATCGCTACCAAGATATTTTTCAGCGCCTCTATAAAGAAGACCGCAGCTTGACGGTGCGCCGCAGCGGCTGGAGCTACGGCCTGGGATTGCTGAGCACCGTATCGTTTTACCTGGCCTACTGCTGGATTGTGCTGGAGGCGATCGCAGGCCGCATTTCTCTCGGCGAGCTGACCATGTACCTGACGGTGTTTCGCCAGGGGCAGACCACCTTTGCTAGCACCCTGACATCGATCGGCGGCATGTACGAAGATGGGCTCTACCTGGCTAACCTCTACGAATTTCTCGAACAGTCGGTGCCGGAGGATATGGGAATAGCCGACCGAGGCCTTGACCCCGGTGACGGGCTGCGGTTTGAGCAGGTGTCCTTTAGCTATCCGGGCAGCGATCGCCTCGCCCTAGAGAACGTCTCGTTTCACCTGAAGCCGGGGGAAAAGATGGCGATCGTGGGGGAAAACGGCTCCGGCAAAACCACCCTGATCAAGCTGCTCACCCGGCTCTACACCCCCAGTCAGGGCCGCATTTTGCTGGATGGCCGCGACCTGCAAGAGTGGGATGCCAAGGTGGTGCAGCAGCGCATTGGCGTGATTTTTCAAGACTTTGTGCGCTACCAGTTTAAGGTAGGCGAAAACATTGGCGTCGGCGATGTCACCGACTTTGAGGATGCCCAACGCTGGCAGGTCGCCGCCGCCAAAGGCACCGCTACCGAATTCATCGAAGACCTGCCGGAGGGCTTCAACACTCAGCTGGGGAAATGGTTTTTTGGTGGGCAAGAGCTTTCGGGCGGTCAGTGGCAGAAGATTGCGCTCTCCCGTGCCTTTATGCGTACCGACGCCGATATTTTGGTGCTCGATGAGCCGACTTCCGCGATGGATGCTGAGGCCGAAACCCGCCTGTTTGAGCAGTTTCGCGAAGCCACCCAGGATCAGATGGCGATCCTAATTTCCCACCGCTTCTCGACGGTGCGGCGGGCCGATAACATTATTGTGCTGGCCAACGGTAGGCTAATTGAGCAGGGCGGCCACGAGGAGCTGCTGCATCAGGATGGTCGCTATGCCCGCCTGTTCACCATGCAGGCGGCTGGCTACCTGTAGCGCCCCCCAGTCTGGATCGACAACGCATTGGGTAATGGGCATAATGCCCCTAGAGTCAGTTACCAGCCTTGAGAACCGCTCAGTTTTGGCTAAATCAGCTAAATTTACGCCGCAGCTTTCGTCGCCGGTTGGGGGCTGCGATCGCTACCACTATCCTTATATTTTCCGTGCTTCTGGCCTGTATTGTTGGTGACATTAGCCAGCGCCAGATCCAGGCTGACCGTGGTGAGCTGATGGCCCAGATGGCCTACCAGCTAGCGGGGGCGCTCGATCGCGACATGTTTATCTATTATCAAGAAATTCAAACCCTGGCCTCGCTGGAGGAGATGCGATCGACCCAGCGCCCTACCGCCCAAAAACAAATGCTGCTCGATCGCATGCAAGAGGCCTTCAGTGACTTCGCCTGGATTGGCCTCACTGACTCGCGGGGCATTGTGATGGCCAGCACCCACGGGCTGTTAACTGGAGCCAATGTCTCCAAGCGGCCCTGGTTCATTGAAGGTCGGACCCGTCCCAACGTGCAGGATGTGCACTCGGCCAAGTTGCTCGCCGCCCTGGTGCCCAACCCCAGCTCCGACCCCCTGCGCCTAGTGGATGTCACCGCTCCTGTGGTCGATAACACGGGTACGCTGGTAGGAGTGCTAGGCGGACACCTTTACTGGCAGTGGGCCACTACCCTGCGAGACAACCTGCTTCAGCCGCTAAAAGACTACAAACAGGTAGAAATTCAGATTTTGTCGAGCACTGGAGACGTGCTGCTAGGGCCGGGCCGCAGCCCTAACGATGTCAGCGCACCAGTCAATTTGAGTGGTTTAAAAAGCTTTCAAGCCGCTCAACAAGGAGAAACCGAGGCAATAATAGAGCCCTGGCTAGACAACGCGCCGACCCTAACGGGCTACGCACAGACCCAGGGCTATCGCAGCTATCCCGGCCTGGGTTGGGTGGTGCTGGTGCATCAGCCCACCCAGGAGGCTTTTGTCCCGGCGCGATCGCTCAAGCACAACATTTGTCTCTGGGGCATTGCCCTAGGGTTACTGAGCGGTGCTCTTAGCTGGTATATCGCTGGGCAAATGGTGAAGCCAGTCATGGTGATCGCCCACACCGCCGAGGGCCTGCGCACCGGCACCACCCGCGCCCCCATGCCAATTTTTTCGGGGCAGGACGAGATTGCCCAACTGTCGCGATCGGTGGGCCAGCTATTTGCCAACCTCGACCAGCAGACTACTCTGCTTCAGCAGTTTAATGCTGACCTAGAGGCTCAGATCGCCGCCCGCACCGCCAGTCTCAACCAGACCAACCATCGTCTCCAGCAAGAAATTCAGGTGCGCAGCCAGACCGAGCAGGCCCTGCAAAACGCCAACCAAGAACTTCAGCGGCTTACCTTAGTGGACGGGCTGACGGGCATTGCCAACCGTCGCCACTTTGACCAATATCTAGAGCAAGAATGGCGACGCTCGGTGCGCGATCGTCTGCCCCTGTCGCTAATTTTGCTCGATGTAGACTATTTCAAACTCTACAACGACCACTATGGCCACCAATCGGGCGATGCTTGCCTGTGCCAGATTGCCCAGGCGATCGCGATTCCCCCCCGTCGTGCCACTGACCTGCCCGTCCGCTACGGCGGCGAAGAGTTTGCGGTGATCTTGCCCAACACCGATAGATCTGGGGCCATCTACCTAGCCGAAACCCTGCGCCAAGCGGTGAAGGCGCTGCATCTTCCCCATGCCAAGTCTGCCGTTGGCCCCTGGGTCACCGTTAGCCTGGGGGTAGCCACCTGTCTGCCCTCGGCCACGCTCAACCCCATCAATCTGATCCGCACAGCCGATGGGCTGCTGTATCAGGCTAAGCAGCAGGGGCGCGATCGCATCGTAGCCAATCCCTGACCCCTGCATTCCCCCAAATCAACAATCTGAGGCAGGATTGTCAGCTTGTTTAAAAGCTTTGATCAGACACTTTAAAGACTTGTCAAGGCTTAATCAAGAAACCTTTCTCCTTAGGAAATAGAGTGATATAAACGAAAGTAACAGCACCAATCATCGGCATTCCGATCGGAAAACCGTAGATTGGGTTTGTAGTCTTTTTTATTGCAGAGCTTTGCTCTTGGCCCTAGTCTTGCTTCCATCCCCTCCCAGGAGGGGATGGAAGCAAGACCGTTACTCTCAACCCTCCGCTCTCAACGACCGCCCATGACAAGTGTTATCCCCCTTCACAACCCGGACGATCGCTTCTACTACTTTGCCTACGGCTCCTGCATGTGCCCAGTCGATCTAAAACGCTCCTTGGGCGAAAGCACTCACGACTATGTGGTTGGGCCAGCGACGCTCGCCGGGTATCGGCTGGGGTTTTTTCGGCGATCGCGCCTTCGCAACTGCGGTGTGCTCGATGTCGTCCCGCACCCTGGTTCTACGGTGCAGGGCGTGCTTTACCACCTGCCCTGGCGGCTCAGCCCCGCCCTCGACCTGCGCGAAGAAGGCTACTGCCACGAAATGGTCACCGTCATCGCCAACGGGCAAGCCTACGCGCAAACTCGCACCTACTCGGTAATCAGCAAGACTCACGAAGAAATTGCTCCCAACGAGTGGTATTCCAGCGTGGTCATGCGAGGAGCCGCCACCTGTGGACTGCCAGAAGAATATTGCTGGAGCCTATTTCATCACATTCACTCGCTGCAACGGCGGCAGACAGAGGCTCCGCTGCGCCGCACGGCTTAACCTGCTAGCAACGGGTCAGAGCATTCCTTATAATGAGGGCTACTTACAACCCTTCACCCCGCTGCCACCGTGACCCAGACGCCGCTTTCGCCTCGCCCTGCTGTGACCGATGCTCGCCCCGATGCCCTGGGTCGTTTTGGCCAGTTTGGCGGTAAGTACGTGCCCGAAACCCTCATGCCCGCCCTCTTTGAGCTAGAGCAGGCATTTTACCAATACCGCGACGAGGCCGACTTTCAGGCCGAACTAAATGGCCTGCTCAAGGATTACGTAGGTCGAGCCACGCCCCTCTATTTCGCTGAGCGACTCACCGCTCACTACCGCCGTCCCGACGGTAGCGGTCCCGATATTTATCTCAAGCGCGAAGACCTCAACCACACGGGCGCGCACAAGATCAACAATGCTCTGGGTCAGGTGCTGCTGGCTAAGCGCATGGGCAAGCAGCGCATCATCGCCGAAACCGGGGCCGGGCAGCATGGAGTCGCCACCGCCACGGTGTGCGCCCGCTTTGGCCTTCAGTGCGTTATTTACATGGGCGTGCAAGATATGGAGCGCCAGTCGCTGAACGTGTTTCGCATGCGGCTGATGGGGGCTGAGGTTCGCGGCGTCACGGCGGGCACCGGCACCCTCAAAGACGCTACCTCTGAAGCGATTCGCGACTGGGTAACGAATGTAGAAAACACTCACTACATCCTCGGTTCCGTCGCCGGCCCGCACCCTTACCCGATGATGGTGCGCGATTTCCACGCCATTATCGGAGAAGAAACTCGCGCCCAGTGCCAAGAGAAGTTTGGCGGCCTACCTGACATTCTGATGGCCTGCGTTGGCGGCGGCTCCAACGCCATGGGCCTGTTCCACGAGTTTGTCAACGAGCCCACGGTGCGGATGATCGGCATTGAGGCGGCGGGCAGCGGCGTGGCTACCGGCAAGCATGCGGCCACCCTGACGGAGGGTCGAGTTGGCGTGCTCCACGGAGCGATGAGCTATCTCCTTCAAGACAGTGAAGGTCAGGTGATCGAAGCCCACTCCATCAGTGCTGGTCTGGACTATCCCGGTGTTGGCCCCGAGCACAGCTTTTTGAAGGATGCAGGCCGAGCCGAATACTACAGCGTTACCGACCAAGAGGCGCTAGACGCGTTTCAGCGGGTATCGCGTCTGGAGGGAATTATCCCCGCGCTGGAGACGGCCCACGCCTTTGCCTATCTCGAAACCCTGTGCCCGCAATTGACGGGCAACCCCCGTATTGTGATCAACTCCTCGGGCCGAGGTGATAAGGATGTCAATACCGTTGCCAAGGCGTTGGGCGGGCTAGAGTAGGCGGTCTAAGTCGCAGATCAATTGGAACGTGAGCGGATTGCCGTGGACACAAGTGGCGGGCCTAAATCGCTGTACGACACTGACTTCAACATTTGGTTGGAGACCACGGCTGCTCAACTGCGATCGCGCAATTTTGATGCCCTCGACCTAACCAACCTAATTGAGGAAATCGAAAGTCTCGCCCGACAGGATCGCCGAGCGCTGTCCAACTTGCTTCGGCAGATTTATGAGCGGCTGCTGAGGCTAAATTTTTGGGAGACTGAGCACGCTCGCCACAGTCGTGACTGGATTATGGGAGTACTGCACAATCGCCACGACATCCGTTGATTGTGGAGGATAGCCCCAGCCTGCATCTACACCTCGATACAACGTTCCCAAAGCAATATGGTCAACGGACGCGAGCTATTCTTGATCCTCAGCGGTGTCCAAGAAGGATGTGTTCCTACGACATCCTGCTTTACCCTGGAGCAAGCCCTGGACAGTGATTGTTTCCCGTGGCAGCCCGGTTTATCTGACAACAATTAGGAACCTCTATGGCCGACGGTTTTGAAATCTGCGATCGCGACCTCACCCCCGACTTGTTGGATCGCTATCGGCAGGCCAGCGCGATCGCCTGTGACACCGAGACCATGGGTCTACTGCCCCAGCGCGATCGCCTCTGCTTAGTGCAGCTCTCTGACGCTGACGGCTATGTATCGGTAGTGCGCATCGAACTCGGCCAAAAAGAAGCGCCCCTACTTAAAGAGCTGCTAGAAGCCCCAGACATTCTCAAGCTGTTTCACTTTGCTCGGTTCGATTTGGCCACCCTCAAGCACAACCTGGGCATTACCGTGGCCCCGGTGTTTTGCAGCAAAATCGCTAGCAAACTGAGCCGCACCTATAGCCCTCGCCACGGCCTTAAAGAGCTGGTCAAAGAGTTAGAGGGCATCGAACTCGACAAAACCGCCCAAAGCTCTGACTGGGGCAATGCTATGAATCTTTCCGACGAGCAGCTGCGCTACGCCGCCAATGACGTGCGCTACCTGCACAGCATTCACCAAACCCTGACTGCCATGCTCAAGCGCGAGGGCCGGTGGGAGTTAGCGCAGGATTGTTTTAGCTGTTTGCCTACCTTCGTCGCCCTCGACCTGCTCCTGTACCAGGGGGTGTTTGAGCACTGATTAACCATCCTTTTTTCCTCTAAGGGAGGCTGCGACAACGGCTCTGTTTAGGAAATGCCTGCGGCGATCGCGAGACAGGTAAGATAGGCCTATCCACTTTGAAGATGATCTCAGAGGAGAACGACTATGAGCGTTGATAGCAAGGACTTCCAAGACGAGCTGCAAAAAGCAATCGACTACGCCCATCAAATCACCGCCGAAAAGGGCGAAACCTCTGCCGAAGCCGCTGCCGCCTGGGACGTGGTGGAAGAGATGCGAGCCGAGGTTTCGCACCAGCATCAGATCCCTAAGAAAACCGGCTTTGACCAATATCTAGAAGACAATCCTGAAGCGCCCGAAGGCTTGATATACGACAATTAAAGGCAACTTCTAGAAGGCAACTTCACCCCTCCCATGGGTAGATTTGGAGTGTTAAAATTGTCTTAGTTAGTTTTCGGTAGATTTCGCTTGTTTCATTTCACTTTGATTTCCGATACAGCTTTGTCTCCGTTTACTCACTGCACTTTGTACAGTACGGAGACCATCCTATGTCACTCTATGTTGGTAACTTGTCCTACGATGTCACTCGCGAAGATTTAGAGCGGGTGTTTGCAGAATATGGCGAAGTCAAGCGGGTTAGCCTGCCCACCGATCGCGAAACCGGTCGTCCCCGAGGCTTTGCCTTTGTGGATATGGCCGCCGAAGCTCAGGAAGACACCATCATCGAATCCCTCGATGGAGCTGAGTGGATGGGCCGTGAACTGCGGGTGAACAAAGCTCGCCCCCGCGATGACGCTCGCAGTAGCAGTGGCGCTGGCGGCGGCAATGGTGGCAACTACCGGCGCACCGGCTTCTAGATCTGTTTAGCCAGCTCGATAAGCGCTAAATGTTTGAAGGGTAGACCGTTGCGGCCTACCCTTTTTTGCGGAAGAGCTAGGGTGCTAAAGCCCAAAAATTCGCTATCGTCTTGACTTTTCAATCCTTCGGCAAATCTTGGGCTAAACCGTAAAGCTACTACTGAAAACTTGCCCGCTCGGCCTCCACCGGAGAGCGATCGACGGTGGGCTGAGGCCTACCATTAGTATCCAAATAGCCCAGCTCTTGCAAAAAGGCGTAGAGGGCAGTGGGAAAGTCGGGATAGGTACCAGCTAGCTCACCCTGGTCGTTGTAGGTTTCGAGCCCCCAGTCGTCGGTGCGCTCGTAGTGGGCCAGCATGAAAAGCCAGGCCTCGCGATAGTTTCCTAGGCGAATATTTTGGGCCACGTAGCCCGCTAATACGCCGTTTTTGTCGCTGCGATCGGCAAACTCAGGGTCTTCTACCGTGAAGCGCATATCAGCTGCAGCGTCTTCCAAATAGTTGGTGAACTGAGGTGTGGTGTCGCGGTACTCACCATTTTCGTAGGTGAGAATGACGCTGGGTGGGTACGAGCCGGCGTAGGAGCTAAAGGTGTAGAAAAACGAGTTGTCGAGGGTGACGAACTCCATCAGCCCATCGCCGTTGAGGTCTTTGAATTGCCCGCCGCTACCGTCAAGGTAGCCAAAATAAACTGGGTTAAACTGCTCGTTTTGCCAAGTGTAGGTAGTAGTAGCCAGGCAGCAGTGGGCACCACCGCTGTAGGTTTGAACCACCACCTCTGAAGTGCCGTCGCTGTCGAGATCGATCAGCTCAATGCCTGCAAACATCGCAGCGGTGTCAGTGGTGGACAGCTTGAGCTCGTTGTTGTGAAACAGCTGAATCGTCAGGTTGTCGCTAACTTCTTCGGCGGCGTAATCGAGCGGCGTATAGCTGACGACAACGCGAATGGCCCCCTGCTCGATCGCTTGATCGCTAATCGCTTCAGTGTCGGAATCAATTTCAATGCGGGGATTTTCTGCTAGGGCGGGCAGGCCCAGGGCCAACAGACTACCGATAAGCAAGCTTTTGAGGATGGCTTTCATCAACTGTCTTATGTCTAATGACATTACTTACGTGGTTTGCTCAGCTTGCCCCGGTTGATTCTGCCGCTACCAGCGTCGCCAGTGGCGTTTGCCCACCACAAAAATTCCCAGCAGCACTCCTACCAGGAGGGGGTAAGACATGGCAACCAGCGCGGTAGGGATGGGCAAAAACCCTTTGACAAATAGCACCAGGGCGATGCAGGGCACCAATGCCCACAGTACGCCAGTGTCGATGTACACACTCTTAAACCAGCGTTCCAAAATGGTGAGGGCTAGGGCACCGATGCCAAAGCCGGCGGCGACGGGCAGCGCCATGAACAGCAGCTGCATCAGGGGCATTAGGCTGCTGCCGGTGTTGGCTAGCAATAGGGCTAACCCCTGAGCTAGCAGCAGGTCGGCGGCGGTGGCGATCGCCACCGCTACCAAAGCCACCTGAAACAAAATCGCCCAGGGCAAAGACTTAAACCGCCAAAAGGGATTACGCATAGCCGCAGCAATAGGAAGTCAAGCCCATTATTGCGCTGAATTTTCAATCTGGCTGTGGGAATGGTATCAATTGTGAGGCTAGGTGGGTGTCATGCTCCCCCTCAAAAGCAGGGATGATTGCCGTGATAAGTAAATCTTTGCGGTGCTGATGCCTTAGATATGGGATAACAATAGATGCGGGTTCAGGCGATCGCCTGGGCTTGGTTGCCCTAACTTCCTGTGTGATCTATGGAAAAGCTGCTGCGTGGTCTGCGTGACTTTCAGGAAAACTACATTCCCGACCGCCAGGAGCTGCTCAAAGAATTGGCTAAGGGGCAGCATCCCAGGGTGTTGTTCATTGGCTGCTCTGACTCGCGGGTAGACCCTACCATCATTACCCAAGCTGAGATTGGCGATCTGTTTGTGATTCGCAATGCCGGCAATATTATTCCGCCCTACGAGGCTACCAACGGCGGCGAAGGAGCCACCATTGAGTACGCCATGGAAGCTCTGGATATTCACCAGGTGATTGTCTGCGGCCACACCCAGTGCGGAGCCATGAAGGGACTGCTGCAAATTGGTGACCTTGAAGAAAAAATGCCCCTGGTCTACCACTGGCTGCGCCATACCGAGGCCACCCGCAAGCTAGTCGAAGACCACTACGGCAGCATGGAAAAGAAGGACAAGCTGGATTTACTGGTGGCCCAAAACGTCCTCACCCAGATCGACAATCTGCAAACCTATCCTTCGGTGCGCTCCAAGCTCCACGCCGGTACCCTAGCCATCCATGGCTGGATCTATAAGCTGGATTCTGCCGAGCTGCTGGCCTACGACGAAGAGGCTAAAGCCTTCGTGCCACCCCACAGCAAAATCTATGCCGATCTAAACGATGCGAAGTCGCTTAAGCCGGGTGGGCTTTCCCTAGAGTTCAACGACGCAGTCCGGCCCGGTGCGGGGGCCCCTTCAGTGGCGCTGCCCGAATTTTCTGAACCGGTGCAGCCCTACTGGCCGGGGGCCAACCGTCTCAGCCCCGAGCAGGCCGCTCGCATTTATCGAGGCGCTGGGGTGTAGGGCTACCGATCAAAATTCGCAATTCGCCGCGCCGCGCCAATGCTCTGCTCGCCCGGACCAAAGGTGACCTCTAGCGCCTGCTGGTCGGCAAAGGCGCTGGAAGCTTCGCGGTAGACGGTGCGAGTGGTGGGCAGGGTGCGCCGCTGGCCGTTGTAGTCGAAGGTGATGGCGTACTTGACATCCTTGAGCACCATTGGATCGGTGCGCTGCTCGATAGCTTCGCGCTTGCGGGCTTCTAGCTCATCGGCGGTGGGGCGAGGGGGCAGGGCGGGCCAGTAAAGCCCGTTGTCGTCGGGGCCAGTGGCGGCACCTTCAGGGCGCACGCCGTTGCGGTTGACGAGGGAGTTAGACTCAAAGATTTCTTGGTGAATGGTTTGGCGGCGGTCAAAGCTGCGGGCGTAGTCGACCTGCCAGGTTTGGGTAACAGTGGCGGTAGCTTCGTAGGTGCCGGTGGTGACGGTGTTGCCTGTAGCAGGGTAGTTCTCGCATCCCGCGACCAGTCCCAGAGTTAGCCCCAGTGCACTGGTCTGAAGCCAACGGGGTACAGAAAACGTAGAAGACAGCGTAGGCATAGCAACGGTCGGTGGTTTATTGACGGTTTGTCTGTATATAGACGCTACCAGCGCTTTGTACAGACCACCTATGTAATGCGGCAGAGGATGAAAGTGGCACAAGAAGGTAGTGAATCGGGTGCGTCGTTCCTCGCTGTGACAGCACTTTTCCTGGGGTACGACTTACGGTCCGGGAGCTAGAAGGTAAAAAGTTGGTCACTTTAACCCGACGTTATCTTATTGAGACTACCCAACCGCTTAGGATGGGGCAGGCTATGAAGGGTAATCAAACCGTCGCCGAACTTAAATTACGTTGTGTATCGATTTAGTGCATCTGCCTATCGCTTACTGAGCGTATTGATCAAACCTGGTGAATACTACGCTCCTGCTTTTGCATATTAAAGCTGCCCGGCTGCCCCCACCGTGCGTCCATACCCCCAGCTATGACCCAAACGTCGCTCTCGATTCAACAAACTTTTCAGTCTCTGGAGCCTTTTGATCGGCTGCCTGCCGAGGCGTTACAGCAGCTCTTGCAAACGGCCCAGCCCCTCAAGTACCGTGTCGGTCAGCCGTTGCTGCGACGGGAGGTACTGACCCAGCAGGTAATTGTGCTGCTAGAAGGGCAAGCTCGGCTGTTGGGCTACGACCCGCGCAGTCAGCAGCCGGTGACCCTAGGGCGCTTTGGCCGGGGTGAAATGCTGGGGGTGATCAGCTTAATTCGCGGGGTGCCCTGCGAAACGGTAATCGCCTCAAGTGAGGTGCTGGCCCTCACCCTGCCGTCGTACACGTTTTTGAGTTTGCTCAACGAGTACCCAGAGTTTGGGGGGGAAGTGCGCGATCGCGTCTATGCGATCGAGGCCTTTGACCTGGTAGCCGAGCATGCCAAAACCCATGCCCTCGACGTGGGCGATCTCAGGGCCAAGGCCCAGACGGTCTGTGACGAATCGGCGATCGTCACCCTACCCACCGGTTCCAATAATCTAGCTCAGCTCGATCGCGCCCTTACCTGGGTGCTCAGCGGCGGCACGGTGCTCAACCTGCCCGTGGGCTCAACCCTGGCCCTCGATCGCCCCGTGGAGATCCTTAGTCCCCAGGGAGCGCGGGTGCTGGGAATGACCCCGGCGGTGCTTGCCGAGACCCTGCCCGAACCTGCTGATCTGGAGCCAGAGGCCGTTGCTCGATCTGTAGAGGTGCTGGATGTCAACAATGTCCCCTACGCCACCGAGGCCGATCTGGTGCCCCGAGTCCAGGCGTCCTCAGCGTTAGAGAAGTCGCCCAGCCGCCGCTACCCCTTCGCGCGGGGTCGAGGCGAGGTCGATGGGGCGCTGGCCTGCTTTGACATGCTCAGCCAGCAGTTCTCCATGCCCTTTCGCAAAGATGTCATTCGCCGCATCTTGGCCAACCAGCACGAGCGCATGGGTCAGCTGTCGCTGCCGATCTGCGGTTCGGTGAGCGAGATGATGGGCCTCAAAACTCAGCTGGTGCGCGTGCCCGTCGGGGCGTTTGGCCGCCTCAATACCCCCTGCCTGATCCGTTGGCAGGAGAGCTTTGCGGTGCTCTACGAAACCAGCGAAAAAGCCTATATTTTGGGCGATCCCGAAGTGGGTATTATTCGCCGCACCCCCGAGAGCTTTGCCGAGGCCTGGGGCGAGAGCGGAGAAGTGCTATTGCTGGAGCCCACCCGCGAAACCCCCCAGCAAAAATTTGGCCTCCAGTGGTTTTGGCCCTCGATTCAGAAGTACCGCTGGGTGCTGATCGAGGTGTTTGTCGCCTCGTTCTTTGTGCAGCTGTTTGGCCTAGCCAACCCGTTGATGGTGCAGATCATCATCGACCGGGTAATTGTGCAAAACAGCGTCGATACCCTGCAAGTGCTGGGTGTCTTCTTGGTGGTGGTGGCCATTTTCGAGGCCCTGCTCACCAGTTTGCGCACTTACCTGTTCGTCGATACCACCAACCGCATCGATATGGCCCTGGGGTCGGAGATCATCGACCACCTGTTTCGCCTGCCCCTGCGCTACTTTGACAAACGCCCCGTGGGCGAACTCTCTAGCCGCATCAACGAGCTTGAAAACATTCGCCAGTTTCTCACCGGCACAGCCCTGACGGTAGTGCTCGACGCGGTGTTCTCGGTGTTGTACATCGTGGTGATGTTCATCTACAGCTGGGTGCTGACCCTGGTGGCCCTAGCAACGATTCCGCTGTTTGTATTAGTAACGGCGCTAACTGCCCCCATTGTGCGCAAGCAGCTGCGCATTAAGGCCGAGCGCAATGCCGCTACCCAGTCGCTGCTGGTGGAGTCGCTGTCGGGCATTCAGACTGTCAAGGCACAGAATATTGAGCTGCGCACCCGTTGGAAGTGGCAGGAGCGCTACGCCGAATATGTCAGCGCCGGGTTTAATACGGTGCTGACCTCCACCACCGCCAACTCGGCCAGCAACTTTCTGAACAAGCTCTCAGCCCTGCTAGTGCTGTGGGTGGGGGCCTACCTAGTGCTGGAGGGGCAACTCACCCTAGGCCAGCTGATCGCCTTTCGGATTATTTCGGGCTACGTGACTGCGCCGATTTTGCGCTTGGCCCAGCTGTGGCAAAACTTTCAGGAAACGGCTCTGTCCTTGGAGCGGCTGTCTGACATCATTGACCACCCTCAGGAGACCGAGGCCGACGAGGCCAACCAGATTCCGATGCCCGAGATTACTGGGCAAGTCACCTTCGAGAACGTGGCCTTTCGCTTTGCGCCCTCGGGGCCGCTGCAATTGGCCAGCGTTAGCCTAGAGTTTCCGGCGGGGATATTCATCGGTGTAGTGGGCCAAAGCGGCTCGGGTAAGAGCACTTTGATGAAGCTGCTGCCTCGCCTCTACGAGCTAGAGTCGGGCCGCATTCTGATCGACCACTACGACATCAGCAAGGTCGAGCTGCATTCGCTGCGGCGGCAGATTGGCATTGTGCCGCAGGATAGCCTGCTGTTTGAGGGCACTATTCAGGAGAATATTTCGCTCACCAACCCTGACGCCGAGCCCAGCGTGATTATTGAGGCGGCAAAAATTGCCTGCTGCCACGATTTCATTATGGATTTGCCCCTGGGCTACAACACCCGCGTTGGCGAGCGGGGCTCGACCCTGTCGGGGGGGCAGCGACAAAGAATTGCGATCGCCCGCACCATTCTGCAAAATCCACGCCTGCTGATTTTGGATGAAGCCACCAGCGCCCTCGACTACGATACCGAGCACCAGGTCTCGATGAACCTCAAAGGCTGGGCCGAGGGTCGCACGGTATTCTTTATCACCCACCGACTCAACACCATTCAGCAGGCCGACCAGATCTTGGTGATGGAGCAGGGCTCAGCGGTCGAGCTGGGCACCCACGCCGAATTGATGGAACTCCAGGGGCGCTACTTTACTCTCTACCAACAGCAGCTCAGCGGCGTTTAGGCTAGCAGCAGATAATTTTGAATTTTTAGTTTTGAATTTAATTCCTACCCCGCAATTCAAAATTCAAACCTCAAAATTTAAAACCCTCCATTACCCATCTACCCACCCACTCCCCGACTCCCCTACTTCCCCCATTCCCCAACCATGGTTCGCATCAACAGCATTCCCCCTACTCAATCGCAGACCCCTGACCCAAACGGCGACGCCGTGCTGGCCAACCAGCCCTCGCGGCAAAAGGTGCAGTTCGACAAGCCGGTGATTCTTCGCCAGTCACCCCGTTGGTCGCGAGCGGTGGTGTGGAGCCTGGTCGGAGTGACGGCGTTTACCTTGGCCTGGGCGTGTTTGGCTAAGTTTGAGGAGGCCATACCGGCCCAGGGCAAGCTAGAACCCAAGGGCATGGTGCAGCCGGTGCAGGCTCCGGTGGGCGGTGTGGTGCGGGAGGTGCTGGTAACCGAGGGACAGGCTGTGGAGGTAGGTGACCCGCTGCTGCGGTTTGACCCCGAGACCACCCAGGCCCAGCTCACCTCGCTGGAGACCATTCGCACCAAGGTGCGGGAAGAAAATGCCTACTATAAGTCGCAGCTAGCTGACAATACTGAGGCCAGCGCCCCGGTGGATATTGCTCCCGGTCTGGTGCAGTTAACCAGCAACCGCGCCGCCTTGGTGGCCGAAAACGCCCTCTATCGCGCCCAGCTAGCGGGGGATGTGACAGGGGAGAGCTTGCCTGTCGCCCAGCGCGATCGCCTACGGGCTTCTAATGCTGAACTCAACTCACGCCTCAGCATCGCTAACTTGGAGGTGGATCAGCTGCGTCGTCAGCTCACCCAGACCGAGGCTCAGCTGGCCAATGCCCGCGATGCCCTGCGGGTTAACCAAAATATTCTCGATCGCATTCGGCCGCTGTATGAGGCGGGGGGCATCGGCGAAATTCAATATCTCCAGCAGGAGCAGGAGGTGAACAACCGCCAAACCGAGGTCAACCGCCTGGTGGAGGAAGGGCAGCGGCTAGAGCTGGCGATCATCCAGGCCCAAGAGCAATTTCGCAATACCTCGATCGCCTCCCAAGACGACTTGCAGCAGCGCATCGCCGCCAACAACAACCAGATCGCCACCATTGACAGCCAGCTAACCAAAACTATTCTCGAAAACGACAACCGCCTGCAAGAGCTCGATAGCCAAATTGCCCAGCTCCAGCAGACCCTCACCTACCAAGAGCTGCGCGCCCCGGTGAACGGCACGGTGTTTAATCTCAAGGCCAACCAGGCGGGCTACGTGGCCAACTCCACCGAGCCGATTCTTGAAATTGTGCCCAGCGATGCCCTGGTGGCACGGGTGTTTATCACCAACCGCGACATTGGCTTTGTGCGCGAAGGGATGGAGGTCGATGTGCGCATCGACTCATTCCCCTACAGCGAGTTTGGCGATGTGAAGGGCACTCTGACCCGGATTGGTTCTGACGCGCTGCCCCCCGATCAGATCAACCCCACCTTTCGCTTCCCGGCAGAGATTACCCTAGGCGATCAGGTAATTGCGATCGATGGGCAGCCCGTGAAGCTGCAATCGGGCATGTCGCTGAGCGCCAATATCAAGACCCGACCCCGGCGGGTGATTACCATCTTCTCTGACCTATTTGTGCGCAAAATCGACACGATTAAGACGGGTGGCTAGCAGCCAAGACAGCACTCAAAGCTTTGGTTAACTGAGGTTTTAAGGTGTGAGGTGCAGGGTTTGAGGTTGCCCCTCGCGCCCTAAACCTTGCACCTTAAACCCCTTTTTCAGCTTGTCTTTCCCCAGGCCAATTTTTTCGTGGCGATGCATTCATAGAAAAAGCAGACTAAGTCATCCTGATTTGATAGAATAGCGTCTATGTAAAAAGCGCCGTTGCTTGATTGGGGAGGTTGTTCGTTGATTCATGCCACGCTGCACCAGCTTAAGGTTTTTGAAGCAACTGCCCGCCACGGCAGCTTTACCCGGGCCGCCGAAGAACTCTACCTGACCCAGCCCACGGTGTCGATTCAGGTGAAGCAGCTGACTAAGGCGGTGGGGCTACCTCTGTTTGAACAGATCGGCAAGCGTCTCTACCTCACCCAGGCAGGGCAAAAGTTGTTAGACACTTGCCAAGAAATTTTTGACGGCCTCGACCAGTTTGAGATGGCAGTGTCTGATCTCAAGGGTCTCAAGCAGGGCCAGCTGCGTCTAGCGGTGATCACCACGGCCAAATATTTTGTGCCCCGGCTACTGGGACCATTTTGTCAGCGGTTTCCCGGCATTGATATTTCGCTGAAGGTGACTAACCACCAGCAGATTCAAGAGCGCATGGCCAACAACGATGACGACCTCTACATCATCAGTACGCCGCCCGAACAGCCCGACCTGAAGATTTACCCCTTTCTTGAAAACCCCCTAGTGGTGCTGGGGCCGCAGGACCACCCGCTGGTGGGCAAGGCGCGATCGCCCATTAGCGTCCTCGATGGTGAGCAGTTCATCATGCGCGAGCCCGGATCGGGAACCCGTCACGCGGTGCAAAAGCTGTTTGCTGAGCACGATATAAATGTGAAGGTGCGGTTAGAGCTGGGTAGCAATGAGGCGATCAAGCAGGCGATCGCAGGCGGTCTGGGCATCTCGGTGCTGTCGCTGCACACCATTATTTCTGAAGGCACCAGGGGTGAGTTTGCCATTCTTGACGTTGACCATTTCCCCATCGATCGCCACTGGTATGTGGCCCACCTGGCGGGCAAGCAGCTCTCGGTGGTTTCTCAGGCATTCTTAAACTACCTGCTAGAAGAAAGCCACACCCTGGTAGAAAACCTGCTGCCGGGGATTAGTCGAGCACCAGCTGCGATCGATCCTAAGGGCGCAGAACTGCTGACTAAGGTCTAGCCTGAGCAGATGAGGCTACCTAAGCCACCTTCAAAAAGAGGTCTTGATCTTGGCTAACCAATAGACTTACCCCCTTTTTTGGGGGGTCGCTACCCTGACCGTGAAACAACTCTCGCTCGAACAACGCGAACTGGTATCGTCGCTCGTAAAGCGGCTTGGAATGATCCGTGGGATCAGGGCAGTCGTGCTTGGCGGGTCGCATGCCCGCGGCCGCGCTCAGCCAGGGTCGGATATCGATTTTGGCATCTTCTACTCAGAATCAGATCCTTTCTCTATCCAAAGCCTTCGTGAGCTGGCTGACGCCGTCGACAACACCGCCGCACCAGTGGTCACAGACTTTTATGAGTGGGGTCCCTGGATTAATGGTGGAGCCTGGCTGACCATTGGCGGCCAGCGCGTCGATTTCCTCTATCGCAGCCTTGAACACCTAGAGCGGGTCATCGCCGAGGCAGAAGCAGGCCGGTACGAGCTTCACTATGCCCAACAGCCACCCTTTGGATACTTCAGCGGGACGTACCTTGGCGACGTTGAGGTATGTGTTCCCCTGTTCGATCCCGAGGCCCGGCTCGATTTGCTAAAGCGGCGGGTCGCGAACTACCCGGAGGCCCTGCGCCACTCCGTAGTGCAAGACTATCTTTGGATGGCGGAATTCGGCCTTACTGCATTCGCCCGCAAGTTTGCCATGCGCTCTGATGGCTATGGGACGGCAGCTTGCCTAACCTGTGCCGTGAACCAGCTGATATTGGTGCTTTTCGCTTTGAACCGCACCTACCTGATCAACGACAAGACGGCCCTTGAGGAGATTGCCGAGTTTAAGCAGGCCCCGCGGGAGTTCGGGCTGCGGGTGCAGAAGACGCTCGCGCACCTCGGTGCGTCTCCTACAGAACTCATCGCTGCTGTCGAGAGTGTCGCACAACTGGTTCGGGAGACAGTTGACCTAACAGACGGGCTATACAAGCCACGCTACCCGCTACCAACGTGATTGGGGCCAATCAGCATATTGTTTGATTAAAGGATTTATTCAAAATATTGATGCCTAGCTCACGGCCTAGTCATTCGGTAGTTCTACCTACCCATCGTGTCGCCTCGTTATTAGAGCTGAAATGTCTAACTGGCCTTTTCCGTGCCACAACTATCCCGCTGATTCAACGTTTAAAAAACTTTGGATGGCCAAGCAAGATTGCGCTACGTTGAGAGAAACTTAGGAATAAATTGTGGTAGATATTACTTCTTTCAAGAGGGGGCGTTGTAGATGCGGGCAGGTTCAATTTGAAGTAAGTTCAAAACCTCTGATCACCATGGCCTGCCACTGCACCGGCTGCCAGCAAATGACATCCAGTGCCTTTTCGCTGAGCGCCCTCTACCCTAGCGAAAGCTTCAAAATTACGTTGGGTAGCCCGGTAATTGGCGGTCTGCATGGTGCGACTCGCCATTATTTCTGCGGCCACTGCATGAGCTGGCTTTTTACCCGCCCTGAAGGTCTAGATGACTTCGTCAATATTCGCGCCAGCCTCATGGAAGATGCTCAAGCGTTCAGCCCGTTCATCGAAACATACACGGACGAAAAACTGCCTTGGGTAACAACGCCTGCCACCTATAGCTTCAGTAAATTTCCGCCACCAGAACAGTTTCCGGCGTTACTTGCAGAATTTGCCAAATGATATGGCTTACAAAAAGTGAATCTTTGCTATCTCCACTTAGGCATAGATTGGTTCCTTCCGTTCGGCCCCCACTTGTGTTGGAATGAGTTTTGTTGAGTTTTACTAGCACGTCACTCAACTTACGACTACGCAGAGGTTAGGTCGGTAAACGCAGGGCTACAGTGTAGGACGGACGCTGGGATTTTTCTCGCTGGGTTTTAACAAGGCGAAAATCTTGGTCGATATAGAGGTGGTCGAGGCGAGGTCGGGCTTGGGCGATTTGCTCGTATTGCTTTGTCGTGACGCGATTTTTACCCTGCGCGGGCTTAGTGGTTTGCGGTTGAGATGCAGGATTTTTTTGATGATCGGCTACAGTTTGATTGAACCAAGTTTGAGCCGCATCAGCGCTAAAGGAAGGTGAACCAAAGCGCAAAACCTGTCGGATGCAGACATTTTGAATTTCCCAATAGTCTTGCCCCATTTGCCCTAGGGCCGAGGGGTGATCTGCTTCGGCCAGTGCTTGAACTCCGTAGCTCTGCATGATCATAAAATCGTAGCTGAGTAGCCAGCGAGAGACCCAGCTTAGGATTGGAGTTTCACGACCAGGTTTGTAGCGGGCTAAATTGGCGTAAAAGCCATTGTCGTCAAAAATTTGATAGGACTCGTGATGCACCCGGCCTGGAATGATGTCTTGAAACGGAATGGTAGACCAAATAGGTAGCCAAATTCCTTTTAGCAGCGGGATTTGTTGATTCAAATCGGGAGTAGGGTTGCGGCGTTCTAACTCGTCGAAGAGTGGCAGCAGGATCTCGTTGGCAAAACGGACTTTTTTGGCCATTGGCTCGGACTCCCGCTCGTCTACCTGCTTTAGCAGGCTAGATTTTAAGGCGGAGGTGTCGGCCGCTGCCAGGGCAGCAGTTTCAAAGGGGGGGGCTAGT
Organism: Nodosilinea sp. FACHB-141; assembly: GCF_014696135.1. Taxonomy (NCBI): domain Bacteria; kingdom Bacillati; phylum Cyanobacteriota; class Cyanophyceae; order Nodosilineales; family Nodosilineaceae; genus Nodosilinea; species Nodosilinea sp. FACHB-141. The sequence goes on along the minus strand of NZ_JACJPP010000013.1, from coordinate 50,412 downwards.
AAACCAGAGCTCATACCTAGATTCGCCTCATGCAATAAGCCTACAGGCTGCGATCGCCTCCAAAGGCTGGTCTTTGATCATGTCCCTGCTAAGCAAAGGCCGAGTCGCCCAGGGATGGGGGCACATCCTGCCACCGTCCGTTGCCCACCGCTCGCACAGCTTCTTTAAGGCTGACATCTCCCGTGTAGAGGGCGCGACCCACGATTACGCCGGTAACTCCCTGGCTCTCTAGAGCCAGCAGACTGAGCAAATCGCGCAAAGCACCCACGCCACCGGAGGCGATCACTGGCATCGACACGGCTTCGGCCATGGCTCGCATGGCTGGAATGTTGGGGCCTTGCAGGGTGCCGTCGCGCTGGATATCGGTATAGATCACTGCCGCCGCGCCGCGCTGCTCCATTTGCTGAGCGAGGGCGATCGCATCCACCTCCGACGTTTCCAGCCAGCCCCGCGTCGCCACCTTGCCGTCGCGGGCATCGATGCCAACGATGATCTGGCCGGGGAATTCGCCGGCCAAGTCGCTGACTAACTCGGGATTCTCGATCGCAGCAGTACCGAGAATGGCGTAGCGCACGCCCAAAGAGAATAGATCGGTGACGCGGGCGCGATCGCGTAGCCCGCCCCCCACTTCGATGGGAATATCCACTGCTTGGGCGATCGCCTCTATGGCCTGCCAGTTCTCGGGCTTACCCGACTTGGCCCCATCGAGATCCACCAGGTGCAGCCGGGTTGCCCCTTGATCTACCCATTGCCGCGCCACCTCCACCGGGTTGTCGTTAAACACCTCGGTCTGGGCATAGTCGCCCTGGTAAAGCCGCACACAGCGACCCTCAATCAAATCAATAGCGGGGATAACTTCCATGGGTAGCGGAGATGTAAATTTTAGGCAGAATTCTATGCGCCAAGCCTACCTATTCTATCGGGCTATACCCTATTCACCGGTCCCAAATTCCCGTAGACTCCTAAATGCGAATCACCACCGAGAGCCATGCTAGACCTGACTGGTAAAAACGCCCTGGTAACGGGTATTGCCAACAATAAATCCATTGCCTGGGGCATTGCCCAGCAGCTGCACAAAGCTGGGGCTAACCTGGGCATCACCTACCTGCCCGACGAAAGAGGCCGGATGGAAGGCAAGGTCAAAGACCTGGTTGACCCCCTCAACCCCAGTCTGTTTTTGCCCTGCAACGTGCAGGACGAAGCCCAGGTCGAGCAGGTGTTTAGCACTATCCAAGAAAAGTGGGGCAAGCTCGATATTCTGATTCACTGCCTAGCCTTCGCCAACCGGGATGACCTGACGGGCGACTTTAGCAACACGTCTAAAGCGGGCTTTCAGCTGGCCCTGGATGTCAGCGCCTACTCATTAATTACCCTGGCGCGCGGGGCCAAGCCGCTAATGACCGGCGGCGGCAGCATTGTCACCCTCACCTACCTAGGCGGCGCGCGGGTGGTGCCCAACTACAACGTCATGGGTATCGCCAAGGCAGCGCTAGAAATGAATGTGCGCTATCTGGCTTCCGAGCTTGGCCCCAACAATATTCGCGTCAACGGCATTTCCGCTGGCCCCATTCGCACCCTGGCGTCGTCGGCAGTGGGCGGCATTCTCGATATGATTCACCACGTTGAAGAAGTTGCGCCGCTGCGCCGCACTGTAACGCAGACTGAAGTAGGCAACACTGCCGCTTTTCTGTGCAGCGACCTATCGACGGGCATGACCGGGCAGATTCTCTACGTCGATTCTGGCTACTGCATCATGGGCATGTAGGGGCCGTAGATCCTAGGGTTCTTGAATGATAGACAGACCTGGTACAAGGTTAAAAAGAACCCTGAGATCTGGCTGTTGAAGATGGCTAAGTCGAGCTAGCTAGAATAGAGCCTGGAATTGTAGGGAACAACTCGACGAATGACGAGAGCATTCCTTCGGCCTAGGCTGTGGACGGTGGTAGGTCTGGTGGCCGTAGGTGGGCTACTGCGGGTTACGGTGGATTGGCGACTACTGGGGCGATCGCTCACCTATCCCGACACCCCTATCACCTCGGCGGACTGGTATCAGCCCCAGCAACTAGTCCCCGGCGTTGGCCCCCAAGCTCCACCGCTGGTGAAGGTCGAGACGACCGAGATTCCTCCTGAAGCGCTGCAAAAAGCCTTGGACTTTGCCGAGGAGCAAAATTCGGTGGCGCTGCTGGTGATGCACCGCGATCGCCTTGTTCTAGAGCAATACTGGCAGGGCCACCAAGCCAGCGACCCCGTCAACTCAATGTCGATGGTGAAAACCCTGCTGGCGCTGCTGATCGGCGTAGCGATCGACGAGGGGCATATCGGCTCCATCCAAGATCCCGTCGGCACCTACCTTTCAGAATGGGCTAACGACCCCAGGGGCGACATCACCCTAGCCGACCTGCTCTACATGCAGTCAGGCCTGCGCAACGACAACCGTATCGATACACTACGCTCTGATCTGGTGCAGCTCTACGGTGGCTCAAATACCCAAAAACTTGTGCTGGATATTCCTTTGGAAAGCGCTCCTGGCAAGGTGTTTGACTATAGCAACTTCAATTCGCAACTGCTCAGCTTGGTGCTAGAGCGGGCCACAGGAGAATCCTTTGGTGATTACCTAAGTAACCGCCTCTGGCAGCCGTTGGGTGCCGGAGATGGTTTTCTCTGGCTAGACCGTCCGAGGGGGAGCGCGAAACCCTTTTGCTGCTTTTTTGCTACCGCCCCAGACTGGGTGCGGCTGGGGCAGATGCTGCTGCATGGGGGTAAAGTAGGCGATCGCCAAATCATCCCCGCAAGCTGGCTGGAGCAAATGTTAGAGGAGTCGCCCCTAGAGCCGACCTTTGGCATGCACATTTGGCTCAAGGCTCGCACCGCCGACTATCCCCAGGTCAACCGAGCCTCGTCGGCTGCCTTTGCCGCTGCCGACACGTTCTATCTCGACGGTCGCCACCATCAGCGGGTTTACGTGATTCCATTAGAAGAGCTGGTGATTGTGCGCTTGGGCGAAGAGCCTCCCGCCTGGAACGATGCGGTGATCGTGAATGTGATTGTAGAGGGGTTGCGATCGCGGCAGTAAAGCGGCCCTACTGAGTCAGTACCGTAGCCTGGACGCTCCTGTGAAAATTCAAGCTAACTATCTTGGCGACGCTATAGCTTGAGGCCTCCTGCCTAGGAAGGCGAAGCTTTGGTTTTCCTTAAGGCCAACTTTTTGGAGGGCCGAATGTGGTTTACTAGCATTTTTCTATCGCGAGATGAGCGTTCCCAATGCTGCGGCCTTCTGATCTAGACTTGCCGTTGCCCTTCCGTGCTCAGCGATTGGTGCAGCGGGTTGCTGTCATTGTTGCCGTAGTATGTTTTCTGGGGTTGCTAGCGACCAAAACCGAAGGCGCACCGCCACCCCACGAGCCGCTGGCTACCAATTTCCTGTCCCAGGCTCCAGATACTGAGGTTGTGCCCAACGGTGTCGTGACCAACTACGATCGCGCCCTCACCCTACCGGCCAACCGAGTTGAAACATTCCCTCCAACGCCTCTGCCTACTGCTCCCTCTCTGCGCCCCAATGGGTTGTGGAACGGTAGGCTCATTCTCCCCAGTCAGGCCGAGTATGCCGCTGTTCCCGGCGACTGGGTGTGGATGGATCTGTGGTACAGTTCCCCCGACTTTCCTGAGCTGGTAGGCCAAAGGGTGAAGCTCACTTGGAAACCCAATGCCCAGTCCCAGGCTTACATGAAAGCCGTTACTCGCGATGTTGTCTTTAATGCCCAGGCTGAGCGGTCTTTGGCTAATGGCAACATATTGCCCACCCGGCTGAATGGTCGTAAGGCGGTTGGGCCACTGCAATCTTTAGCGGGGGCGCGACCCAACGATGACGTTACTGTTCGCTTGGCAGAGGTGGAGGTGGTCGTAGAAGGCGATCGCCCCATGCTGCGGGTGGGCCTTGAGCCTATTCAAATTACCGGGAGAGAATACGGCCTGGTAAAGCTCCTGGGGCCTGACGAGACCGTCAAAGCCCCGCGTCCTACGCTTTGTCCTGGGGAGCCGCCCTGCCCAACCGAATATTTTCGCGTTCAGTTTTATAACGCCGCGTCGGGCAATTTCAGTGGTCCTACGGGCACCGTGCGTATTCCGCAGCAGCCGGCGATGACGGGCGATCGCTTCATGTCTAACCTGCGAGACTTAGCCGAGTCGCCCGCCGGCAGTGCTGGCTGGTATATCTACGGCAGCCGCGCCGAGGACGGTTTGTTCACCGTGCAGGCTCTTAAGCCCAGAGCGCTGGTTCAGCTTCAGCCTGATGATGTGGTGCTGGGATTGGCTTCAGGTCGCCGCTACCTCGATCGCGACAACTGGCAAGGCACGCCCCAGCGCCAGGGCACCCTTCAGAGCCTGCTGGTGAGCGCCACCGCAGGTAGTGCCGACACCGCCCAGGCTCAGTGGCAAGAGGGTGACTATGGCCTCGTGATTCATCTCTTCGGCGGTATCGGCGGTGAGAAAGCAGAATCTGCTCCGGTCGGCACCATAACGGGCCACTTTGCCTATGGGCTGGCCCAGGTGGTGCGCGAACCCATCACCAACGAGCTGCAATTTGATATTCAGTACCAGCAGATCTACGCTCACAACCCCAACGGCATTGTGTCCGGTGCCCACGACTGGGCCGATTACATGGGCGACATGCAGCGGGGTTGGCTCGGCAGTCGCCCTGTGTCGGATGTGGTAGTTAAGCTCGACGCCTTCATCGCTCCGTTCCAGTTTGGCGACATGCGCATTTCGCTATTTCGCGAGCTGCTGCTACAGCTCCAAGTAATTGCGGCTCGCTACCGCGTTGGCGATGGCACGGGCGTGGCTCCGGTTACCCCCGCCACGTCCTGTGTGCAAGACTCCAACCAGGCCTTGTTTATCGCGATTCAGCAGATTCGCCGCCAGATCGACAGCCAGCCTGAGATTGCCGCCTGGGTGCAGCAAAACCCAGACAGTCCAGAGGTTGAGCGATCTCGACGTTTTGCCGCTTTGGGCAACGACCTCGAAACGATGCTGGTGCCCTACGGTGTGGTGCGTCCCGATTGGCAAGCCAACGCTGAATCGCTGGCCGGGGTTGACTCAACTGGCGATCTTACCAGCAGCCGCAGGTTGTTGAGCGGCATGCTCACTTGGCACAGCATGATGCCTCGCTGGGCCCACGACCGGGTAGCCCGCATTTTTTTAGAGCATGGTGGTCAGCTGTGGTTTTTGCGTACCAACATGGTGGGCGGTTTTGACCCGACTGTGCAGCCGGTTCCCCCGACAACTTTTTTCGGGGGTGTTCCTATTTTGGGACGAGTCACCCAGCGGCTGGCCGATGCCTTTGCCACCGGCTTGAGCTGGCCCATGGGGCTGCTAGGGCTAGTAATGCTGTCGCTCTACGGTCTGGTGGCGCTTCCCTTTGGTTTGAGAAATCGATTTTTGGTGCGGCAGCAGGCGGCGTCTAGCCCGATGGGCTTCGCTTTAGACGCCCTGCGCCGCTTCATTGCCCCTGCCCTGCTCGAAGAAACAATCTTTCGTGTCATGCTGCTGCCCCATCCAGTGGAAGGGGTGCCCGGCGATCGCTGGCTGCTGTGGGGCATCGTCAGCTTTGTAGCGTTTATTTTGTATCACGTTGTACTGAATAGAACCCTGTATAGGGGGGCTAGGGCCGGCCTCTCTGACCCTCGCTTTTTAGTGCTGGCAGGCTGGTTGGGGCTAGTGCTGATTGCCGCGTACTGGATTACGGGCTCGCTTTGGTTGGTGGTGCTGATGCACTGGGTGGTGGTGCTGGTGTGGGTTTATCGCTTTGGTGGTTGGGCGCGGCTGAGCGGTGTGAGGGCGGTTTGTGGCAGAGAGCGCAAGCTTACTGCGCCGTTTCGATAGCGGTAATCCCGCGGTGGTAAGGCCAAGGGAATAGGCAGGAATGACGATGCGATCGCCCAAAAATTTACCTAGGCACTCTTAGATTCCTATGGCACAATACCCAGCGGAGCATTGCAGACCAGTGGGTGGCGCTGAGTCACCTGCGACAGGTCATCTGTCGCTGATGTTTATCTAAAGGAAAGCAAGGGTGTTCCCTATGTCTTTGACTGATACTGATTTGTCGCCCAACCAAGATTTTTTCAACGAAGAAGAAGCCGTTGTTGAATTTACTCCCAACGAATCCTTCTTTAGCAGCACCAGTGTGCTGACCCTGCTAGCCTCTTTCGACCCCAGCTTTGCTGACCTGGTAGCCGATTTTGCCAGGGACCTGCCCGATGCTACGGGCCAAATTTCTGTAGAGGATGGCCGGTTTGATGCCAACCTGCTGCTGGCCGATGGCACGGCCCTAACGGGCACCTTTGATGCCCCTACAACTCTGCGAGGCTTTGCCGATCTGGCCGCTGTCTCGGATGGCACCTTCACCCTAGATGGGGGAATTTTAGAGGCGGCGATCGCCACTGACGGTCAAACAGCTACCTTGCCACCGGTTGACCTGTCTGCTGCCGCTGGCACCTTCGTGCTAGATGCCATCAATGCCATTGATGCCACCGTACCGTTTGCCAACGGCGCGTTTACTCTCGATTTAGCCACAGCTCTAGGCCCCCTCAGCGGCACCGTAGATGTGGCCGGGGGTGATCTCAACCTCGATCTGGCCACGCCTTTTGGCCAGCTAGTAGCCGACATTGACTTTGAGGATGACGCGGTCTTCCCCTTCTCAACGGCGCTGCCTCTGGTGGGCGACATCAACGGTGTCGTGGACTTTAACAGCGGCAATATTGTGGCGTCCTCAAGTGTCTATGGCGATCTGTCGGTGCCCCTCTCGGCGGTGACTGGGTCGCTGAATTTCGCTGACGGACTGGCTAGTTTAGACGCCTCGGTGCCCATCAGCCCTAGTCTGAGCCTGCCGGTAGCGACCGATCTCACCATCGGGCCATTGGCTAGTGAATATGTGGCCGGGTTTGTTCAAGACCTAAATGGTACTGGTACGCTCACCGACGGCGTGCTTGATGCTGCGATCGAAAGCCCATTGGGACTGTTTGAAACCGCCTTTGACGTAGTGGCCTTCACCAATCAGGGCGCCGACTTCTTTGCCGGTGTCGATGGCGTTATTGACGTCAGTGGCGGCATTGCTACGGCCTCGTTGACTACGCCCCTCGGCGACATCAACGACAGCTTTGACCTAGCGACCGTAGCACCAGCGCTGGAAGGTTCTGCCGCTGTGCCGATCTAGGCGATCTAGGCGATCGCAAATTCTCTCAGACAGTAGTCCAGGAGGGTGCCTGATCCGTTTGAAAGCGGGTCAGGCACCCTCTTTTTTAGTCACGTAGAATAGTCTGGCCTATTCTGTGGGCAGCCATGACTGCGTTATGCGCCTGCCTGCTCTGAAAGTTCAGCCTAACCCTAGACTCCCTGGGGCGTTTCTTGCCAGAGCTGGGTGGTCTGGCGCAGGCTGCGGAAGTCGCCGTTGCCGATAATCAAATGGTCGAGCACTGGCACGGCGAGAATCTGCGCCCCCTGAAGGAGCTGACGGGTGAGCGAGAGGTCGTCGGGGGAAGGCTCGAGACTTCCTGAAGGATGATTATGCGCCACGATGCAGCGCACGGCACCGTGGCGAATCACGGTTTTGAAGATTTCTCTGGGGTGAGCCAGGGTTTCGGTGGCGGTGCCGATGGTAATCACTTTGGTGCCCATCAGCCGGTGGCGCACGTCGAGCAGCACCACGGCAAAGCGCTCCTGGGCTTGCCACATCAATTCGTGACTGAGAGCGGCGGCGGCAATGGCGGGGTCGTCTACGACGGTCTTTTCGGGCGGAATCGCTTGCAACACTCGTTTCCCCAGCTCAATGGCAGCTAATATGGTGGTGGCTTTGGCTGGGCCAACGCCTGAAATTTCCTCCAGATCGTGGGCCGATACATCCCTTAACGAGGTGAGCGGATCGCGCTGGTTTTGTCCCATTTCTTGCAGAATGAGCTGGCCTAGCCCCACTGCCGACAGCTTACCTGGCCCCTGGCCGGTGCCCAACAAAATGGCTAGTAGCTCTGCGGTTGATAGGCTTTTAGCCCCGTAAGATAGCAGCCGTTCTCGCGGGCGATCGCTCGACGGCATGTCTAACATGCGGACATGGTAGGTCATGGTGGCACCTCTGGTAGCTGGGCCAGAGGCCCACTGCTAGTAAGCCCAAACCGCTTTGGGATAATTCACCCCCAAAAACAGACAATAGAGAACTCCCTATGACCACCTCGTCCTCTCCCACCGCCGCTGAGATCGCCGCCATTCGCCAGCGGCTGGGCCAGTTTAGCTGCCTTACCACGCCATCCACCCTCAGCGATGCCGAAGCCGTCCAGGTGCGGGCTGACCTGAGCGACTTTAACGACTGGTCTGATTACCAAACCTTGGGCATTTGCGCCGATACCCTGGCTGAGGGGCAGCAGGCCCTAGAGTCGTTTTTGAAAGCCCTTGGGGTTACCGTTAACCTGGACCTGCCCGCCCGTGAGGGAGCGGTTTATCTCAAGTTCAACACCCTCAAAGGCGCATGGTATTTAGATGACTACAGCGGGCGATCGCGCGGGGTGCTAATCACTTTTCACACCTCTGACCCTGAGGTAACTGAATTGTCGGGCACCTATGGCCCGTTTCCGTTTGATCTGTTCTCAGCACAGCCCTAGTCCGCCAAGTTGAGAGTGCAGCAAAAAGGCTTCAGGTAGAAACATATTTCTACCTGAAGCCTTTTTGCTTACATGTTCTGCCTGGCCAGTGCTGGCCTACCAGCCGCCGCTGCCCCACTCACGGCTGGTTTCTGGGGCGGCAGCGATGGGGATGGCGCGGGGAATATCTTGCATAACTTGCACCTGAATGACCTGGTTGGGCTCAATGACAACGTACTGGGGAGAAGTGCCCACTACGGTTGTGGCCCCGACCAGAGCGCCACCGAGCAGCCCGATGCCGCTAAAGCCGGTCAACAGCAGCAGGGCCAAGGCACCTAATCCCGTTCCAGCGGCCAGGCGGGGACTGCTGACCTCAGTATTACCCACCATGTATTCGGTGGTGCTGGCAAAATCAACCTGCTGCCCGTTAGGGGCGATCAGCATTTTGCTCACCCATCGCTGACCTTCAGGGGTGGGTTCAAATTGACCAATCAGTTGACTGCCCGCCGGGGCAACAATGCCGTTGGTGATGGGGTCACGAATGTCGTTGGCCAGCAGCAGCACCTGGTTTTGACTGGAGTTGGTGTTGAGATCGAGGGGCTCATCACCGACGTAGCGGAGCTCTAGCACCGTGCCCGCTGCCACCAGCGTGTCGGGGGAAAGGGGGCGATCGCTAGAAGCCGGGTTAATCGCGCTAGGTAGGGCCGCTTGGTCATTGCTACCGGGCAGTGGGCTGCCAAATAGAACTGGTTCTCCGGCGGCGGCCAACATCACCGGGGTAGACGGGGGGACGACATTACCCTGGCTGGTGGTGGTCGGGGCAGTAGGTACGATTAGAAGATTGGGGTCGGTGCCGGCTAGCTCAACGGGAACCGTAGCCAGCGGGGGCGGCTCTTGGCTAATCGCGTCAGGTTGAACAGCGATCGCCTTAGCCGGCTGGTCTGTGACCCCCGCTGTCTCCGTAGGTAGTTCTGGGAGGGCCGGTGGGTCGGCAGCAATGACCGGGGTTGGGCTGCTAGCTTCGGGAGGGGCAGGGGTTGGAGTAGCCGTGGCCGTCTCCGCGGGCAATTCTGGTAGAGCTGGTGGGTCGGCAGCAATGGCCGGGGTCGGGTTGCTAGCTTCGACCGCAGGGGCAGGGGTTGGCGCAGCCGCGATCGCCTCTGCCGCTGGTTGCCCAGGAGTCGGCAGTTCAGGTGGGGTGACTGCAATCGGCACACCGCTAGTCTCGGTATCGATCGCGGGCGCGGCAGGAGAGGCAGGGGAACTGGCTGGTTGGGTTGCCACTGCTTCTGGGCCAGGGGTCGGAGCTGCGGCAACCGGTGGCTGGGCAGCTCTAGGGACATCGCCCTCGGCCAGCGACGGTGGCTCAAAGGTTAGCACCGAGCCGGTACTGGCGGGCGGCTGTACGGCAGGCAGTGGGGCGATCGCTCCAGGCTCTGCTACTCCAGCGATCGGCGGTTCGGTAGAGGCTAAGCTTGGTTGCTGGGGCGCGGTGGCCACAGGGCCGATCACGGCATCGAGTTCTGCCAGGCTGGGTACTGAAATCTGTTCTCCGGGTTGCCCGAGGTTGAAGGGGTCTACGGGCAAGGTTTCAGGCAGGTTCGTCAGGCTGGCAATATCGCTGGGCAGCATCAGATTGGCGGCCGAGGTGCTCAACCGTCCAGTGCCCGCCTCCGGAAAGCCTAGCTGTGGGTTGTTTCCTGGAATCACCGGCAGTTCCACAATCATGGAGCTGTTGCCCGGTGCGGGGGGGCTACTGGGCGCAGACACCGTAGGGGCAGTACTAGGAGCAGCGGCTAAGGCAGTGAGCACCCAGCGGGTTTGATCACCTGCGGCGATAGAGATCAGGCTGACTCCCTCTGCGGCCAGCTCGGTATTGGCAACCAGGTCGAGCACCACCACGGTGGCATCGTTCACCTGGCTGAGGCTCACCTGACTGACGGCACCGCTGTAGGTTTGCTGGGTGGCTACCGTTCCCAACTGGGTTTCGGGCAAGGTCACCACGATCTGGGAGGCATCTGCTGCGACAGCATATTGCGGAGTGATGCCGCTGGGCAGCGTAAAGGTTAATTGCTGGGTCGCTGGGTCAAACTGCCAGGCGGCAAGAGTTTCGGCCTGAGCGGCAGGGCTAATGATCAGCAGGGTAGACACCATTAAACCAGCGCCTGCCCAGCCACCCAGACGGTAGCCAGTACGCGATGCAGCAGAATGGTGGATTGGGTGTGCCATGGGTTATGTCTCCCTCTGGGGCGGTGTGAGTGTGGAGCGAACGCAGATACCAATGATTCTTCCGGCAAACGCTAGATGCAGCGTCGAACCTAGGTCTGCCTAGCCTAAATACAGCGTGAGCCCAAAGCCTAACTAAGGATACGCACAATCTTGAGAATTGCAAGGGGTAGAGGAAAGTTTAAGAAGGTAACGATCAGATGGGGCAATCAATAGGGAGTGGGGGGAACTTGTCAGAGAGCGATTGCGTCGCGCACTACAGGGAATTGCTTTTGGGATTAAGCAACCTTGCGAGCTGGTCTGTAATTCAGCCGCTGGGGAACCCTGAGCAAAGATGTACTCACACGCCAAATCGACTTCTGGAGGCAGCACACCATGGTTCGTTCTACGTCTGGCACGTTCGCTAAAGTACTCATGGGTGGGCTAACTACCGCCCTACTGACCGGACCGTTTGGGGCCGTGGGCCAAGCCCAAACTCCAGAAAGCACCCCTGAAGGGACTCCCGAAACTACTTCGACAGAGCCTGCTGAAGCCGATACTGCGCCGCGCTTCACCTGTCAGATGCAGGACGGGAAATACACGGTGATGTATTCCCCTACCAGTCAGCCGGGGCAGTCTTACCCCTGGGCGGTACCCCAAGACATGGGCAGTGCCTGGCCCGCTGAACGACGCTGTGCCACCATCAGTGCTCGGCTAGAAGAGTACCGTCCTGACGGTCTGATGGCTCTTGAAACCTCGGTAGAAAACGGTTACAACACCGTCTGTGTGACCACCGAGTCAACACCCGCTTGCCGCATCGTATTCACCGTACCGCCGGGGCAAGATGCCATGGCAACCCGCGATCTCGTGTTTGACAACCTGGCGATCGCCGATCGAGGCGACCAAACCGACGCAGTGACCACCTTTGCGGGCGGCAACAGCGACGTGCTGGGGCAAATTGGCAATATCTTGGGTCTGCCCAGTTCTACCAGCAGCTCGCGCAGCAGCGGCATTAACCTCAAGCCCTTTCTCGACCCCACCGATGGCGGTACCGGTGCTCGTCTGAGCGGCGGCAGCCCCACCGGCCGATCCCTCAACCCCGATGCGTTTCGCTAGAAGCGCTAGGCCGGTCTAGTCCACCATGTGCTGGGCAAACAGATAGCCCAAAAATAAAACTTGCAGGGCGGTAAATACGCTGGCGGCAAATCCTGCCCAGTAAACGCTGGTGTAGAGTTGCCCCCACCGCTGCACTGCTGGCGCTGGCCCAGAGTCCTGGGCCAGCGCTGTTTTTATCCGCTGCCAAAACCAAATCATGCCGGTGAAGTGAACCGTCAGCAGCGCTGGCAGTCCGAGCACGACGGCTAGCTTAATGGCACCGATGGGGCCGTAGCCTGAGGAGCTGTAGGCCATTGTGTAGCCGGTAAACCCCAGCGCCAGAAAAAGCACGGCGGCGATCGCTACCCACCTTGTGCGTCTTGGCTGCGCCGGTGCGTGGCTCCACTGCCTGAGTATTAAGGTCAAACTCACCGCCAACAGTATCGCTAGGGCAAAGCTTGTCCCCAGCCAAGTATTCTCACTTACCCACCGCAGCCAGGGCACCAGCGTACCGGCGTTGGCGCTATTAACCTGAAAGCTGGGGTCTCTCAGGGGCGACACCTGGTGAATCAACCCAGCTAGCCCCGCCGAGAGCAGCATCACCCCTCCAAAGCTCACTATAGAAAGCCGCTGAACGCGTTGTCCCATGACCGTTGACTCCCAAAAACTCGCTATAGACCGCTGTGGATTAAGACGGCAAGTTGGGGCAATGGTTGCCGCGGTTCCCACAGGAGGTTGCGCCAATGCCCCTCAGAGCTAATGCTGTTGGCATGACCTCGCAGATGACCATCGCGTCTTAGCCAGTGGGCAACGGGCAAGGCTTCGTGGTAATCAGAAGGCAGTAATGGCGTGGTTCTATGTTTATCCCTCCCGGTTTTATTCAGCGATCGGTGGCCCTGAGTTTGGGCACGGTGGCCTACATCGAAGCTGACCCCGACTTCTGGCCTGCCCCCCCAGCCTCGTCCGTACCCCTGCTGTTTGTCCATGGTTTTGGCGGTGGGTCATCGAGCTACGAGTGGTCCAAGGTATATCCGGCCTTTGCTGCAGAACACCCGGTGCTGGCCCCCGATTTGATTGGCTGGGGTAACTCTGACCACCCCGATCACCCCTTGACCACCGCCAACTACCTGAGCCTGCTAATCGAACTGGTCGAAAAGCTCTGCCCGGCTCCACCCGTTGTCGTGTCCTCATCCCTCAGTGGGGCCATGCTGGTGCGGGTTGCCATCGACCATTCCGATCGCCTGCGAGGTCTATTTTTGGTAGCCCCAGCGGGGTTGGCCGATTTTGGCCAAGACCCCAGCCGCTCTCCGATCAATCAGATCGTGAAGCTGCCGGTGATTGACCAGGTGCTCTATCGGGGAGCGATCGCCACCGCTGACGGCATCAAGCTGTTCTTGGCCCAGCGACAGTTTGCCGACGCCAGCAAAATTTCTGACGACATCGTAGCGGCCTACCTAATGTCGGCCCAGCAGCCCAATGCCGATGTCGCCGCCTTGGCCTTTGTGCGAGGCGACCTGAGCTTTGATCTGGCCACCTACCTACCCCAGCTCACCACCCCCACCGCCCTGCTCTGGGGCGAAGCGGCCCAACTGACTGACGTGTCGCTTGGCCACCGGTTCGCGGCTCTTAACTCCGCTGCCATTCGTCGCTTTGAGGTGCTGCCGGGGGTAGGGCTGACCCCTCAGCTAGAGCAGCCTGGGGTTACTGTTGGGCTGATTCAGCAATTTCTGGCCGAGTTAGCCCAGTAGGGTTACTCCAGACCTTTAAAGCCGGCCCCGGTAAGCACCTTGCCCTCGGTGTCAATAAAACCCCAGCGGTTGTCGATCTGTACCCGTGCTCGCCCTTCCGAAAATCGCCCGGCATTTGTGTATTGAGGCTCCACAACCCAGGCTCCTTCGGAGTCAATATAGCCGTAGAGGCCGTCTTTTTGAACGGCAGCCAATCCTTCGGAAAAGTCGGCGGCATAGGCGAAGCCGGGGGCAATGGCGACCTTGCCCGTGCGGTCGATGTAGCCCCACTTACTCTCGATCAGCACGGCTGCCAGACCTTCGGAAAAGTCTGAGGCAAAGGGTAAGGTGGCCTCGACCACCATGGCCCCAGTGGCATCAATGAAGCCAAAGTTGCGACCCTGGCGCACCCGGGCCAGGCCGTCAGAAAAGCTGAAGGCCCCGTCGTAGGTGGGAGCAATCGCCATTGTGCCGCTGGGGTCAATGTAGCCGTAGAGCCGATCGATTCGCGCCACCGCCAGTGATTCAGAAAAGCTCCAAGCATCCTTCAGCTCTAGGGGAATGGCGGTGCGGCCTTCGGGGTCAACATAGCCGTAGGTCTCCCCGAGTTTGACCAGAGCGCGATCGCCCACAAACCTTTCTGCTAGGTCAAACTGGGGCTCAATCACCCACTCACCTTGGAGATTGATGTAGCCATACTTAGTGCCCCCTTGCACCGCCGCCAGCCCCTGAGAAAACGACTTAGCCTTACGAAACTGCACCGGTATCGCCCACTGGCCCTGGCGATCGAGGTAGCCAAAGTAGGCTCCGGCTTGAGCCACTGCCAGCCCCTCGGCGTAGTCAGCCGCCACAGTAATGTTTTCGTCGTCAACCCTGATGCTCAGATTGCCCTCGCGATCGATGTAGCCCAGGCTGGTGTTGAGGCGCACTAGGGCAACCCCTTCGGCAAAGTCTGAGACGGTATCGAACAGCAGGGGGCTAGTCATCGCGCTCGCTAGGGCAATGGGTTGAGGGTTTATGAACTCTAGCATTGTGGTGGTCTGCTGCTGCATGCCGTCCAAGACAGCTAGAGGCGGCCCACAGGCCACCAGGGTTGGTAACGCCAGGACTACTCCACCCCAGGCCCACGTCCGCTGTTGTCTGTGCGATCGCGCCATAAAATCCCCCTGGCCTCACCCCAGGCCTGCAATAGCCATTTCTCTCAACCCCCCACCCCTGTAACCATGACGAATTTTTCGTCGGCTGTGGAGAAAATTTAAAGAAACTAGGCCTAGTGTGTGGTGGAGATTAAACGCAGGCGACGCTTTTTAACCTCCCGCCTCACCTAGGTTAAGTGACAGCTGCTCCGGGTAGAGCTCGCGGTAAAGGGTTTCCAGGTCGCCCCGGCGATACATATGGCGATTGCCGCGCCGTGAGGTGCGGCGTTCACAGCCTCGGGCATCGAGCTGCCGCTGCAGTTCAACGCGAGGGCAGTCAAACACCTTGACGGCATCCCGCAGGGGCACCCACTGCTCGACAAACTGCTGCCGCAGGGCATCGTCGGAGGTGTTGGCCAAGCGTTCTAACAGCAGGTTGGCCAGTAGCCAGCAGGCCTTGGTATCGGCTAGGGCGCGGTGCGATCGCCCCACATCAAAACCAAAGTGTCGCACCAGCTGCGGCAAACTGCGGGAGGGCAGATCGGCCAGCAGCAGCCGCGACAAAATTACAGTGCAAAACTGCTGGGCCTCAGGGCGCTTAAAACCCTGGCCCAGCCGCTGGTACTCCGCTTGAATAAAGCTGTAGTCAAAGGCCAGGTTGTGGCCGGTGAGCACCCCTTGGTCGAGGGGCGATCGCAGCGCCTGCCATACCACATCGGCAGCGGTACCCTGCTCGACCATGGCGGTGGTGATGCCCGTTAGCCGGGTAATGGTATGGGGTACGCGCACCTTGGCATTGACCACAAAGGATGCCTCGTGAATAATCCCCTGGTCCAGCGAACCCTGCACCAGCGCAATTTCAATCACCCTGGCCTCGTCTGGACGAGACCCAGTTGTTTCCACATCGACCACCGTCAGCAGCCCCTTAGACAGCTGGCGGTAGTAGGCCAACAACTGGTCTGTCAAGAGCGCAGATTGAGCAATACCACCCACCGACACAGGAACCATAGGGCAATG
Organism: Nodosilinea sp. FACHB-141; assembly: GCF_014696135.1. Classification (NCBI taxonomy): domain Bacteria; kingdom Bacillati; phylum Cyanobacteriota; class Cyanophyceae; order Nodosilineales; family Nodosilineaceae; genus Nodosilinea; species Nodosilinea sp. FACHB-141. The sequence goes on along the minus strand of NZ_JACJPP010000013.1, from coordinate 34,611 downwards.
ACTAGGGGGAACCCTCCTAAGGTGCCATATTTTGTCCGACGCCACCGCTCAGACCCTCAAAACTTAGCCAGGCAACCTAATAGCTACCTGGCTAAACCAATGGATCGAGCATATTCCGGTAAGACTATCCAACCTTGCGAGACGTGGCTCCATCTACGGTGGGTTTGCGCCAGAGCCGGGCAAAGCGCTCCTTGATCACCAGCCACAGGAAGGGAAAATCGTCGACCAGGTAGCGCTTCCACAGTCGCCCAGGCTCGGTGCTCAGGCGGTAGAGCCACTCTAAGCCCAGCTTGCTCAACAGTTCCGGCGAGCGGGGCTTATTGCCCGCCTCAAAGTCGATGGCGGCCCCTACAGCTAGGAAAATATCAATATTGGGCAGCTGCTCGCGGTACTTGGCGATCCACTTTTCTTGTTTGGGTGCGCCAACGCCTACGACCAGCACGTTAGCGGGCGACTGACGAATCATCTCCAGGATGCGATCGCACTCGGCCTCGTTCTTTTCAAAGCCAAAGGACGGCGAATGGGCCTGCACAATAATCTGCCGACCAATGCGAGCATTGATGCGCTCCATCGCTTGAGCCGCAATGCCGTCAGCTCCGCCCATCAAAAAGATCTTGATAGCTTCATTATTGCGGTGGTGCTCACAAAACATGGGGAACAGGTCTGACCCCGAGATCTTAGCTTTGAGAGGCGTGCCCAAAAATTTAGAAGCAAACATTAGCACCTGGCTATCGCAGACGCGATAGTCGGCCTTGCTGTAGGCCTTAACAAAGTCCATATCCTTTTGGAGCTTCATCAGGTGATCGACGTTGGGGGTAAACACCACGCCCTTCTTAAGCTGGCTCAAAAAGTCATTAACCGAAATGTTGTCGATCGGAATGCTCAGAATCTCGACCTGGGTTTGAATGCGCTCGTACTGCTGTTTGCGCAGCTCTCGGGCGGTGGATTCTAGGGCTGCTTTACGAAACTGCCGATACAGCTGCTTAACGTTTTCCGCTGGTACCGGCTCACCAGCCTGAACCGCCGCTAGGGAAACACCCCCTGGGTCAATCGATGACAAATTGCTGGGCTCTAAGCCCTGCTCCACAACTGGATTGATAACGACTTCGTTGACAACAGCTGCATCAATAGCTGATGTGACAACTTGTCCAGTAGATTGTGACTCCATAGGATTATCCAACTTCAAGAACCAGAGAGATACCGATTAACTAAAGCGCTTAGGTAACTGTTTGCCCTACGCCAACAACCCCTATTGCTTGCTCAACCCTCGATGGTTCGTTGGGCAAATGCGACCGCTGCTACAAACTAGCTTAGTGTTACAAAAATAACTAGTCATATTAGTATAATCACGGTATTTTATCGGGATGCTTGCTGGTTGGGTGGCGAAAAGGGGTGACCCACCTCAATCCAGTGCGCAGATCTTCGCTTACTGTCTTAGGAGACTCACTCAGTCTAGGGCAGGGTGCGAGAAAGCACGGACAGCATCGACACAGTTCATAAAAGCTGAATACCTCTGTGAAGCTGACTTTGACTTCACTGCGATCGCAGGAGGCAGCTACTTGAGTCAGGAGCAGCTCGGGCTGCTGTTCCCTCTATCCTTTAGAATTGCAGCAGTCTGACTAATGCTTTGGTGGTTCTGTACGGCCTTTCACCGAGTGCAGATTACCTACAGGGCGCTTGAAAACTGCCGTTACCTATTGCCCATGACCTCTCCTCCTCGCGATGTTCAGCTTTACGCCATGGCCGCAGGCACCACGGTCCTGCGCTGCCGCAGTTGGAACCGCCTTCGGTTTGAGATTGAGTACGGGTTAGAGCGCGGCACTACGGCAAATACCTATCTGATTCAGGCCGATCGCACCGCCTTGATCGACCCCCCCGGTGAATCGTTCAGCGACATATTTCTAGCTGCCCTAGAGGGCCACATCGACCTATCTCAGCTGAATTACATCGTTTTAGGGCACATCAACCCCAACCGGGTCGAGACTTTAAAGATTCTGCTGAAGCGGTTGTCAGACGTTACTGTGGTGTGCTCAAACCCTGCCGCTCTAGCTCTTAAGGACCTGCTGCCTGAAGCCTCACCTCACCTTCGGGTAATTCGCAGCGGCGATGATCGCCTCGATTTAGGCCAAGGCCATTATCTTCAGTTTGAGCTGATTCCCACCCCGCGTTACCCTGGCGGGCTGGCTACCTTTGACCCTTACTCTCAGGTGCTGTATTCTGACAAGCTCTTTGGGGCTCACCGCTGCGACGATGCGGTCTTTGACCTCAGCTGGCAAGACCTGCTCGAAGATCGACGCTACTACTTTGACTGTCTGTTTGCTGCCAGTGCTCGCCAGGTGCTCGCAGCCCTGGGTCGTGTGACCACCCTACCCTTTCAGACCTTAGCCCCTGGGCACGGGCCGGTGGTGCGCTACAGCCCCCGAGAACTGGTACAGAGCTATCGCGACTGGGGACAAGCCCAAACTAGCCAAGACCTCTCGGTGGCGCTGATCTATGCCTCGGCCTATGGCAACACGGCCACCATTGCCCAGGCGCTGGCCCGGGGCATCACCAAGGCTGGGGTGTCGGTGGAGTCGATCAATGCTGAGCAGGCCAGTCCCGACGAAATCAAATCGGCCGTGGAAGGATCAGCTGGATTTTTAATGGGGTCGCCTACCCTGGGTGGACACACCCCTACTCCGATGCAGACCGCCCTAGGGATTGTGCTATCGACCGCTTCTAAGACCCAGCCCGCCGGGGTGTTCGGTTCCTTTGGCTGGAGCGGAGAAGCCATTGATCTGCTGGGGAGCAAGCTCAAAGACGGTGGCTATAGCTTGGCCTTTGAGCCCATCCGCGTGAAGTTTAAGCCCACCGATGTCACCCTCAAATATTGCGAAGAGGTGGGCACCGACTTCGCTCAGGGGCTCAAAAAGGCCACGCGAGCGAAGCAGCCGCGCACCCCGGCCTCAGCGGTGGAGCAGGCTGTCGGCCGGATTGTGGGGTCGCTGTGCATTGTCACCGCCCGCCATGGGGAGGTGTCGAGTGCCATGCTGGCCTCTTGGGTGTCCCAGGCTTCCTTTGCGCCGCCAGGGTTTACGGTGGCGGTGGCCAAGGATCGGGCGATCGAGTCGCTGCTGTACCCCGGCTATGGGTTTGTGCTGAATATTTTGGCGGAGGGACGGCACCTGGGGCCGATGAAGCACTTTCTCAAACCCTTTGCCCCTGGCGAGGACCGCTTTGCCGAAATTGAAACTGATGTGGCCGAGAATGGCGCGCCGATCTTGACTGAGGCGATCGCCTACCTAGAGTGCACCGTCGAGCAGCGTATGGAGTGCGGCGATCACTGGCTGGTATACGCCACGGTGCAGGCGGGCCGGGTGTTAGATGGCAACGGTAAAACCGCCATTCACCACCGCAAAACCGGTACTCACTATTAAGCTGCGTGAACGACTGGCCCCGAAGTGGTTACGCCATAACCGAATATGCTACCAGTAGGGATACTGCCCAAGGGGCTGAGCGGCTTAACTGGAGCCTGTTTCAGCTTGCTATGAAACCTAGCTCGTAGGTTCAGCAGGTGGGGCAAATTGGGTCAGGGTGCCGGTGGTTTGGGTTCAGTGGGCCTAGACAACCGGGGCGGCTGGGCATTCTATAGCCAACACCGCCGACCGTGACGAGGTTGACCGCTCATACAGTAAACCGCTTTAAAATCCCAAGGTTTATGCCCGTTGTTTCTCACTGCTCCGATCGCGACCAGACGTTGCAGTCGGCCTACCGGTTTTTAGATCGTCGGTTGGGTCAGGCGCGGCAGAGTCATCAGCCCCAGCTGGTGAGCCTGAGTTTTGATATTCCCCCGGTTGACCCGCTGATGGTGTTGGCCCGGCTGGCTCCCAGCAGCGATCGCCACCTGTACCTTGAAACCCCCGCCGCTCAGCGATCGGTGGTGGGATTTGGGGCCGCGCTAGTTTACGAAACTGCGGGCGCGCGCCGGTTTGCCCAAGCTCGCCGATTTATTGAGCAGTGGCGCAGCAAAACCCACCGCTACAGCGAAGCAGGGCCAGCTGCGGCCCTCAGTGGGGCCGATGGACCCAGATTTTTTTGCGCATTCACCTTCTTTGCCGACTCCCAAGATGGCGAGACGGCCTTTCCGGCGGCGACGGTGGTGTTACCCCAGTGGCAGCTAGTGCGCCAGGGGGGGCAGGGCGTCCTAACGCTGAATTACCTGGTGACGGCGACCTCCGACGTAGACACCATCATTGACAACCTGGCCAACCAGCTGCGCGCAGTAGAGCGCCTGGGCACGGCTCCCTGGCGCGATCCGCTGCATCCGGCTCGGCTGCCGGTACAGCCTGTGCCCGAAGCTGGCCAACAGTTCAGGACGGCCGTAGACCGCGCCCTGAGCCACATGACCCGGCATCCGGTACAAAAAATTGTGCTGGCCCATGCCCTAGACTGGGTCAGCACTGAGCCGATACAGCCTCTAGCGGCTCTGGGGCGTCTACGGCAGCGCTACCCAGATTGCCATGTGTTTTCGGTGGGTCAGGGCAACGGCAAGACGTTCATGGGGGCTAGTCCGGAACGGCTGCTCAGCCTCACCCAGGGCCAACTAATCACCGATGCCTTGGCTGGGTCGGCTCCTCGGGGGGGGGCGCCATTCCAGGATGATTATCTCGCCCAGGGGCTGTTGCACAATCCCAAAGAACGGGGAGAGCACCGGCTGGTAGTAGAGTTTTTGGCCCGGCAACTTCGGAGCGTAGGACTATGGCCCCAGTACCAGCCTCGGCCTAAGGTGCGGCGGCTGTCCAACATTCAGCATTTGCATACGCCGATGCGGGCCCGTGTGCCCCGTCATATTCACCCGCTGCATATCGTGGAGGCCCTGCACCCAACTCCTGCCGTGGCCGGGGTGCCGACCCGCGAAGCCTGCGACCAGATTCTGCGCTTTGAGGATTTTGATCGGGGGCTCTACGCGGCTCCCTTAGGGTGGGTGGGAGCAAATGGTGACAGCGAGTTTATTGTAGGCATTCGCTCGGCTTTGGTGGCGGATACCTGGGTGCGGCTGTACGCCGGGGCTGGTATTGTGGCAGGGTCTAACCCCGATCGCGAGTGGGCAGAAATTAAGCTCAAGCTGCGCGCCCTGGGCGAGTCGCTGGTGTAGGCCCTTGCCCTTGCTATTGATCCATGACTTTTGATTTTCGCAATACTAACGCCCTTTGGGCCTCGGTGCTGGTGGCCACACTGGCTCGGCTGGGGCTGAAAACCGCTGTGATTTCGCCTGGTTCACGCTCTACGCCCCTGACTATGGCCCTGGTCAGCCACCCTGAGATTGAGGCGGTGCCGGTGCTCGATGAGCGATCGGCGGCATTTTTTGCTCTAGGTCTGGCTCGGCGCACCGGGCAGCCGGTGGCTTTGGTCTGCACCTCCGGCACCGCCGGGGCCAACTACTACCCCGCCGTGATTGAAGCGCGTGAAAGCCGCATTCCCCTACTGGTGCTGACCGCCGATCGCCCTCCCGAGCTGCGCGACTGTGCCTCGGGCCAAACCATCGACCAGCAAAGGCTGTTTGGCACGTTTCCGAACTGGTATGCAGAGCTGGCAGTGCCCGTGGCGGAAGTGGCCATGCTGCGCTATCTGCGACAGATCTTGGGGCAGGCTTGGGGGCGATCGCTCTATCCAGTGGCGGGGCCAGTGCATCTCAACTGTCCCTTCCGCGACCCCTTAGCCCCGATCGCCGATGGCTCGGTGACACACTTAAAAGACAAGCTCAGCGATGACTTTCTAGCGGCGGTTGAGGTGCCAGCGTTGAGGGACTTTTCGACACCAGGAATAGATCTGTCTTGGCTGGAGACTTGGCGAGGATGCGATCGCGGCCTAATTATCGCTGGGCCGGCACAGCCCGTCGATCCGCTAGGCTACTGCAAGGCCGTTGCTGCTCTAGCCAACTACCTGGGCTGGCCAGTGCTGGCCGAGGGGCTGTCGCCGCTGCGCAATGCTGCTGCGTTGAATGCTTCTCTGGTTACCACCTACGACATGGCATTGAGACAGCCCACCTGGGCGAAAGATCTGATACCTGAGCAGGTGATTCAGCTCGGCCCCCTGCCCACCAGCAAACGACTGCGCCAGTGGCTACAGGATACTCAGCCTCGCCGCTTGGTGCTCGACCCCGGTGGGACTAGCCTCGATCCTCTCCACGGTCCGGTAACTGCGGTGCCCCTCAGTGTTACCGCCCTGTCACGAGCGTTGCCCCCCATCCCAGCGGCGCCTCAAACGGGGCTCTACCACGACCAGTGGCTAGTTCTAGATAAAGAGTTGCGCCAGCATCTCGATCGCGCCTTAGCAGAGCTGAATGAATTCTTTGAGGGCAAATTACCTTGGCTGCTGGCCCGCTGTTTGCCGAAAGGGACTGCGGTAGTGGTCGCTAACAGTATGCCGATCCGCGATGTGGAATGGTTTTGGCCGCAGGGCGATCGCGCCCTGCGGCCCTACTGCAACCGAGGGGCCAACGGTATTGACGGCACGCTCTCGACAGCTCTAGGAATCGCCCACGGTGGCCCGCCTGCGGTGCTGCTTACAGGCGATCTGGCCCTGCTCCACGACACCAACGGCTGGCTCAGCGTGCCGCGCCTGCGGAGCCATCTCACCGTGGTGGTGGTCAACAACCGAGGAGGCGGTATCTTTGACCAACTGCCCGTCGCCACCCTGCCTGCCCCTGGCGAACGCTGGTTTGAAGACTTTTTTACCACGCCTCAAACCGTTGACCTTAATCGCCTCTGCGCTGCCTACGGCGTGAACTACGAGCGAGTTGAAACCTGGAGTCAGCTAACGGCCAGCGTCAGCAGTTTACCCACCACCGGTGTGAGGTTGCTGGAGGTACAGTGCGATCGCACTCAATCCCACCACTTGCGACAACAGCTCCTCACTCCTCCAGAGAATCTATCGAACCTTTTGCACCAGAATCCTTAGGCTACACGAGCCCAGTTTCAGCAGTTGGCATTCCCAACTACTCATCTACCCCTCTCCCCCTTTTCCTTTCACTCCCTTCGCCTGGGGCAGCCAAAACGTAAACTCACTGCCCTGACCCAAGGTGCTTTTAACCTCAATCTTGCCCCCCTGCACCTCGACCAACCGGCGACAGATGGTCAAACCTAAACCCGTGCCTCCAGAATTGCGGTTGCGGGAGCGATCGGCCCGCCAAAATCGCTCAAATACGTAGGGCAAGTCTTCCTCAGCAATCCCAATGCCGGTGTCAGTCACGCTGACGTAAACCCGGCTGTTCTGGGCCCATGCCTTGACCGTAACCGCGCCCTTCTCGGTGTAGCGCAGGGCATTGCCCAGCAAATTGATCACGATTTGCTCAATGCGGCTGGGGTCGGCGTCCACCAGCGGCAGATCGGGCAGACACTGCAAGGTAATTGCGACGCGATCGGTACTCACAAACTGATCGTCAAAATGCCGCACCAGCGCGGTTAGCAGCGGGCACAGCGCCACTGTCTGAGCTTGGATGGGTAGATAGCCCGCTTCCAGCTTAGATAGCTCTTGTAGGTCATTGACTAGGCGCTGGAGGCGCGTTGTCTCCCCAGCTAGCCGTTGGTAAAGCTCGGGCTCTGGGGCAACTGTGCCATCTGCCAGCCCCTCTAGATAGCCGTGGATGATTGTTAGCGGGGTACGCAGTTCGTGAGTGAGATCGCCAATCAGCTCGCGGCGGTGCTCTTCCACGCCCTCCAGGTCTGCCGCCATGCGGTTAAAACTGCTGGCCAACCGCTGAATTTCCAAAATTTCCGAAGGCGGCACGCGGGCGTTCAATCGGCCAGCGGCAAACGATCGCGTCACCTCCGTCATCTGATCGAGCGGGCGAATGATGCGTCGCGACACCAAGTAGCTCAAGCCCCCGGCGGTACCCCCACCTACCAAGATCGCCCACAGCATGCCCCGGCTCCAGGCGGCCTCAAACCCCTTGACTAGCTGGGTACGACGCTGCACGCTTAGCACCCCATTCTCATAGCGCTCCAGGGAGATCACAAAGAGACGGGGAGTGTAAAGCCTGCCAAAGATAGCCAGGGCCAAAATGCCAATTCCCATCACCGCCAAGTGAGAGATGAAGAGACGACTGCGGAGACTGATTTTGGCCATAGTACAGGACAACCTTGAAGTTTCGCCCGGGGAGGGAAGACCCAGCACCCTAGGCTAGACCAAACTAGGTCGGGGTGTTTTGCAGTTCGGGCTGTTCTTCGGGCAGAATAGCGCCTTCTACAGGGCACACCTGGAGACAAATGCCGCAGTCAATGCAGGTTGAAAAGTCAATCCAGTACCAGTCAGTGCCCTTGGTGTTTTTGCCGGAACCTTCGTGGATGCAGGCTACTGGGCAGGCATCGACGCAGTCGGCGACGCCCTCACAAACATTAGTCACAATGGTATGGGCCACGATCTCTCCTTACGGACACAAAATAATATCGAGGAATCAAAGTTCCCCTAGGCAAACCGTTGGCCACCTGAGTCTGCAACTCTTTCTCTATAAGGAATTGAGTCAGGGTAGAGGCCATCCCCCACGTTAGTTCAGAGCTTCAATATCTGGCAAGCCGTCGGGGCCGATCCAGGCAATGCGGCTAATGCGGCGCTGACGGGCTAGATCGCGGGTGGCAGCGGGCAGCTCACCGTCGGCTAGGTGCACCTCAGCCCGCACCAGACTAGCTGAGGCTCGTAGGGTTTGGGCGTAGGTAAAGGCTGCTGCCGCTGCCTGGGGCACGGTGGGCACCACTAGCCAATCGCTAGGGGGCGTATCCTGAGGCAGATGGCCCGTGAGCAGCAGCGCTTGGTGCAGAGCCTCAATGTTTAGTACGAAGCCAATACCCGGGAACCCCTGACCTTGCGCCTGAAAAACACCTAATAGGTGGTCATAGCGGCCCCCCTGCCCAAGCACTTGGCAGCCCTGCTTAGGGCCAGTGACCACCTCAAATACCAGCCCAGTGTAGTAGTCAAAGGGTTGAATCAAGCTGAGATCGAGCGTCAGGGCTGGGGTAGGGCGCTGACTCCCAGCTTCCGTGTTGATGACGTCTCGCACTAGGGCAACCAGCGACTTTAGACGCTCCACCGCTGTTTGGGCTTCAGGTTCTAGGGCAAGCTGCCCCAAAACCTGGAGCACGTCCTCAGGGTGACCGCGTAGGTCAAGCAGATGCAGGGCGTGCCGGTGCAGGTCTGGGGATAGACCCATGTCATCGAGAGCTACCCGGTCGAGGGCGGCAAGAGCTTGTCGCACCGCCTGGCGCTGGTCAGGAGCAAAGGGGGTGAGCAACGCCTGGGTGAGCTGGGCGTCGCCCAAGATCAAGCACCAGGAGTCGAGGGAGAGGCTGTGGAGACAGTCGAGCAGCAGCAGCACGATCTCGGCATCGGCTACTGTTGCCCCGGCTCCGAGCAGCTCGACTCCGGCCTGGTAAAACTCCTGCTGGCCTCCGTGGCTACCCTGAGTCGCCTGGCGAAACACATTGGCGTTGTAGTAGAGCCGCTGGGGATAGGTGACTCGAGCCAGGCGGGTAACAGCGGTGCGGGCGATCGAGGCGGTCAGCTCAGGCCGTAGCCCCAAACGCTTACCCGCGACGGGTTGAAGCTCAATCACCGCTTCCTGGTCGATCGCTCCCCCCGCCATTAAGGTATCCATCCGCTCTACAGTGGAGGTGATAATGCGGTGGTAGCCCCAGCGCTGAAATACCTGCTCTAGGCGATTCTCAATCCAGTATTTTTGAGCAACGTCAAGGGGTAGTAGGTCGCGCGCACCGGCAGGGGGTTGGTAGGTCATCACTTTTTCTTGCCTCCAAACAGGCCAAAGAAACCGCCGCCCTGGTTGGAAGATTTGGAGTTAGAGGCTTTGGTATTACTTGCTTTTGATTTGGCGGTCTGAGCCGACCCAGATGTAGACCCACCGCTAGTTTTATCTACCCGAGCCTGAACGGACTGCGCCCTTTCGTCATTGGGGTCGATCTCGAGGGCGCGTTTAGCGTGGATGCGGGCCATGGTGTTCTGACCAGCTTTGAGATAGATCGCCGATAGGTAACTATGGCACTGAACATTGTTGGGATAGGCTTTGACGGCTTCCCGCAGCTCTAAAATGGCTCGGCTATAGTCGCGGTTTTGATCGTACTCCTGGGCTCGGTTAACGTAGCTTTCTAGAATAGCCGCCTGGTTTTGCCGGGCCGTTGGCACTGTCGTTGTAGGGGCGGAAGGGGCAGCGTTGGGGCGCGATTTAGCGGCGCTGGCCGGGGAGCCAACCGATGGGCCATCGTTGGCACTGCTGCGGTACAGATAAATTAGGTTGAGCTCACTCAGTTCGCCAATTACCTCAGTCACATTCTCCAGGTCGTCGAATTGGCTTTCGGCTAAGCTACCAACGGCTTTGCGGTAAGCCGCGTCGGCATGGGGAGCTTTGAGCAGGGACTGAGCCTCTGCAGAGCTAACCGTGGGTGCTGTGCCGATCTGACGCAGGGACTGCGCTTTGAGCTTGAGCATGATGCCATGCTCAGTGCTTGACTTTTCTTGGGTCAAGGCCTCGTAAGCGGGGTTGACCAGCTTGGAGAGAATGTCGCTGGCCCGTTGGGCATCGGTAGCGGCGGCCCCAGACAAACTGTCGGGATGCAGCATACGGGCGATCGCTAGGTAGCGCTTGCGCACAGCCTTGGCATCGGCCGTTACTGGCACTCCCAGCACAGCGTGATGGTCATCAAAGTCAAGTTGAAACAGCCCTTGATCTGGTTTCATGGTCACTTACCCGAGGGACGACTCAGGGAGCAATAAGACACAAATTAAATTCTCTTCATCTACCCAGTCAACCTCAGTTTAACCATCCCCTGGTCTTTTTAGCGGTTTGAGGCTAACTGGGATCGAAGATTGGGATACGCACTGGTCAGGTGAGGGAAGGGAGCACTAGTGGCTGAATCTTCCCAAGGGTCTGGCTCATGGCCGAATGAATTTGGCCGTTGGTGGCCAACAGCCGCCCTGTCATCACGTCTAGCGGTGAGCCATCGTAGGCGGTCACCTGGCCTCCTGCTTCTCGCACGATCGCAATCCCAGCGGCAATGTCCCAAGGCGATAGCCCTCGCTCCCAATAGCCATCCAGGCGGCCACAAGCGACATAGGCGAGGTCAATGGCGGCGGACCCCCCTCGGCGCACCCCCTGGGTGAGGTGGGTGAAGTGGCAAAATTCGGCGTAGTTATTGTCGGGGGTTTCACGGCGATCGTAGGCAAATCCAGTTACCAGCAGGCTCTGAGCCAGCTGATCTGTGGTCGAAACCCGGATCGGGCTGCGGTTGAGGGAGGCCCCTAAACCTTTGGCCGCGCGAAAGAGATCGCGGTGAATCGGGTCATAAATCACCCCAAGCACCGGCTCTCCCTCGGCCAGCAGCCCGATGGACACTGCACAGAAGGGGTATTGGTGGGTGTAGTTGGTGGTGCCGTCGAGGGGATCTATGGCCCAAAGAAGGCCGGCTTCTCGGTCTCTAATTACCCCTGACTCTTCAGCTAGAATGCCGTGGTCAGTGGGGAGGTGTCGCTCTAGTACGGCCATCACGGCGGCCTCTGCACCGCGATCGGCTTCAGTAACCAGATCGCCAGAACGACCTTTCTCATCAATGGTGGTGAGGTTGCCCCAGTAGTGCTGAAGCACCGCTCCGGCGGCTAGGGCAGCCTCGGTGGCGCTGTCTAACCAGCGCTGTAAATCAGACTCGGCAGGAAGAGACATTAAATTAGCGTTGGGACGACTCAAGGTAACGGGGTGAGGCTGACTAGTCTTCGTCTAGGGGTAGCCCTCGGCGCACTTTGCCTTTGCCAAAGTAGCGGCCAAACTGTAGCTCATAAACCTCGTCTTCATCCTGGGTTTCGGCCTGGATGTTGCTGCGAGGATAGCTGACGCACAGCAGCGCGTAACCCCGCTCACGCAGATCGGGGGAGAGCCCCATAGCCTCAGGTTGATCGACTTCGCCTTCGAGCAGGCGCACCGCGCAGGTGGTGCAGGCACCGTTGCGGCAGGCAAACGGCAGCTCGACTCCCTGGCTCTCGGCGGTTTGAAGAATGTAGCGGTCTTCGGGCACCTCTACGGTGTATATGCGCCCGGTCTGGCGGTGGTGGACAGTGACGGTGTGGGTGCGGGCCATGGGGATGTCGGTCTTGGCAAAGTAACGGCGGGTGCGAAATAGGTCGGTAAATTGAGGTCGAAGGGGCGATCGCAGGCCAGCGCCCCAATCGTCAATTACCCCTGCTATGGTCTCACGAAACAATTGCTCTAGGGCTAACGAGCCTAATTCTGCAACAGAAACTAGCGTGGCCCCTGTTCTCTGACTCCATTGTTTGCTACGATAGCCTCTCAGCGGTGATGAGCCGCCCCCTGGAGAGATGGCCGAGCGGTTGAAGGCGCAGCACTGGAAATGCTGTTTAGGGGTGACCTTAACGAGGGTTCGAATCCCTCTCTCTCCGTTTTAATTGGTTTAGCTTTCCTACCTTGGTCAATCTGAGGTTTTGGCTAGCTTGTTTTGAAGGCCGTTTTAGGTTGGCGCAATCGAGCCACCAAAATTGGCGGCTTTGATCAGTAGGTTGAGAAGTTGGCGTGGTCAAGCCTCACAACCGCCAGTTTTTAGAACCGGCGGTTGTGCTCGCGCTGAATTCTGCCTGGTGTGCTTTGAGCTGCTGCTGAGCTAGGGCCATTGCCCGGTATTGGGGGGCACGGCACTGCGTCGTTTGGCCTGGCGTCGCTGGCTGGCCAGTCGTTCTAAACTTAAAGAAATCACCCCTAGGGTGACCAAGATTACGCCCATCCACTGGATAAACAGCAGCGCTGACTTTTCGCCAGGGGTAATTAAGTAGGCCAAAATAGCGGTCGCCACCGGCCCGCTGGCGGCCACAATTGAGGCTTGAGACGCCCCAAGCAATTTGACGCCGTAGTTGTTGAAGAGGTAGCCCAGCAGCGTTAGCAGCCCCAGCAGCCCAGCTCCGACATAGAGGCCGAGGGGACGAGTGGGTGCACCAGGGTCGAGGCCAAAGAAAGACCCCACGATCAAAATCACACTGGTGAGAATAAAGATGGTTGAAAACTGAAGCAGACTTGCCGAGACTGGGTGCAGCCGCTTAAAGCACAGCTGCATGGCTATCAAAAATAGCGAAAAGGCAACGCTAGCCAGCAGTGCAGCCCCTACCCCCCACAGCGATACGCCGTTGCCGCTGAGGTCGGTGTAGATCCGGGGCAAGGCGGTGAATACAATTCCCATGGTGATGGCAAACATCACCACTAGGCGCAGGGGTGTGGGGCGATCGCCGAACAAGAACCAGGCCAGCGGCACCGTGATCAGTGGATACATAAACAGCAGCGTCACCGCTACGCCGGGGCCGACGTCGGCGATCGCTTTGTAGATCAGCACCTGCGACAAAAATAAGAAGAAGCCGCTGGCGATTACTTGTACCAGGGGACGCCTTTGATCGCGATGGAAGATTTGGCGTATATCGTTGCCGACGTTGGGATAGAGGCGGGGAGCTACCAGCGCCAGCAGGGGTACGACTACCACCATGCGCAACCACAGCAGCAGCAGCGAGTTAGGAATCGTTAAGGACAAAACCTCTGCCATGGGAATGCGCCCCAGCAGCTGTCCGCCGTAGCCGATTACGCCCACAATGACGTTGTGTAATGACAGGGACAACGTCGAGAGCACCACCATCAGCAACCCTAGCTGGAGATCGGTGGGGGAGGAGCGGCGACTGGTCTCCGAGGGCGCAGTCTCTGCGGGGTTGGGCTGCGATCGCAGCAAAGCTGCTGAGGGGTGCTGCGCGATGGATTGCGAGGGTGAGGTGTAGCTATGGGGCGTAGATTCTGACCCTGGGTAGCTTGGGTCGGACTGGAGCCCTCGGTAGGGATTAGGGGGCAGTGCCGGTTCTGTTAAGCTGCCGGGCTTGGGGGGCAGAGTGCTATGGCCGTTACGGTTAGGGGCAGTAGTTCCTGAGGGCGGCACCATTTGGCTTTGCAGCTGCTGGCTCAGCCGAGCGACCAGGGCTTCTAAGATGGCTTCCCCCTGCTGTTCAACACTCTGCATCCGGCTGAGTTGTTGAGAGATGTTGCTCTGATAGCTAGTCAGATCATGTTGTAGAGAGGCCAGGGTGCTTTGGATCGTTGCGTCGAGGGCGGCCAAGCGCTGACTAGCATTAGCCAAAGGAGGAATTGCGGCCTCGTAGGGGGCGGACTGAAGGGCGTTGGGGTGAGTGTTGGTCAGGGCGGTTTCGAGCCGTCCTTGCAGGTGGGTGGCTAGGGCGATCGCCAGGCGTTTGGCCCAAGCCTGCTGCTGGGCAATTTGCTGCTGGCTCAACCCCTCGGCATAGGTAGTTTGCAACTGCCGATGCTGTGCCTGAAGGGTTTCAAAATCTCCCTCCAGAGCCTCGATGTCGGCCATCAGCCGCTGCTTTTTGGCCTGGAGATGGGCGATGTCCTCTGATAGATAGCCTGAGACCTGGTGGCGTAGGGTCTCGAGGTCATGGCCCAAGATCCGCAAAATAGCCTCAGCCGACTGAGGCTCAGACTGGGAAGTGGCGAAATTGGGTAGATGGTCAGAGGGCCCCATGGGTATGTCTCTCAGGGTGCGGTCATCAGCTACGGTCGGCGGGCAACTTTACAGGCTGCCCCGGCGCGAATGCTAGTATTGTGCTCAAAAAATCCAAAAAGATCTCTAGTATCGCCAGATTTAGAATGACCCGACCTTGCCCAACACTACAATCTCTCGGTGATTTCTTAACGGCCAGGCTGTCTAACGTATTGCCTACCCGGTTTTGTGAGTTGTCGTGATTGGGCGTAATTCTAGTGCTCTCAGTGATGCGGCCGGAGAGGGGACTGCTCAATTATCTGTGTTTCCCATCTACCACCCAGGCCTATGGGCGACTGGATGAAGATACCTTGGCTGTTCTCAGGGACAATATGCTGAACGGCTACCGCTAAAATAGCCAAACCACCCAGGTGATTCTCGGTGAGGTGCTCTGCGACCTCAATGGCACCCAAGCGGGCGGTTTTGGTGAGATCCTCAACTTCATCTAGCCGCGATCGAGCAGGGTGAGCTGCCCGATCGCGCTAGTTTGAGATGTCCCTCAGGCTGGTGGTTTTGACTGACAAACGCTACAAGCTACTCTTGGCCGGAAGATAAGCGATCGCAGAGCCTCCAAGGCAGTTCAAGTCCGCCTGGCCGAAGTTGGCGAGGTGGCCACCATGATTGTCCATGAGGCGCGCGAACCGTTTAACCCGGTGCTACTGGGGTCAAATTCTTTGGGCAGCTGTTGCGGCGAGTGACTTAAGATTGATAATTGCCAAACGCATCGTAGAAGTCAACCAAGGGCAGCTTACCATCGCCGCTGCTATTGACATTGAGGTGATGGTCACCCTACCCCAAGTGAGGCCAGGCTTAGCAACCTAGCGCACTGCGATCGCGTTGATAGCTAGGGCTAAACCCCCTAAAACATGTCTAGGTCCAGGGCCTTAGAGCCGCCTTCTTCAATCAGCACCAAAATTTTGCCCAGCTGTGACCAGATCAGCAGACCGCTGAGCAGGGTCATCGGTACCCCCATGGCGTAGGCGGCCTTAGCCGAAAAGCCAAACAGCTCAATGCCTGAAGCCAAAAAAACGCAGACCCCGGCACAGATGCCAAAAAAAGGAATTTGCAGCTGAGGACCGCGCATGGTGGCCAGAATGCGGGTGGAGCGTTTGCTGTTCCATTCGTTAACCGACTGCTGCAAAGCGGTGCTAAAGGCATAGCCCGAAGTCACAGCGGCCAAAAAACCAGCAAAAAACAAAACGTAGGGCGGTTGTGGGTACACGGATTTAGGAAAACGAAACAATAGTTTACTTTTCCAGATTATAGGGGAGAGCTGCCCCTACCTCTCACTCCCTCACCCATTCACCGCTGACTAAGCAGCTGCGCTTTCGACAGGACTAAGATTTCAGCACCTGGCGCAGATCGCCAACCACTGGTACCAGCTGCTCTGCCCGCTCCAGGGAATAGCTGGTCAGCGCTCCCCAGGCCACACCCAGCACACGGTCAAGGGTAATATCGTCCTTCACCAACGACCACAGCCGCTGCACCTCTTGGGTATGCAGCCGGTCGTCCTCCGTCAGGGCCAGCACAATCATCTGGCGCAGGTGCATCCCTTCCTCAGACATCAGGTAGCGAATGCCCATCCCCGCCGTGGGCAGCAGATCGAAGCCGGTATCTCCCTGGGCGATCGCCAGCATGTTTTCCAGCCGCTGCCATTGGAGCTGGCCGTCCTGAAACAACACCTCCAGCAGACGCTGACGCAGGGCCGGGGTTTCACCCACCAGCAGGCGACGGGCCACATAGGGATAGGCCACATTGATAATTTTGAAGTTGGGGTTGAGGCTTAAAGCCAAACCCTCCTGGGTGACCAGCGAGCGAATGATCAGGGCAAACTTGGCCGGTACCCGGAAGGGGTACTCGTACATCAGCTCTGAAAACTGATCGGTGACGGTCTTGAAGTTGAAATCGCCCACCTTAGAGCCTAGGGCGCTGCCCAACACGCGCTGGAGGGCAGGAATGATCGGGCCGAGGTCGGTTTCAGGCGTGAGAAAACCCAGCTTGACGAAGTCTCGTCCCAGGCTGTCAAAGTCTTGATTGATCAAGTGTACGACCGCGTCCACCAGGGTCTCTTTCGTGACCTGGTCAAGCTGATCCATCATGCCGAAGTCGATGTAGGCCATGCGCCCATCGGCTAGGGCAAACAGGTTGCCGGGGTGAGGGTCAGCGTGGAAAAAACCAAACTCCAGCAGCTGGCGCAACCCTGCTGTCACGCCAATCTCGATCAGGCGATCGGGGTCAAGGTCGTCCTCCTTGAGCGAGACCGTGTCGGTGAGCTTACAGCCGTCGATCCACTCAAGGGTGAGTACCCGCTGACTACAGTAGGGCCAGTAGATAACGGGCACTTTGACCGTGGGATCATCTTTGAAATTGGCGGCAAATCGCTCGGCGTTGCGACCTTCGTTGAGGTAGTCAATTTCCTCAAACAGCTTGGTGCCAAACTCATCCACAATCAGAGTCAGATCGTGCCCTAGGTTGAGCGGTAAAAAGTTGCCCAGCCAGCGCGCGGCCCAGCGCATCAAATAAAGGTCGCGGCACAGCACCGGCCGTAGGTAAGGCCGCTGCACCTTGACAGCAACCTCCTCCCCGGTAAACAGCCGCCCCCGATAGACCTGCCCCAGGCTAGCTGCGGCCACCGGCAGAGCCGATAGATTGCTAAAAATTTCTTCGGGGCTGTAGTTGAGTTCTGCCTCGACAATCGCCATTGCCTTGACGGTGGGAAAAGGCGGCAGCTGGTCTTGCAGCTTGGTGAGCTCGTCGAGAAAGTCTTGCCGCACCAGGTCGGGCCGGGTAGAAAGCGCCTGACCCACCTTAATGAACGTTGGCCCCAAATTGGTCAGTACCTGACGCAGCTGAATGGCTCGGCGAGGGCGATTTTGCTCTTCCCGGCCGAACCATTGATCCATCTGCAGGCCTAGCACGAAGGTGCCTAACCACCACAAAATTTGTAAAACTCTCCAGGCCAGGGTGCCCACCCGCCAGCGAAAGTAGCGAGCGATCGCCGCTGCATCGTAGGTGCCCATCAAAGCCGGATCTGTCGTTGCCACTATGCCACCTGCCCCTTACATTACTGTGCGGTGCTGCCCTAGCGGGTGGGGCTATCGCTGGTTTAGGAATGCCATCAACGGGCAAATAGCACGTTGAGACAAGCGGCGATCGAGAACCCCTAAGCTGGGTTAATCTACCTTAAATATAGTATATAAAACTACAAACAAATCCGACTAAGCCCAGTGAGAGATTCAAAGGCTCGTCGGAATTTTGGCCAGTAGATTGTGGCAGCGGGGTTAGCAGTACTGGGCAGCCTTAAGTCCTACCTCGGCCAACACAGATTTTAACGTTTGCACCACCTGATCCTGAGCCGCTTCCCCCAGTTCGGGGAACATGGGCAATGACAACACCTGCTGGGCCGCAGCTTCTGCCTGGGGAAGATCGCCTGGCTGATAACCCAGGCTACGGTAAACGGGCTGTAGGTGCAGAGGCAGTGGGTAGTACACCATGCAGATCACTCCGGCCTCTCGCATCAGCTGCTGTACCTGGTTGCGCTCTTGGCCTTCAGCGGTGGCCTGGGGTAGACGCAGAGTGTACTGGTTCCACACCGAGCGGCCAAAGGTTACAGGCAGAGGTCGCACGACTTCGGTGACTGAAGCTAGCAGGTGGTAGTAGCGATCGGCTACCTGCGATCGCTGCTGGTTCCAGCGATCGAGGTGGCGTAGTTTAATGGCCAAAATTGCGGCCTGCACCGAGTCGAGACGGCTGTTAACGCCAATGGCCTCGTGGTGATACTTCACCCGACTGCCGTGTTCACTCAGCATCCGGGCAGTAGCAGCTAGATTGTCGTCGTTGGTCGTCAGGGCCCCGCCGTCGCCACAGCCCCCCAAGTTTTTTGTGGGAAAGAAGCTAAAGCAGCCCACTTGCCCAATCCGACCGACCTGCTGCCCCATCCACTCCGCGCCAGTGGCTTGGGCACAGTCTTCGATCATCGTGAGGTCGTAGCGGGCAGCTAAATCCATGATTGGCCCCATATCTACGGGTCGACCAAACAGGTGCACGGGCATAATGGCCCGGGTGCGATCGCTAACAGCGGCCTCAATTTTGGCCACATCTATATTGAAGGTGTCGAGGTCAATATCGACAAACACTGGCGTTGCCCCCACGGCACTAATCGCTTCCGCGGTGGCAATAAACGTAAAGGGCGAAGTAATTACCTCATCGCCAGGGCCAATGTTCAAAGCCCGCAAAGCCAGGTACAAAGCGTCCGTGCCAGAGTTGCACCCAATACAGTGCTTCGTGCCTACATAGTCTCCAAAGGCTTGGGTAAAGGTTTCGACGACAGGTCCATTGATGTATTGTCCAGAGGCTAGCACCTCGGCCACGGCAGCATTCACATCAGATTGAATTGCTCGAAACTGCTCCGTAAGATCAACAGGAGGAATTACACTCACTCGCTCACACTCACCTAGTGGATAGGCCTAGTTTACCCTAACCCCACGGCCGTGTTAGGTGCTGCCTAAAGGGCGATCGCTGCCCCTGCCCAATCTACCCATGGCCCTGTGGTCTAGGAGTTTCCCGTGCTCGATTCATCTCTTACTTCTACTGGCTCGTCTATCCCCAGAGACGAGCACACTCGTTGGATGCAGCGCTGCCTAGAACTGGCTCGGCTCGCGGCCGGTCAAACAGCTCCTAATCCAATGGTGGGGTGTGTGGTATTGCAGCAGGGTTTAGTGGTTGGAGAAGGTTTTCATCCACAAGCTGGGCAACCCCACGCTGAGGTGTTTGCCCTAGCTCAGGCCGGAGCCCGTGCCCAAGACGCCACCCTCTATGTCAACCTAGAACCCTGTAATCACACTGGGCGCACTCCCCCCTGTACAGAAGCGGTGATCCGAGCGGGTGTGCGTCGGGTATGCGTCGGGATGGTCGATCCCGATCCCAGGGTGTCGGGCTCAGGCATTCAGCGGCTTCGCCAGGCCGGTCTTGAGGTCATCGTTGGAGTTGAAGAAGAAGCCTGCCGACAACTCAATGAGGCCTTCGTGCAGCGAATAACTCGCCAGCGCCCCCTAGGCCTGCTGAAGTATGCCATGACCTTAGACGGCAAGATTGCCGCCGTCAGCGGCCACAGTGCTTGGGTAACAGGGCCCACAGCTCGCGCTGCCGTACACCAGCTGCGCGCCACCTGCGATGCGGTAGTTGTTGGCGGCAACACCGTTCGTCACGACAACCCTCGCTTAACTAGCCATGGTCATAGCCCCCATAACCCTCTGCGGGTTGTCATGAGCCGGCGCCTCGAACTTCCCCCTGAGGCCAACCTGTGGCGTACGGAAGACGCACCAACTACAGTTTTTACTGGACCTGATGCCGACCCAGCACATCGACAGGCTTTAGCCACCAGGGGAGTAGATGTCGTCACGCTACCGGCACTCGCCCCTCGGTTAGTCACGGAGCACCTTTACCAGCGCGGCTGCGCCACAGTGCTGTGGGAATGCGGCGGCTTTCTGGCAGCCCAGGCTATCCGAGATGGCGTCATCGATAAGCTTTGGGCCTTTGTGGCTCCTAAGCTGATAGGCGGTGTAGCTGCCCCAAGCCCTATTGGTGACTTGGGCCTTCAGAACATGGGTCAGGCCCTGGCCTTGAAGCGCACTAGTTGGCGTCTCCTAGGAGATGATCTGCTGTTAGAGGGCTATTTGGACCTGCCTGCTGACAGTTAGCCCGACAACATCAAAGCAGACTGCTACAGCTGGATGGAGCACTGTTCTGTCATTGAGGGCTAGGGATAGATACGTACCAGTCGGGGAATATCGTAGGTCAACTCTCGTTTGCGCATAAAGGCGTCAAGTACCAGCCGTAGATCATCCTTGCCGCGAAATGACTCTACTCGTTGACGCACCTCGCCCTGCTCAAATATCAGCAGCGTCGGCAGGTTTGAGAGCCGGTAAGCGTTGGCTAGACGCAAGTTTTCATCGGCATTAACATCGACTAGCTTAATATGGCCCTCCCACTCAGCCTGAAAGCTTTGCAACACTGGGATAATGAGCTTGCAGAGCCCACACCAAGGAGCCCAAAAATGAACCAGTACGGGGAGTTCTGACTCAAGCACAGCTGTTCTAAACGTGGCTTCGCCAACAGACATCGGCATCTATAAATCAATGAAGGAATTTAACTAACTCTCCAGGCCGATTCCTGAGCGGAACCGCTGAACAAATATGTTTTTGTTGAAGTTGAAGGAAAATATGCGGTTGCTATCGGGATCATTGTAGACCAGTTGAGAATGGAAGTTAATAGGTCAGAATAAGGATTCTGCCAAAGCCCCAACACAGGGCTTTGGCAATAGAAGCGGCCGCTGGTTTACGTCATGGAGCAGTTGTAAGTAGCTGCTCTATCTAAGATCTGGGAGGTAGTATGACCCCCAAGCCAAAGATTTAGCACCCAAGGGGCTGGTGCTGCCGGAGTAAGTTCAAAGCCTCATCGGCCGGTAAAGGCTTGGCAAAAAAATAGCCCTGACCATAGTCGCATCCCTCCTGCTGTAGCATGGCGACCTGGGTGGCGGTTTCTACTCCCTCAGCCACCACCTCCATGCCAAGTTTTTGCCCGAGGGTCAAGATAGTGTTGATAATGGCTCGATCTTCGTTGCTTTTCTCTAAGCGCCCTACGAAGGACTTATCCACCTTCAGAGTATCCATAGGAAATCGGTGCAAATAGCTGAGGGACGAATAGCCAGTCCCAAAGTCATCAATAGCCAGCTTTAGGTCTAAAGACTTGAGCTTGAGCATCAGGTCGATCGCAGCATCCACATCGCCCATCACCATGCTCTCGGTAATTTCGAGTCGAATGCAGTGGCCGTCAACCTGAGTTTCTTTTAAGGCGGCTTCGATTTGACTGACCAGATCAGTTTGACCAAACTGACGATTAGAGAGATTGATGCTCATAGTCAGGTGGCGATATTGGGGCAGTAAGGTGTGCCACTGGTGCAGTTGCTGACAGGCCTCGCGAAAAATCCACTGCCCTAAGGCCATGATTAGTCCGGTTTCCTCTGCTGCTGGAATGAATGCACTGGGCAGAACAAAGCCTCGATCTTTCTGGTGCCATCGCACTAGAGCTTCAAATCCAGCCAGTGCTCCCGTTTTGAGATTGATGATTGGCTGGTAGTAAAGCAAAAACTCGTGGTTGTCAAGAGCGCTAATTAAGTCGCTTTCGAGCTGAAGGCGGTTGACTGCTTCGGTTAGCATGCCAGCAGCAAATACCTCAAATCGCGACTTGCCCAAGGCCTTGGCTCGGTACATGGCGGTATGGGCGTCGCGCAGCAGATCGGCCGGTTTGTGCTCTAACCCCGGCTGGCTGATAGCTACCCCAATGCTGAGGGTGCTGGGCAATTTTTGGCCATGCAGGGTGAGAGGTTCTGAAAGGACGTATTGGAGCTGATCCATCAGTTCTCCAGCAGCGGTGCTAGAGAGCTGAGTGAGTAGCAGGGCAAACTCATCGCCTCCTACCCGGGCTACTTGAGCCTCCGGAGGTATGTGCTGCACCAGTCGCCCAGCCATCATTTGCAGCACCTCGTCACCCACCTGGTGCCCCAGACTTTCGTTGATTACTTTGAAGCGATCGATACCCATAAACGCCACTATCACAGGCTGATCGGGATTTTGTCGGTGGTAGAGAGCCTGCTGAATAGTATTGATAAAGGCTTCACGGTTGGGCAGGCCGGTGAGGGAGTCATGGGTGGTGCGGTAGAGCAGCTTGTAAGCTAAAACCACTGCTGCTGCAGTTACCATTCCTAAGGCCGGCTCGGCTAGGGGGAGCCACACTAATCCATTAACCCCTAGCCAGCCAACTACTCCTAGGCCTCCCAAGAGTAGTCCGGAGGTCAGCAGCAGCTCGCTAGGGCCCTTAACGACCCAAACTAGGGTGCTGGCGGCTAAACACCAGCTCCAAAGCCAAAATCCTTCGGCCCAGGGCGGCAGAAATCGGTAGCTGGCGGGCTGTCCGGTAAGAATATCAAGCAGCTGGCGCACCATCTGCCCGTGGATGACTACCCCAGGCATGGTCGGTTCGCCGTCTTGATCGAAGCTGAAGGGTGTGTAGAAGCGGTCTTTGAGGCTGGCGGCGGTGGTGCCAATGAGGACAATATTATCGTCAATCCAGGCTGGATCAAACTGCTTGCTGAGTACTTGGCTAATGGAGATGTGGCGAGCTGGCATCTGGTCAGCGTGATAGCGCAGCAAAATTTGGTAGCCTCTGCTGTCTACGTTTTGGTAGCCACCATCGCGGGCAGAGAGCACTGGAATAGCCCGATCGCCCAGGTAGAGGTGATTTGCCTCAGCAGTTAAAGCCTCGGATGCATAGCCCTCGTAGGCCATAACTACCCGCAGGGCGAAGGAATAGTAGCCACCGTCAGGACTGCGCACGAAAACCAAGTTGCGGCGGATAATGCCGTCAGAATCGATGGGAAAATCGTTGAAGCCGACCCGCTCTGGCTCAACGGTGGGCGGAGGAGGCACTTCGCCCTGGCCCTGGGTACTGCCCACATTCATAATGGCCATCAGGTTGGGGGCGGCTAAGGCTTCGATCAGGTCAGCCGACCCAGACGGACTCAGCGTGCTGCGGTAGAGGTCTAGCCCTATCACCCTTGGGGTATGAACTTGCAGAGTTTGAATGACATCGGCTAATAGCTCGTCACTGAGGGGCCAGCCGTACTGGCGAATATCTGCCTCGGTAATGCCCACAATTGTCATGCGAGGGTCGAGGTCTTGGCTAGGGCGCGTTCGCACCAGATGGTCGAAGAGAAAGAGCTCAGCCGGTTCTAAAACGGTCAATACTTTGGCGCTGGTCACTAGGGCACTGGCCACTAAACTGGCCAACAGTACAATCTTGCCTCCGGTGGTCAGTGGGGTCGCTCCCCACCAGTGAAGCACTTGGGGAACCACCCGGCGCCGCAGTCGGTGGTTTATTCTGTTGAGCGTCGCTTTCACAATCGCTGGGCCTTTGAAGACAGAAACTAAATGACGAAGAATCTCTCAGGTAGCACACCCAGTGCCCTAACCTTAGAACGCCAACTGAGGTGAAGGACATTTGTTAAGCATGCCCAGATCGATCTGTGTAGCTCTTGTCGGGTAGTTGCTTGCGATCGCCCCTGTAGCCTAACAAAGGCTGATGGTGATGATGGCTTTGGCTTTTGTAATACAAGTCAAAGGCGGCAGTCCCAAATATAGGGACTGCCGCCTTTGATTGATATTTGATTTCAATATCTCTATTGCTAATGTGCCTCCGCCGTCGCCATAGATGGCACGGGGCGATTGTTCTGCACTAGTTGTCGCTAGGTTGCATCGGAGTCACCCAGTGGGTGCCGCCACCCTGGCGTCGGCCTGGAAATTCGTCTCGGCTTTTGGCGCTAGCTGCTGACCCTGTGTCGAGGGCTTGAAAAACGATCAAAATAGCTAGCGATATCGCTCCAATAGCAAGAACCGAGGGGTAAGAACGAACCGTGTGCTCTAGTGAAGTTTGCATAACAGTTATCGTTGTGTCCTCAGGTATATAAATAACCTGAGGGTTAGACGCTCCCTAAACAACATTGATGACTTAGGCCTGCTCTACAACATAGCTCCAGCCTAAATCTATTAAGGCTGAAGCTGGCGGTGACCATCGACAGAGGACCCACGGAATTTAGGATTACGAAAATTCACGGAACTTTTCCAAACTCAAGACAAAAGTTTGTGAGGATTGTATAAAAATTCCTAAAACTTTCCGGATTTCGGTAGATGCCTGTGGGAGGGGTAGCGTCTTAGTCTGATGCCCCCAGCAGGAAGTTTAAACAAATCATCTGTAAACCTACGGAATTCTAGCCGCGATCGCCATCACTGGTTTATCTGTGCCACTGCTAAGCCCAACAAGAGTCCAATCAGGGCACCAAGAGTAGTGTTCATACCGTTGACGACTTCATTGGTTAACCACGGTATGCGGGTTTGCAGTGTGGCTCCAATGAGACTTTCTACAGTGGTTGCTACAAAGGCCGCCACCAGACAAATGATGATGCCCCAGAGGTTAAGAAACCCCACGGCCCAGCCCACCAGCGCCATCACCACCGACCCAGCTACTCCAGCTAGGGTGCCCTCTAAGCTAACGGCTCCTTCGGTCCCAGCTGGTACTGGCTTGAGCGAGGTAATCAGAAAGGTATGGCGACCGTAGGCTTTGCCCACCTCACTGGCGGTGGTGTCGGAGAGTTTGGTGCTGAGGCTGCTGACGTAGGCCAGCGCCAGCAAGGGCAGCCAGAGGGCTTGGCTGGCAGGGCTAGCGGTTACGCTGAGAATTGCAATCGCCCCAGCACAGACCGCCGCCGCTAGGGCAGAGCCCCATACATTCTCTGGCCCTCTCACCCCCGATCGCCCCTCGGCAATGCCGGCCGCCTCCTTGCGGCTTTTACCTAAGCGGGTAACCGCTGTCCCGGCCAGAAAGTAAGTAATCATCACGATGTAGCCTCGCCAGCCTAGACAGCCCCAAATGATTACCCCTAGCACCCAGGCGTGGCAGTAGCCTGCGGGGGTTAGCAGCTTTTTGGGTAACTGCCAGGCGATCGCCAGCAGCAAGGTATTTACCAGCCCGCCTATGAGCCAGTCGGTTAGCTGGCCGGAGCCTTGAACAGATGGGGTTAGCGCTAGGAAAACTTCAGATAGAGCCATAGTGTCACTCTAGAGGCATTGTTATCCTATAGGGCAAAGGTCTTGTGCAGATGTAGACAGTTCCCCTGGTTGGGGGCAGGTTCATAGGTGAGGCGATCGGCGACGAGATACATGATCTTCAGTCCCCGTCCTCCCTCTGAGTCAGGGGTGTTGACGCTAATTTTGTGCCTCAGCATTGAGGCCAAATCGAATCCGGGGCCGCGATCCCAAATGCGAATATCGATAGTGCGATCGCTTACCGACACTTCAATGCCAACGGGGGTTTCTAGGGGCAGTCCGGCGTGGGCATGGCGCACCGCGTTGGTGAATCCCTCAATTAGAGCGAGCTGACACTGAAGCCAAATATTGTGGGGGATAGGCGTTGCTTGAAACTGGTCAAACCACGCCAGTACTGACTTTAGCGCCGTTGGATCGGTTTGGGTTTCAATCTGGCTAGTGTGCTGGTAAGTCAAAGCAGTCAACGGCTAGATAGCTCACCTTTGCATCATAGGCCTAACCCCACCCTGGCAAAAGCCTTAAGGGCAAGAGTTTTACATCGCCTATCGACCCATTACACCCGAAGGATTAAGCCAGGTCAGCAAATGGTGGCGTAGGTGAGTCAGGTCTCGATAAAACTCCTGGCGCATAAATTGCCCCAAAGCATCGAGGGGGCTGAAGGCTTCTCCTGGCTGCCAGCTTAGCTCTTGGGCAATGGGGGTGGTGTGAGAACCTTGCAAAATTTGAACTGTAGTGGACTGGGGAAACCGCCGCACCAGCACCTCCGACAAGGGACGGGTTTGGTCGATAGTATCGCTGCGAAATTTAATGAGTAGATTATGGGACACGGGATAGCGATCGCGCACCAAAGCCAGAGTAGCCTCAGGGTCGGGGGTAAATTCCATATTGAAGGCAGGGTTAAACTGCACCACCTGCTCTAAAAAGGGAATCGCTCGCCGGGCCGGGTAGTTATTGAAACTCATATACATATTGCCAGCGCGCTCTACCTCCCACAGGCTGTTGATCAGCAAATGGACTTTGCAGCCCATGCTGTGCCCTAGGCCGTAAATGGGCATCCGGTAGTCAGCTAGCCCTCGCTTGTCGAGATACCGCAGCGCTTGACCGAAGGTGACCAGCACTTCCTGGGCAATAGCTGCATGGTCAAAGGTGTTGATAAAGGGCGTTGCTACCACCAAATAACCCTGCCGAGCCAGATTTTCTAGCAGCCATTGGTAGGTGACACTGGGGGCAGCTGCCACAAATGCTCCCCCCAAAAAATGCACGATCGCCGTGGGGTTAGGCGGCACTAAAATCCAGTTACCGGAGACCTCTTGCCAGTTCATTTTGCTTTGTAGTGGTAGCCTTTGCCCAAGATTACAGTGGAGGGGGATCCCTCTCTATTTATTACTGTAGCCAGTTTGGGGCAGTGGCGGTATCACCGCTGCTGAGTTGGGGAGACTGGCCTGGCTAAGTTACCGCTGTTGCATTCCAATTCCGTGGGGCGGTAAGCTCGGTGGGCTGGGTTAAGGAAAGGCTATGAGTCAAGATGCTGCGATCGCAGAGCGCACGGTGTCGGTCAACGGGTTGACCTGGTTCTACCGCGACCTTCAGCCCCTGGGCGATTCCTCCCGGCTGCCGGTGTTGCTGCTCCACGGTCTGGTATCTCAAAGCTACAGCTGGCGGCAGGTCATGCCCACCCTGGCTCAGCGGGGATTTCGAGCGATCGCCCCCGATTGGCTTGGCCACGGCTTTTCCGATAAGCCCGATCGCCGCGACTTTGACTACACCCCCGCTGCCTTGGCCTCCGCCTTGGGTGGTTTTATCGACGCCCTAGAGCTACCCCAGGTGCATCTAGTGGCCCAGGGATTCCTCGGTGCCGTCGGCATTCAGTATGCCCTCCAGCATCCCGAGCGAGTCGATCGCCTGGTCATGATCAATGCTCCCATTGGCCCTGGTGCCAAATTGCCTTGGAAGATTCGCCAGATGGGCCTACCCCTAGCTGGCGATATGATCACCCAAGATCCGCTCCTGGTCGATCGCACCCTAGAAGGCGGTGGCCCCTACCAAATCGATGACGCTGATTTAGACGTATATCGCCGTCCGTTCCTAAAAAGCTCTGATGTGGGGCGGGCGTTGATGACTACCGTACGCCGCATGGACATTGAAGCCAGCAGCCAGGCGATCGCCGCTGCCCTGCCCCATTGGGATCACCCCACCCTAGTGCTCTGGGGTCAAAAGGATCCTTGGCTGCCGGTTAGTCTAGCTGAGGCCGCCGTTCAAACCCTACCCAATGGTGAACTACAAACCCTAGAAGAAGTGGGCCACTATGCCCAAGAAGACTGGGCCGAGAAAGTCGCCGCCGCTCTCGATATTTTCCTGCGTCAGATGGCCGTGTAGCCAAGTTTGGACGGCCAAGCTAAGGCTATTCATCCTTCCCCGCAGCCCAGCTCAATTGATAACGAGTTAGAACAATAAAATAGTGCCTAAAGCAGTAGCTTATCCTAGATAAATGGGCAACGCTGTTGCTTAACCAATA
Organism: Nodosilinea sp. FACHB-141; assembly: GCF_014696135.1. Taxonomy (NCBI): domain Bacteria; kingdom Bacillati; phylum Cyanobacteriota; class Cyanophyceae; order Nodosilineales; family Nodosilineaceae; genus Nodosilinea; species Nodosilinea sp. FACHB-141. The sequence goes on along the minus strand of NZ_JACJPP010000013.1, from coordinate 6,862 downwards.
GGGGTTACCAAAGGAGTATGTGATGGCGGTTAAACAGCAGTTTCAGAGCTTTGAAGACTTACTTGCTGGAGCTTCAGGCCCCGTGCTAGTGGATTTTTATGCTACATGGTGTGGCCCTTGTCAAATGATGGCAGGCATTCTAACCACCGTTAGCAGCCAGCTCAAAGGACAGCTCAAAATTGTCAAAATCGACACTGATAAATATCCGCAAATTGCCTCTCAACATCGAATTGCAGCCCTGCCTACGCTAGTGTTATTCAAAGCCGGGCAGCCCGTAGATCGTATCGAAGGCGTGCTGCCAGCTGACCAGCTAGTGGCCCAGCTTCAGCCCCATCTGGGCTAAGGCATGACGGTTGTACCCTGTGCGATCGCCCTGGGCAGCAACTTGGGCGACTCTCGAAAAACTTTGCAGCAAGCCCTCACGGCTCTGCATCAAAATCGCTACATCGATGTCATAGCGCAGTCGAGCCTTTATAAAACTGTCGCCATCGGCCCCCCTCAACCCGATATTCTAAATGCCTGTGCTCTACTCGAGACCTCCCTCTCAGCCCAAGACCTACTCACTCAGCTACTAGTCATAGAACAGCACTTCGGTCGAGTGCGTCGTGAGCGGTGGGGCCCACGCACCCTTGACCTCGATTTGCTGTTCTACGGCCAGTCAATTATCACCGAACCAGCCTTACAAGTTCCCCACCCCCGCCTGCGGGAGCGCGCCTTCGTACTTATCCCTCTAGCCGAGATTGCTCCTCACTGGCGCGATCCTGTCAGCGGTCAATCGATACGCTCCCTACGTCAGGCTGTTGACCCTACTGGAGTTCAGCCACTTGGCCCAATCGGCGGCTTCACTTAATCTACGCGCTCTCAGCCCGCTACAATAGGTTGACCGCCTGCGCCCTTTCTTCGCCGTTACCTATGCCTTTGGGTCAAGAGCCTCCTCAACTGCTCAAGCAGCGCTTGTTTTATGAGGGTCGCAAGTTCAACTTTGAGGTCAATCGCCTGCGCCTGCCAAACCGAGCAGAAGGCGACTGGGAATGCATTCGCCATCCTGGCGGGGCCTTAGCTGTACCTGTAACCGCCAGTGGTGAGTTAATTATGGTGCGTCAGTATCGCTTCGCGGTGCTTGGGCGACTGCTAGAGTTTCCAGCCGGCACAATCGAGGCTGATGAATCCCCTGCCGAAACCATTCGTCGAGAGATCCAAGAAGAAATTGGCCACAGCGCTCAAACCTGGCTACCCATTGGCAACTTTCCTTTGGCCCCTGGCTATTCAGATGAAATTATCTATGCATTTCTAGCAACTGACCTAGATGCCATTGAGTTGCCTCCTGACGCCGATGACGATGAAGATATCGAAGTCGTGCGGCTTACCCCTGCCCAGCTCGAGAAAGCAATTTTGGCTGGGGAAGCGGTAGACGCTAAATCTATTGCCAGCTTCTACCTGGCAAAACCCTATTTAGAGAAGCTAGCAGCTCTATAAGTCAGTCAAAAAACCAGGCTAGTCGTAGTATCCCAGTACGGTTTCCGGAGCATAACGCACCTTCGGTAAGGTGGCATATTTGTCATCGTCGGCACGATAGCCGACTGCACATAGCACCACCGCCGAATAGCCCTGCTCGGGTAGTTGCAGCAGCTCGTTAAACTTATGTTGGTCAAAGCCTTCCATTGGGCAAGTATCGACCCCGAGGAGGGCCGCAGAGTACATCAAAAACCCTAAAGCAATATAAACCTGCCGAGTTGCCCAATTGTCCATTGTGATGGGGTAAGGAGGCTCCGCCAAAAAACCCTTGATCATGTTGCCATAGCCATCAAGCGTTTCGGCAGGCATCTGGCGCACCGTTGCCATGCGCTCTACGAACTGGTCAACCTCCGTAGTACCCACGTCTTTCTTAATAGCCAGCACCACTAGGTGAGAGGCATCGGTAACTTGAGCTTGACTCCAGGCATGTTCTTTCAGCTGCTGACGCAAGGCCGGGTTCCTCACCACGAAAAACTTCCAGGGTTGCAGCCCAAAGGAAGACGGAGACAGCACCAGACTCTGCTCCAGGGCTGTCCATGTGCCATCAGAAATTTTGCGGCCTGGGTCAAACTGCTTGGTAGCATAGCGCCAGTTCAACTGCTGAATAACCTGGTCAGGAGTAGTAAGTGAATGTGTCATGGCGGTTGTGGAAGTGCAGTAACAGCAGACTCAAGGCAAGAATGATAGGATTTTGCGGATAACGTTCTTGTATGGCATCCTAAGTCACGGAGCTACCCACTGCGTTAACACCGACCACATTTAAGCTGAAACCTGTTCGGTTCTATCAGGCCCAGATCCGTAGTAGGGTTTCAGCCAGTCTAGGCTCAGTTCGTAGAGATGATCGATCGCCCATGTAGCTCGACGGTGAATCATCTGGTACGGGTAGACATGAGCCACGCCTAGTACGGGTACTCCTGCCCGTTTAGCGGCCTCAATACCAGCGAAGGAATCTTCTATGGCTAGGCAATCTGTCGGCTGTAGAGCTAAGTCGGCAAACTGCTGATTGAGGCGTTCAATGGCGAGTAAATATCCATCTGGGGCAGGCTTACTAACCCCGATAGTCAGATCATCCGACGAAACAATCAGCTCCACATATTTGCCCCAAGCCGTCTGCGCCAGTACGGCTTCAATTTCCTCGCGCCTTGCTCCAGATACAATAGCTAGCTTGAGCTGGGCTGCCCTAATTTGGTAAATCAAATCATCGAGGCCTGGATATAGCGGCAGTTGATCTAAGGCGGTCAGTACTTCTCGGTAGCGAGCAGCTTTACGGTCAAGCAATTTTTCTAAGTACCCCTCGGATATCACTCGTCCTTGACGAGTAAGTAGCTCACTGAGACAAGCGGCATCAGAGCGGCCTAGGCAATATTCCGCCAGATCCTGGGGGTTGGGTCGAAGATTCTCTTCTAGGAGCAACTCCTCAATCAACCGCCCATGGATGGCCTCATCGTTAATCACGACACCGTTGAAGTCGAGTAAAACTGCCTTAAGAGCCATTAATCTAATCGGAGGGATGTTAAGAGATGTAATGTCCTGGACGCAGCCTCTAGCTTAGCCCGGTTTTGGCTGCTAAAGAAGGCTCTTCCGGCCTTTTAGATCAACGAGTTCGAGGTATTGCCAATCAGTTCAGTTCAGTATGACAGCCAAACATCATCTCTAGATTAAAGGCGTTTAGCTGCACTTCGAACTACGGATTCTTGCCCCGTAAAATTACGGAGATTAGCGTTGACCCTCTGCCGGAGTACCGTGGATCAACGATGGTGAATATCGGTGTCAATCCCGAGAATAAGGACAGTTCTCAGCGAACCCGCTCTCGTAAGGACACCCGCAGATATGGCTACTCAAACTTCGACAATTCGCTCCCGTGGCATGGAACTGCTGATGCAGTACAAGCAGTCTCCCTCTGTACAACTGCGTAACCGGTTGGTGCAACTCAATGCTGGACTAGTGCGCAAAATTGCCCACCGCGTCAGCCACCAGTGTTCTGAGCCCTACGAAGATCTTGAGCAGATTGGCTACATCGGTTTGATTCGTGCCATTGAGCGGTTTAACCCTGGTCAAGGCTGTGCTTTTAGCTCCTTCGCCGTACCCTATATTCGCGGTGAGATGCTGCACTTCCTGCGCGATCGCGGCACTACAGTTAAGATTCCCCGCCGCTGGCAAGATCTACAAAAAGAGTCTCAAAAATTGCAGATGGAGCTGATGCGCTCTTTAGGCCGCAACCCCAGCGATAGCGAAATGGCTGAGGCACTGGGTGTACCGGTTAAAGAGTGGCGCGAAGTCAAAATGGCTCACAAAAATCGCCTTCCCCTCAGCCTTGATGCAACTGTGTGCCAGCAGGTTGACTCTAATATCACCTTAGGTGAGACCCTACCTGACAGTCACTATCAACTCATGCAGGCTTTGGAAGAAGATCGTCAACAAATCCAGCGGGCGTTGAACCAGCTTGAGGCTAAAACTCGCACTGCTATTGAGTTTGTCTTCTTCAAAGGTCTGTCCCGCAAAGAGGTTGCTGAGAAAATCGGCGTCAGCCCCATGACCGTCACCCGACGCATCCAACGGGGTGTCGACGAAATGATTGCTTACCTGCAACCTCAAGAGCTTCGCACGGATCCCTAGTCTAAGCCGGATTCCTAGTCTAAAGTTGTTACGAGAGCGATCGCCGTAGGTAGTCTGTCCGAGACTATCTACGGCTTTCCCGTTCTAGGGTGTACCGCTTAGGTCTCCTGTAGAGATAGGCAGACCAAAACTGGAAATTCTAGACAGCAAAAAGCCTTGCCAACTGGCAAGGCTTTTTGTATATCGGAGCGGCGGGATTTGAACCCACGACCCCCACTACCCCAAAGTGGTGCGCTACCAAGCTGCGCTACGCCCCGGTCTTTTAATCGTGCTTAACTAGAATAACACAGGGAGGTACATAGCCAGATGAAATCCGAGAAAGTTGCAATCTGTTCTAGCAAACCCTTAAAACACCGTGAGGTGAAAGATGGCCTGCAACATTTGCTGGGTCGCCTCCACGTCCCACTCACCTTCGCATTGACGACCTGACTTGAGAATAAACCGTATGCCATAGGCTTCTGGAAAGCCTTCTGCTTCTATCCATAGGTGATCGGCTTCTGCTTCACAGGTAACGCGTTCATCGTCCATAAGTTCGCTGGCAATCGCTTGCATAGTTTCACTTATTTCCATCGCTAGCCGTCGAAAGGCACGAAACTCGGTTTTGGTTAACTCTATAGCCCAATTAGAGCCAGCTAATAGCCCGCAGTATTTAGGAGCGGTGGCGTCCCAGCCGAGCCGCCACCCATTGCCTTCCTTCGTAAACCGCTCACCCATGAACGCGGCCGGTCTTGCTGTTACTACTCGCCAATAATCTCAGGCTGGGTCAACTCATCGGACATCTCGATGATGGCTCGCAGCACGGGCTTCATCTTGGGGTCTTCATAGTTTTCAAAGTCTTCGAAGCGTCTCCGCTGGGCTCGATTAGCTACTTGTACCGTGATGCGGTAGCGGTTTGAAGCGGCCCGGATCAGGTCTTCGGTGCGTCGCATAACCTGCGTACTGTCGAAAGGGGAGCGCTTAGCCATAACAACCTGAATAAATGACTCAAGCCCTCATTCTACCAAGAATCTTTGGTATCACCGCCCCCAATTAAGCATGGCCGCCTAGAGTTGAACCCTAGACAGCCATTGGAGACATTTAGACTTGGCTTTGTAACCGCTGCTTAAGGCGAGCCGGCTCGCCTTCGTCCAGTACCCGTCCTGCCTCCAGTAGAAAAGCGCGATCGCAGTAGTCAAGTTCCACCAGTCTGTGGGTTACCCATAAAGCTGTTAGCCCCCGCTCTTTAACCAGATTTCTTACCCGTTTCACCAAATCAATTTGGCTATCGGGATCCAGTAGAGCAGTAGGCTCATCTAGCAGTAGCACCTGGCAGTGTCGGGCAATGGCCCCAGCAATTGCCACCCGCTGCTTTTGCCCGCCGCTGAGGGCATAAATGGGCCGACGTTTGAGTTCCAACAGATTGATGGCGGACAATGCATCGTCAACCCGATTGCGAATTTCTGCTAAGGGAAGGTGCTCATCCACTAGGCCAAACGCTACATCAGCCCCCACAGTGGGCATTACCAACTGGTGGTCGGGGTTCTGAAAGACGAAGCCCAAGGGCTTTTCAACCAACCACTCTCCCCCTTGAGGTTTCAGCAGCCCTCCTAGGATCTTTAGCAAGGTTGACTTGCCACTACCATTGTTGCCTAGCAGCATGCAGAACTCACCCGGCTGCACCTTGAGCGAGCAGTTTTGCAGAACTGACAGCCCCGATGGCCATTGAAACTGCAACTGATTGACCCAAATGGCACTAGGCTCTTGAGCTGAAGCAATGTTACCAGGCATTGATCTTGACTCCTTAAGTAGCGATCGCTTACTGATCGCTACTTAAGGAGAAGAATCCTGGTGGGCGACCCGATGCTGTAGCCGTACCGCTTTTCTCAAAGATTTGGACGGCCGCAATCTCGCTACCCAAGACGCTAATGCGTTTGTGAGGTTGTTGGTCGCAGGTGATTTCGATTAGATGACCATTGTTGTTGCGTAGGCTCTCTGTAAGTGAGCCAAAAAGAGCCTGTGCCTCACTGGGTTCCTTCTTTTGCACGGAGAGGGGCATTGGCGTATGTTTCAGCGTTAACTCGATCGTGAACATGGTTGACTACTACTCAGTAAACAGAATTTTTAGAGACGCAGGTGGCTTGAACTAGGTTTGCCTATCTATATATAAAGTGTAAAGGTTCCTACTCGACAACTACAGCTCTGACGGGAGTAAAGAGCTACCTGTGTAGATGATGTCTAGTAGCTTGCTGTCTAGCATCGGACAGCCATGGCTCCGAATAGAGTTAAGAGATGCCGCTTGTCCCTTTAACACCTAGGCGAAGCTACAACACTCTAAAAGAATAAACTTGAACTAGAACAACCTAAATTCCTTCCTCAAAAGGTAAGCAAAAATACTTATTAGAACTGTTGAAATACAAAGATAATCTGGGTTCCCCAATGGGCTCTCCTAAAAATACGCCTTATAATGATACGTACGGTAAAGAATAGTAAACACTACTCATAATTCGCGGATAGGTGACTGACCTAGTAAATCACCTGTCGACGAGTTAGAAGTAGCGGCATCATCTTCCGTGTATATACCTTGTTGTTAGATAGTTACGGAGATTAGCGTATGACCATAGCAATGGGACGCGCGCAAGCCGAGCGAGGATGGTTCGACGTCCTTGACGACTGGCTAAAGCGCGATCGCTTTGTGTTTATTGGGTGGTCGGGCCTTTTGCTGTTCCCCTGCGCCTTCATGGCCGTAGGTGGA